>NZ_JBYOJU010000016.1:0-157916 GCF_057798855.1 Cupriavidus sp. 96C5-1 | reverse complement strand
ATTCCGAAGAATCTCGCTCTTTCGAGCGGTCGCTCACTCTCAGAAAACTGACTGGCTACGTCCGAAGACATAACCAACATGTTTTACTGTGCGAGCACTTTATAACTTGTAAGCTAAAAGACCGAAGCCTTCCGCATCCGCTATCAAGCGCCCACACTTATCGGTTGTTTGTTTGTTAAAGAACTGGCCGCGGTTCGCTTTGCTTACCGCGTCGCTGCGTTGTCTGCAGCAGAGAAACGAGATTATGAAGCGTGATCATCGTTTCGTCAACAGGTTTCGCAAACTTTCTTTGCTGCGGCCGGCGCCTGAACACGGCTCGCCAACCTCCCCTGCCAACCCCCGCAACCCTGGTCCCGTCTGCGTTGCAGCGGTCTTTGTATTGCGAAGGGGGCGAATACTAAAGCGCCCGCATCATCCTGGCAAGCCCCATTCGAAAATTCTCATGGAGCCGGGCCTGGACCCGATGCGGGCGCGAGACCGCGCAAGGCGGCCTGGGGTGAGGACTCAGCCCTGCTGGCTTTCCTTGAACTTCGCCAGCGCAATGGCCAGCGCAGCGCCGCCAATGGTCTTGACCAGCGTGGGATGCTGCGCATAGAAGCCGGCAATCTGGTCGACCACGCCCGGATGCGCCTGCTCGGCATGGGCCGCGATCTCCTGCACCTGTGCCGGCGTGAGCTGGCTGGCTTGCTCGGGCGTGACCTGGGTGGCGCCGGGCTGCAGCAGGTTGCCCAGCGCGCCACCCGCCGCACCGGACAGCACGGCGGGGCCCAGCGTTGCCAGCAGCTGGTTAAGCATGCCGGCTTGCTGCGCACCGCTGGACTGGCCGAACAGTTCACCCACCATATTGCCGAACGCCGGCGTCTGATCGGAACGGAAGGCGCTGGCCAGCACCTCGCCAAGCGCGCCCGCCGGGGCGTTCTGCGCTATGTGGTCCACCTGTTGTTCGGGCGTGCCGCCGAGGGCAGTCGCCGCGCTCTGCAAAAAATCCATCAGGCTCATGATCGCGTTCCGTGTTTCGCTATGTCTTGTTTGCTTGTTTGGCTAGCCTAGCTCTTCTTGCTGATGAGGTGATAGGCCAGCAAAAGAATCACCGCGCCGACCACGGCGCCGATGAAGCCCGCCGATTGCCCTGGGCGATACCAGTGCAAAGCCTGCCCGAGGAAGGTAGCCGCCAGCGCGCCGCCGATGCCAAGCGCGGCGGTCAGGAAGAAGCCGCTAGGGCCGTTGCCCGGGGTAATGGCGCGTGCTACGAGCCCCGCCACGAAGCCGATGAGAATCGTCCAGATCAGGTGCATAGGTCACGAGAAGGAAAAAGGAATGCGCCCCCAGCGAGGCGCACCCCGAATCGCCGCATTACTGTGCGGCGGACTTGGCCGGCGTTGCCGGCTTGGTATGCTTGGTGCCGTGCGTCTTGGTACTCTTGTGCGTGCTCTTTTCGACCTTGACCGGCTCTTTGGTGGCCTCGGCAGCAGGTGCCTGGGCGAAAGCGCCGGCAGCAAAGAGGCCGAGGGTCAGGATGGCGAGAACCTTCTTCATGTCAATCTCCAGGTGAGCCGCGCATCTTGCGCGTTGCCTGTAGAAACGGCCCGGCGGCTACACGTGTTGACAGCCTGCGCGCAGCGCCGTGTAACAGTTCGTATCCGGCGCTGGCCGACCAGGCCAGCATCCGGGCTCAGCCCGGAATGCGCAGCGTCTGGCCCGGGTAGATCTTGTCCGGATCGCTCAGCATGGGACGGTTGGCCTCGAATATCTCCGGGTAGCGGGCGCCGTTGCCGTAGCACTTCTGCGCAATGGCCCAAAGGGTGTCCCCCTTGGCCACGGTATGCCACTGCGCGGCGGCGGATTCGGCGCTGACGGTCATGTCGTCCTGCACCTTTTCCACGCCCTGGACATTGCCGCAGCACAGGATGATCTTCTCGCGCGTGGCCTGGTCGGCGGCCTGGCCGGAGACAGTCACCACGCCCTGCGCGCCATCGACGGTGACGGACAGGCCGTCGGCCGACAGGCCCATGCTGGCGATATACCCCTCGATCGAGGCAGCCGCCGCGCGATTGGCGTCATCGACGATGCTTGTCGCATCGGCCGCAGGCGCCGCCTTTGCCGTGCCAATGCCAAGCAGTTTCTCGCCTGCATCCTTGATGAAATCCAGCATACCCATAGCCCACTCCAACCGAGTCAGAAAATTGATGAACGGACCTGGAACCCAGCCCGATAGGTGGGGAGACTAGCGCAAGGTACCCGCCAAAAGCAGGGTGTTGACAATCGTTTGCAATTGACGTCTGCGGCATAATGCCAGCAGGAAAGCAGAGAAGAACAAAAGAATACAAACAGGACGACAACACACCGATGACCGCTTCCTCGCTTGGCAAGACCAGGCTCGACTGGACCACGCTGGGCCTGCTGACATTTCCGCCATTGAGCTGGGCCGGCAATGCCATCGTCGGCCACTACGCCGCGGGCGCCATCCCGCCGATCACGCTGAACTTTGCCCGCTGGGCGCTGGCCGGGCTGCTGCTGGCGCCCTATGTCCGGCGGGGCGTGCGCGAGCATGCCGCGGCCCTGAAGCAGCACGCCGGTGTCATCGCCGCCATGGGCATGCTCTCCGTCTCGGTCTACAACGCCATGCAGTACCTGGCGCTGACCACGTCGTCACCGATCAATGTCACCCTGATCGGCGCCTCCGCGCCGATCTTCCTGCTGATCATCGGCGCACTCTTCTTCCGTGAGCGGGTGCGCAGCCGGCACGCGCTGGGCGCCCTGCTCTGTCTGGCCGGCGTGGGCGTAGTACTGCTGCGTGGCGAGCCGGAGCGGCTGGCCCAGCTGGATTTCGTGCCCGGCGACCTGTTCATGCTGGCGGCCACCATTACATGGAGCGCCTACACCTGGCTGCTGCGCAAGAAGCGGCCAGCCCTGCCGCTGGCCGTGCTGCTGTTCGCGCAGATCGTGGCGGGCGTGCTGGCCAGCGTGCCGTTCGTGGCGTGGGAGCTGTGGACGGCGCCTGTGCCGATGCACTGGAACGGCAAGGTGATTGGCATCCTGTTGTATGTGGCAACGATCCCATCGCTGCTAGCCTACTTTTCCTGGGACCGCGCCATTGCCCGCGCCGGAGCCCAGTTGCCGGTCTTCTTCTTTACGCTCACGCCTGTGTTTGCCGCGCTGATGTCGACCGCGCTGCTGGGCGACTGGCCGCGCTGGTTTCACGCGGCCGGGCTGGCCGCCATCGTGGCGGGCATCTGGATCGCCAACCGGCGCTGATGCCCGCCGCCTTCGCTACGCCGGCATGGCCTCTTCCAGCCGGAAAACGGCGACCGACTGTTCCATGCGTTGCGCCTGCTCCCGCAAGGCGTCGGCGGCGGCAGCGGCCTGCTCGACCAGCGCGGCGTTCTGCTGCGTGACCTGATCCATCTGGGTGACGGCCTGGTTCACCTGCGCAATGCCGCTGCTCTGTTCGCGGGATGCATGGCTGATCTCGTCCATCATGGCGGTCACACGCTTGACCGCGGCAACAATGCCGTCCATGGTCGCGGCAGCATCGCCCGCCAGCACGGAGCCAGTCTCGACGCGCCGCACCGACTGCGAGATCAGGGACCGGATCTCCTTGGCGGAGCTGCCCGCGCGCTGCGCAAGGCCGCGCACCTCGGTGGCCACCACGGCAAAGCCGCGGCCGTATTCGCCGGCGCGCGCCGCCTCCACCGCGGCATTGAGCGCCAGGATATTGGTCTGGAAGGCAATGGCGTCGATTACCGCGATGATCTCGGCGATGCGCCTCGAATCGGCCTCGATCTCGCCCATGGTCTGCAACACGCGCCCCACCGAAGCGCCACCCGCCACCGCGATATCCGACGCCTCGCCGGCCAGTGCGCTGGCCTGGTCCGCGCTGCCGGCATTCTGCTGCACGATCGCGGTAAGCTGCTCCATGCTGGCGGCGGTCTGCTGCAGGGACGACGCCTGCTCCTCCGTGCGCTGCGACAAGTCCAGGTTGCCCTGCGCGATCTCGCCAGCGGCAACCAGCACGTTCTGCGCCCCCATCTTGGTATCGCCGATCAGCGCGCGCCAGTTCTCCACCAGCGACAGCAGGTGGCGCTTCACCTCGCTGAGTTCGTCGCTGCCCCGCACCTCGATCCGCAGCGCCAGGTCGCCGCCGTTGATCCGCGCCACCATGCTGGCCACTTCCCGCACGTCCTCGTGCATGCCGCGGCTGAAGCCCGCGAACAGGTAGAACGCAGCGCCAACGGCAAGCAGCGCCACGCCGGCCAGCACTTCCAGCTGCAGCGCGCCGGCGGCGATGCGCTGCGCCAGCATGGCGCGGGCGATGGCGTTGAATTCCTTGTTGACCGATGAAACCGCATCGATGGCGGCGGTGGCTTCGCCGAAGTACGCCTTGGCATCGATGGCGATGCCGCCCGTGCCGAGCATCTTTTCCTTCAGCGTGCGATGGAAGGCGTCCATGGCGGCCAGCTTCGCCTGCGCCGCTTCCACCCGCGCGCGATAGTCCGGAGCACCGCGCGTCACGCGGCCGATATCGCGCCGCACGGATTCCAGGCCGTCCTGGATCTGCTCGGCCAGCGCGGCCAGCTCGGCCTGCTGCGCCGCGTCGGAATATCCGCCCTGGCTGATGATCGCGGCGCCCCGGCCACGCGCCAGCGCGCTCAGTTCGGCAAGCTTGGGCATCGGCCCCACCATCAGGTTGACCAGGTAGTACGAGCCGCTATCCGGGTCGAGCGCGAGCGAGGAGCGGTCGGCCACATCGCCGATAAACAGCCGGGTCTGCTTGACCAGTGCGCTGTGCATGTCGAACAGCGGCCCGGCCGTGACGTCCAGGCCCGTTTCATGCATGCGTTTCCACGCCTGCCCCAGTGTTCGCGTGTCCGCGCTCACGTCGAAGCCCGCCGCCGCGTCGGCTTGCCTGATCAACGCGTCGAGGTATGTGCCGGCCTTGGCATCCGCGGCATCGAAGGTGGCGCGGAATGCCGCATTGCCGGCCAGCACGGCATTGGCTGCGCCGCGCCTGACCTGCGTTTCGCGCATGAAGTCGAGCGCACGGTCGACGATGGCGAGGCCCCGCAGTTCGTCCTGCGCGGCGCGGACCGATTGCACCGACAGGCTCAGGACCGCATAGAGCGAGCCGCTCAGCGGGATCAGGAACAGGACTGCGAGCAAGACCAGCTTGCGGGTGATATCGAGGCGCGCCATCAGGCGCACTGCGGGAGAAAGAAAGGTAGCCACGAGAGATCCCGAAAACGCATGAATGCGCCTTGTATCGGCCATCCGGCAGCTTACTGAAGCGATGTTTCGCAGTAATTCCGGCCTGCACAAACACGGGGCGGAAACAGCACAAGGCAGGTGCAGGATGCTCGAAAAGCGGGCGTAATGCCGGCGTGAAATCGGTGACATACGCGCCAGGATGGGATACGTACCGGACACGAAACGGACGCATAAGCCGCGTACAACCGAAGTGAAGGAAAAAAGGAACGCGAGGTCTGCCGGCTGCCTCGCCAAGACGAAAAACGCGCCTGAACCAATGGACGGGAGTGCTGTCTTTTCCCAGGCGGCGGCGTCCACCCCCGCCGGTCCGCGCGATCAGGATTTTCAACCAGGAGTAGGCGATGCTGAGTCCACACGAATTTGCCACCTTGCTGCTGGCCCGCGATGTGCATGATCGGCGGGAACTCGATCCCGTGGATCTGGAAGCGCTACTGGAACGCGGCCTGGTGACGCTCGAGGAATGCGCGCCGGGACAGGCGTGCCCGCATATCACATCGCATGGCTATGCCTTGCTCAGGGCGGTAGGGTGGCAGGGAGAGACGGCCAGGCCGTTGTGCGGCGGGCCTCATGACCAGGAAGCATCCGCCCGGTAACGCTGCCGGATGGTGCCGGCCCGGCACCGCTCAATGAAAGTCGCGGCTGGAGACCATCAAACGGCCCAGCAGCGGGCTCAGGTCCACCAGTTCCTGCGCCACCAGGTGCCTGACTTCTCCCTGCCGCTGCCACATGCCGATCACGCCCAGCAAGGTGGCGCCCAGCACTTCCCTGCGCTGGCGCTCGATCAGGTCCGGCCACAGGATCACATTCACGACACCCGTCTCGTCCTCGATCGAAGTGAAGATGGTGCCGCTGGCCGTAGCCGGACGCTGGCGCACCGTGACAATGCCGCAGGCCCGCACGCGCCGGCCGTTGCCGCAACGGGCCAGTTCCAGCGCCGTGGCGTATTTCATGGCGGCCAGCCGCGGCCGCAGCAGCGCCAGCGGATGCGATTTGAGCGACAGGCCCAGGCTGGCGTAGTCCGCCGCCACGTCCTCGCCCAGCCGCGGCGCCGGCAGGCGTAGTTCGCTCTCGGCCGGCGGCGCTTCATAGAGCAGGTCGCGGTGGGCCGCCTGCAGCGCGGCGGCACGGGCCTGCCAGCGCGCCTGGCGGCGATGCCCGGCCAGGCCGGACAGCGTATCGGCGGCAGCCAGCGCATCGATGTCATGACGGTCCAGCCGCGCCCGCAGCACGAGGTCTTCGACGCTGGCGAAAGGCTGCTCGGCGCGTGCCTGCACGATGCGCTGGGCCGCGGCTTCGCGCATGCCGCCCACGCGATCGAGTCCGAGCCGCACCGCCGGCTGCGCACGCTCGCGCACTCGCGCCGCAGGCTCCGGCGCCGCGGGCTCCAGCGTGCTTTCCCAGCAACTCACCGTCACATCCACCGGAAGGATGGTCACGTGGTGGCGACGGGCATCCTGCACCAGTTGCGAGGGCGAATAGAAACCCATCGGCTGGCTGTTGAGCAAGGCGCACAGGAAGGCCGCCGGATGATGGCACTTGATCCACGCGCTGATATAGACCAGCTTGGCGAAGCTGGCGGCATGGCTTTCCGGGAAGCCATATTCGCCGAAACCCTCGATCTGCTTGCAGATGGCCAGCGCGAAGGCTTCCGGATACTTGTTGCGGGTCAGCGCCTTGACCAGCGCGTCCTGGTGCTTCTTCAGGTCGCCCTTGCGCCGCCAGGCCGCCATCGAGCGGCGCAACTGGTCGGCCTCGCCTGGCGTGAAGCCGGCTGCATCGATGGCCAGCTGCATGACCTGTTCCTGGAAGATCGGCACGCCCAGGGTCCGGCCCAGCACATCCTTGATCACCTCATTGTGATATGCCGGCGGCTTGCCGGTGCGCCGCAGCTGCTCGCGCCGTTTCAGGTAGGGGTGCACCATGCCGCCCTGGATCGGCCCCGGCCGCACGATGGCCACCTCCACCACCAGGTCATAGAACGTGCGCGGCTGCAGCCGCGGCAGCATCGACTGCTGCGCCCGCGATTCCACCTGGAACACGCCAATGGTGTCCGCGGCGCAGATCATGTCGTAGGTCTGCGGGTCTTTCCGGGGAATGTCCTGCATCCGCAACGGCGCGCTCGAGCGGGTCGGAATCAATGCCAGCGCGCGCCGGATCGCCGACAGCATGCCCAGCGCCAGCACGTCCACCTTCAGCAGGCCGAGCGATTCGAGGTCGTCTTTGTCCCACTGGATCACGCTGCGGTTTTCCATGGCCGCGTTCTCGATCGGCACCAGGCGCGACAGCTTGTGCCGCGCGATCACGAAACCGCCCACATGCTGCGACAGATGCCGCGGGAAACCCCGCAATTGCGCGGTCAGGCTGGCCCACTGCCGCACCGCCAGCGCGTCCGGGTCCAGCCCGTACTGGGCGATGCGATCGAGAAAGGTCTTGCCGCCATCCCACCACGCCTGGCCCTTGACCACCTGCTCGATCACGCTGGCATCGATGCCGAGCGCGCGGCCAACGTCGCGCAGCGCGCTGCGCGAGCGATAGGTGATCAGCGAAGCCGCCAGCGCGGCACGGTCGCGGCCGTATTTTCCGTAGATGTACTGGATGACTTCCTCGCGCCGCTGGTGCTCGAAGTCGACATCGATATCGGGTGGCTCGTCGCGCTCGCGCGACAGGAAGCGGCCGAACAGCATATTCGCGTCCTTGGGATGGACCTCGGTAATGAACAGGCAATAGCAGACCAGCGAGTTGGCCGCCGAGCCGCGCCCCTGGCACAGGATGTCGCGGCTGCGCGCGAAACGCACGATATCGTGCACGGTCAGGAAGAAAGGCTCGTAGTGCTTTTCCCGGATCAGCGCGAGTTCGTCCATCAACTGCTTTCGCCACTGGTGCTTGAGGCCGCCGGGGAAGCGCCGCAGCACCCCCTTCATGGTCTCGCGGCGCAGGTAGCTGAAGGGTGTCTCGCCGGGCGGGACCAGTTCCTCCGGATACTCGTAGCGCAGCGTCTCCAGCGAGAAATCGCAGCACGAGGCGATCCGCACGGTTTGCGCCAGCGCCTCGCGCGGATAAAGCCGCGACAGCCGCTGCCGCATGCGCAGGTGCTGCTCGGCGTTGGACGCCAGCGCCATGCCGCACTCGGCCAGCGGCTGGCCCACGCGGATGGCGCTCAGCACGTCGGACAGCGGCTTGCGCGAGCGCACATGCATGGTCACCGCCCCGGCCGCCGCCAGCGGCAGGCCGGTTTGCGCCGAGACGGCCTCCAGCCGCAACCGGTGCAAGGCGTCGGCATGGCCCTGCAATAGTTCGAGCGCGATCCAGCCGCGCGAGCCGAAGGTCTGCCGCATCCACTGCGCCTGTTGCAGCAGCGCGTCGGGCTCGGGGCAATAAGACGGCAGCAGCAACGCCAGGCAGTTGGGCATGCCGCGCAGGTGAGCCTGCTCCGGCTGCGGCGGCGCGGCCAGGTCGTCGGGATGCAGGCGGTAGCTGCCCTTCTCCGCCCGCGTGCGGCCCAGGGTGATCAGCTCGCTCAGGTTGCCGAAGCCTTCGCGGTCCTGTGCCAGCAGCACCAGGCGCAGCACCGGCTCGCCGGCGTGGCCGGTCAGCGTGAAACGGCTGCCGACCAGCAGGCGGAAATCCTGCGCGGCGCGCGCCTGGGCGGTGCGTTTTTCATGGCGGCGCAGGCGGGCCTGGCAGGCTTCGCCGGGAGCCGCGGCCCTGCTGGCGGCGGACGCGGAATCCGGATCCGGCCCGGCAAGGGGCTCGCCATCCGCGCCGTGCCCGCCATCGGGCTGGCCGGCTTCCTCCCTGTCGTCCTCGGTGGGATCCTCATCGTCATCATCTTCATCCAGCCCCGCAGCCAGCCGCGCCGCGCTGCGCGCGGCCGCGTCGCGGGTACGCTCGCGCAGGTCTTTCAGCGCGTGATGCGCGCGCGCCGTGCCGGCCACCGAGCATTCGTCGGTCAGCGCCAGCCCGCGGTAGCCCAGCGCAAACGCGCGCTCGATCAGCTCGACCGGATGGGAAGCCCCATCCAGGAACGTGAAATTGGAGATGCAGTGCAGCTCCACATAATCCGGCAATGCCGGCAGCAGCGCCGAAAGCGCGGACGGCAAAGCGGAAAACGAAGGCATGGCTGGCTTGCTGGACATGACGAGGATGAGGCTCAGGCGAACAAGCCATGCAGGAACCAGCGGTACTCACCGCCTTCCTCGCGCCCCGGACGCTGGCGGTAGACCCAGCAGCGCAGGCCATCGCCCCGCTCGGCGATGAAATAATCGCGCGTGGCGAGCGCGCCATCCCACCAGCCGGATTCGATGCGTTCCGGCCGCGACAGCAAGGTCAGCGGCCCGCCATGACAAGGCCGGTGGCGCTGCACGGTCAGTGGCAGCGGCTGTTCCAGCAGCCACAGCGGGCGCTCGGGGAGACCCGGCGTGGCCCGCGCGCCCTCGCGCGGCGAACCTCCCGGCATTTCGTCGGCCGGGCACCAGCGGTTGGCGCGCTCGGGCCGGTGGTCGGCCAGCGGCCGGGGCTGCAGCACGTTCTCGCGGCCGAGCCGCGCCATCAGCGTATCGAGCAGGCGGCCCAGCTCGGCCGGCGTGCCGCCCGGCTCCGGGAACAGCGAATCGCTCTGCGGCAGGCAGGTCTCCATGGACTCCACCAGCAGCAGCAGGCCCACCGCGGGCACACTGAACTGCAGCTTGTCCAGCCGCTCCTGCAACAGCTTCGACAGATGGACCGGATCGCGGCTGGGCTGCGCCAGGCCGATCGTCACCGGCGTAGCCGGGGTCTCGCAGCCAAGCCGGTAGCGCTCATGCTCGAGCCGCAGCACCAGGCGGGTCACGCCGGCCTGCTGCACCGCCAGCCAGCCGGCCAGCGCCAGCAGCAGGCGCTGCGCGCCCGCCATCACACCCTGGACGGATTCGGTACGGCCGGGCAGCTCCATGCGCTGCGCGAAGGCCGCGGGCGCGCTGAACCAGGTAAAGCGCACCGGCACCTCGCCATAAGCCTGGTCCAGCCGTGCCAGCAGATCGGGCCCCAGCCGTCGCCGCAGGCCGGCACGCGGCAGGCCGCGCACCTCTCCCACGGTGCGGCAGCCGATGCCGTCGAGCCAGCCGTCGTCGGCCAGACCGTGCAGCATGGCCACCGGCAGCCGGTCCAGCAGGCGCGCCATGCGGGCCGGCTGCACCGCGCGCCGCGCCGGCCGCACCATGGCGCCCCGGCGATCCCGCCGCAGCGGCTGCGCCGCCAGCCACGCGGCGCCGAAGGCCGTGGGCCCGCAACCGAGCTGCAGGAATGCGCCCAACCGGCGCACCCGCGCATACACCGCGCGGCACAGCGCAAGATGGCCGCCGAACAGCCGCAGGCTGGCACCGGCATCGATCATCACGGTAGCCGCATCGGGATCGGGATGAAGCGCGACATGCGGCGTGAAATGCAGCAGCGCCAGTGCCAGCGCCGTCATCAGCTGCGCCTCGGCAACCGGCTCGCGCTCCAGTTGCACCACCTGCGCCGACAAGGCCTGCACGCCGCCGCGCCGCATCCCGGCCTGCACTCCCAGCGCCACCGCCGGCCCGTTGGCCAGCACCACGCGCTCGCGCTCCATCACCGCCACCGGCACGCTGTGGTGCAAGGCGCCAGCAGAGGCATGCGAGGCGGAGTCAGGCCAGTTCGGCTGCAGCGCGTCCAGCGACAGGCGCGGCAGATGCACCGCGATCCAGTACGACATGGGCTTGCTCTCCCGCAACGGCATGGGAAACCGTGGCATGTAGGGGCGCCAGAGGCACCGGCGCCGGCGACGCGGATTCCGCCCGGGCGGGCACCGCCATCATCTCGCCCAGCGGCAGCACCAGCGGCGTATCGCGCACCGGCCCGCGCCGCTTATGAAAAGTGATCGACAGGGCATTGCCAGGCAACGGCGACAACAGCAGCCGCAACACCGCCGGCGACGATTCGCGCAGCACGCTGGCCGGACGGCACACCCAGGCCACCGCATCCCCCGCCTGCGCCAGCACCTGCAGACGGCGCAGCGCCTCCGGACGCGCCGTGGGCAGCCACACCATCACCCCGCCAAAAGCCTGGCTGCGCAATACCTGCTCCGCGGCCCACAACACATCGGCCTGCGCCACGGCCCGGTCCGCGCCAGCGGGGGGACGCACCCAGAACAACTGGTGCGCTGGCAAACCCCATTCGGCCATGCACATGGCATTGGGCAGGTACGGCGGCCCCACCAGCGCCAGCCGGCGCTGCGCAGCGGTCAGCGCCCGCAGTGCGGGCCGCAGCAGGCGCAGCTCCCCAACACCCGGGTCGGCGAGCAGCAACTCAGTCAGCGCACCCACCGGCCAGCCGCCCCCGGGCAACTCGGCCGAGAGCGCCGCATGCCCCGTGTCCAGGGCCGGCACGCTGCCCACCCGGCCCAGATGGCCAAGCTGCCCTGCCCGCCACAAGCCGGGATAACGGCGCTCCAATGCGTCCAGCGCGCCCTGACGGGCCGAAGGCGCCTGCGCCAAGGGCGAAACGCCCGACAAGTCGGGCGCAGGGGCAAGGAATGGCGAGGTCATATGACGTTTGCGACTCAGTCCGAAGCTGAGTGGGGGATTTGCTGGTGAACACTGTATATTTATACAGTATCCGCAAGCAAACCGGCAAGCATCAAAGAGAAAAGCTCCCCTACAGCGGAAGATTCAACCAATCACGCTGTCCGCCCGCCCCTGACCAGGAGATGGGCAAGCAGGCATCTCAGCCCGCCACGAAAAGAGAGCCGCCCAGCACGAGCGCGGCGACCATGAACAAAGCGACCAGGCCACCGAGTTTGCGCTGCAGGCGGTCGAACCGCTCCCAGGCCTGGAAGTCGCCGGCGCGGGAGCGCCCGGGCCGGGCGTGCAGACACTGGCCCGGACGGACTCCCGCGAGTCTAGCTTGACGGACGATGCAGGCGATAGGAGGCGGGTGGCACGCCTCAAGCTGCCGCCGTGCCATCCGCGTTGCGGAAGTAAAGGTCGGTGCGGCGATGCTCCCAAGCCGGCAGTCCGGCGCGCAGGGCCGCTACCCGCTCCGGATCCAGATCGGCCATGATATAGCCGGTGCGGTCCGGCATGCAGGCCAGCACCGTGCCCCAGGGATCGATCATCATGCTGCGCCCGAGGCAGGGCAATCCCGGCCCGGCGCCGCCGATCTGCGCGGCAGCCACCACATAGCACTGGTTTTCAATGGCGCGTGCGCGCAGCAAGGTCTCCCAGTGATCCCGGCCGGTATGCAGATTGAAAGCGGCTGGCACCACCAGGACATTGGCACCGCGCCCGCGCAGGGTGCGATACAGTTCCCCGAAGCGAAGGTCGTAGCAAATGCTGAGGCCAAGCGTCAGCCCCGCCGCCTCGACGGTCTGCAAATGCTCGCCGGGCGCGAAATCGGCGGACTCGCGGTAGGGAACGCCGTCGACCACCGCGTCATACAGGTGGGCCTTGCGATAGCGCGCGGCGATGGCGCCGTCCGGCGCGAAGGTGATGCCGCTGTTGCCGAGCCGGGCCTGGTCCGCCAGCCGCTCATGCATCGAGCCAAGGTGAATCCAGCAGCCGGTGCGGCGCGCCAGCGCCGCGATGCGCCCGGTGACCTCGCCGGGTATCGGGCTGGCCGCGGCGCGCAGTGCTTGGGCGTCGCCGCGCACATCGGTGTATTCCGGCGTGACGATCAGCTTGGCGCCGTCGCCTGCCGCCGCCAGTATCCAGTGCTCCAGCGCAGCCAGGTTCGCGTCGCGGTCGTCCCGGCTGTCGAGTTGAATGGCTGCCACTCTGATTGGCATGACTGTTCCTTATATTCCTTGTCTATTCCTGTGCCGGTTGCTTGCCGGCCTGCGCAAGCAGCCCGCCGGCCACCAGCCGCGCGATCTGCGCCAGCAGTTCGGCCCCGTCTCCGCCATGGAGGGTGTGCGCGGTGCGCGGGTCGGTAAAGCCGTCGGCCAGCACCGCCAGCACCACGCTGCAATCGCCTGCGGTGAGGATGCCGGCGTCATGGCGCAGGCCCGGCAACTGGCCGGTCTTGTTGGCGAGATGGACCTGTGCCGGCAGCGCGGCGCCGAAATGGGCGCGCTCGCGCTGGTCGGCCAGCAACGACAGCGCGAAGGTCCGCAGTGCCGCTGGCAGCGACGCCTCGCGCAGCATCCAGCCAAGCGCCGCAGCGGCATCGCCCGCGCTGGTGAAATTGTCCAGGCCGGCATCCCGCGCGGCGGCGTCCATCATGCGCCGCTGCAAGCTGCTGGCCGCCAGGCCGGCCCGCCGGCACCACTGCGTGACCCCGGCGCAGCCAAGCAGGCCGATCAGCGCGTTGGTGGCCACGTTGTCGCTGAGCACGATCATCAGCCGCGCCAGTTCGGCCAGCGACAGACTGGCCACGCTGGGCAACTGATGGAGAATGCCGGTACCGCCCGCGCGCTCGTCCTCGTCCAGGACAAGCTGCTGGTCGAGCCGGCAGCGGCCGTCCGCTACCTGCTCCAGCAGCGCCAGCAGGATGGGAAGCTTGATGATGCTGGCCGACGGCCGCACGCGGCCAGCATCGCGCTCCAGCACCACGGCGCCATCCAGGCCGCGCAGGCTGAGCGACAGGCGCGCCGGCGTCGCCGCGAGCAGCGGCGCCAGCCCGGCTTCGACATGCTGGCGCAGTGCGCGCGCGTCCAGCGGACGCGATCCCAGCGGGAACATGGTCGCTCTCCTTAAACCAGGAAGAAGAACAGGGTGGAAAACAGGCACAGGTTCACCACGATCACGGCCCAGCCGTTATAGAGCATGTACTTGAGCTGGGTCGAGCGTGCCAGCCCCATCTGGCCGAACATGTCTGAGGTGGGGAACGGCCCGAACCAGTCGATCTGCGAACTGCCCAGGATCACCGCGGTGGTGGCCGCCGGGCCGGCTCCGGCCGCCGCCAGCAGCGGGCCGAAGATCTTGGCCGTGAAGGTCATCTGCGCCACGGCCGCACCGGGGATATGGCCGATCACGTTGAACCACAGCACGATCACGCACAGCATTGCGCCGCCGATGCCGGCCAGGTGCGGGCTGGCGAGATCCAGTAAGGCATGGTAGGCGTTCAGTTTGTCGACCAGCACCAACACCGGATTGAACAGCCAGAACAGGAAAAAGATCCAGATCAGCTTGCCGGCGCCCGCATACATAGCCTGCAGGATGGCCCGCGGGCTCATGCCGCCGGCCAGCCCGGTGGTGGCGGCGAGCGACACCATGACGATGATGGCGAACGCGTAGCCCGCCTTGGCCAGCACCCCGGCCACGGCCAGCGCGACGATGGTCAGGCAGAATGCCCACGCGGCGCGCACGGACTGGCGTGACGGCGCGGCATCCAGGTCGATGGCGGCCATGCCGCCAGCTTCCGCCTCCTCGTACTGGTGGCTGGCCTCGGTCATCTTCTGGATGCGGCCGGACATGAACCAGCCGCTCAGCAGGGTCGCGGCCGCCATCGGGATGCCGGCCACCAGCAGATACTCCGGATAGCTCAGGCCGGTCAGCCCGGTCACCGTGACCACATTGGGCGTGAAAGGCCCCAGCACCAGGCCGGCCGAACCGGCGGTCTGGAACAGTGCCGCCACCGCCGGCGGCGACAGACGCACGGCGGCGGCAATCGGGATCACCACCGCGGCAATGATGGCGTTGCCGCCGGCCAGCGTGCCCAGCGCGCCGCAGATCAGCGTCGAGGCCACCATGATGCCAAGCCGCACACGCACCTGGTTGGACAGGCCGATGCGGCGCACGATGGCGCGTACCATCTGTTCGGCCGCGCCGGTACGCGCGGCCACCTCGCCCACGCCAGCGCCCAGCACGATGATCAGGCCGACCACCGCAATAAAGGAGCCCAGCGAATCCGCCAGCAGCTTGCCCATGCCGATGGGCGTGGTGCCCGTCATGATGGCGCCGAGCACGATGGCGGCAATGGTGGACAGCACGATATCCACCCCCAGCAAGGCAATGACGGCAAATACCAGCACCGGCGTCAGCCCCCACAGGCTGGTTTGCCCCGGCATGGTGAAGTGGACGTACAGCGCAACCGCCAGTCCCAGCAGGAATACCGCGATGGCGGCATTGCGCCGGCCGGGTTGAAGCCCGCTCGCGGCCGCCGCTGGCGGCGAGGCTGGGGCATTTCGTGTCAATGAGGTCATGCCATCTCCGTTTTTTTCGTATCTCTTGTTTCGTATCGCTTGTCTACCCGCGGCGCTCCCCGCCCGCTTTGTCCGGCTCGGACTACTGTGGAGTGATTCCGGCTTTGCGGATCACCGCGCCCCAGCGCTCGTATTCGCGGCCGATCTGGCGTGCGAACGCCTCTGGGCTGTTCCCGACCGGGTAGGCGCCGGCATCGATCAGACGCTGGCGCGTGCCGGGATCCTTGAGTGCGGCAATGAAGGCATCCGCCAGCCTGGCACGCACGTCGGCCGGCAGGTGCGCCGGCGCCACCACGCCGTACCAGGCGCTGACGTCGAAGTCCTTGTAGCCAAGCTCGGCGAAGGTCGGCACATCGGGCAGCTTGTCGTTGCGCTGCGTGCCGGTGATGGCCAAGGCGCGCAACTTGCCCGCCTTGATGAATGGCAGGGAGGACGGGAAGTTATCGAAAATCGTGGTAACGCTGCCGCCGATCGCATCGTTCAAGGCCGGCGCCGAACCCTTGTAGGCCACGCTCACCATGGCGGCATTGTTGATCTGCAGGAACCAGGCCATGCCAAGGTCGTTGATGCCGCCCGCGCCGGCGTTGGCATAGCTCTCCTTGCCGGGGTGCTGCTGCACGTAGGTCACGAACTGCTTCAGCGTCTGCGCCGGAAAGCCCGGATGCACGCTCAGGATGTTGGGACTGCTGACCAGGTTGGTCACCGGCGTGAAGTCCTTGACGGGGTCATAAGGCGGCTTGGCCATCAGATGCGGCGCGGTGCCGTGCGTACTGACGGTGGCCAGACCCAGGGTGTAGCCATCCGGCCTGGCGCGCGCCACCGCCGTCAGGCCAATGGTGCCGGCCGCGCCCACGCGATTGTCGACCACGATCTGCTGGCCCAGGAGTCCGGCTGCCTTGGCGGCCACGATGCGGCCGACCACATCGGTCGGCCCTCCTGCCGAGAACGGTATCACCAGGGTAATCGGCCGCTCCGGATAGGCAGCGGCCACGGGCGCGGCGGCAAAGCCGACAGCGAGCGCCGCCAGCATCGGAAGCAACGGGGAATGGGCTTGTTTCAAGTTGGGTCTCCTCGGGTAGTGATGGGTTGTCCGCGCGATGCGATGCGGGCTGGCAATCCGGCCACGCCCGGTAGTGCACGATGGCGCCGCCTGGCCACGGCAAGGCTCAGCGCGCCAGGAACCGGCCGGCGGCCGCGCCGGTGGCGCCTGCGCGCCCCCACACCTCGCAGCCGTTCACATAGACCTGCTCGATCCCCACCGACGGCTCGCACGGCTGCGTGTAATCGGCGCGATCGATCACGCCATCCGGATCGAACAGCACAAGGTCCGCCGCGTACCCCTCCCGCAGCATGCCGCGCCCGGGCAGGCCAAAGACCGATGCTGGCAGCGAGGTCATGCGGCGTACCGCGTCCTCCAGCGTCAGCAGTCCGAGTTCGCGCGCGTAGTGGCCGAGCACGCGCGGGAAGCTGCCCCACAGGCGCGGATGCGGGTAGGGCCCGGGGATGCCATCCGACCCGATCATGGTGCGCGGATGCCCCAGCACGCGGCGCAGGTCGGCCTCGTCCATCTGGAAATAGATGGCGGTGGCGGGCCCCAACCGCGCTGCCGCATCCTCCAGCGACACGCCCCACTCGGCGGCAATCTCGCGGAGATCGCGGCGCGCCTGCTCGGGGTGCGGCTGCGAACTGGTGACGATGATGCGCTCGGCATCGCCGACGAATTCCGGCAACAGCACGGTGGAACTGGCGGTATAGGGATAGACGTCAAGCGCGACGTCCTGCGTTGCGAGCGCGCGGTCGATCAGTTCGAGCGTCACGGTTGTCTTGCCGAAATTACGGCGACCGATGCATTTGTGATGCGAGATCACGACGGGAATGGCCGCCTCGCGGCCGATCTGCAGCGTCTCGCGCACGGCTTCGATCACCTGGTCGCGCTCGCTGCGCATATGCGTGGTGTAGATCGCGCCGGGATGGCTGGCCGTTACCCGCGCCAGCGCCACCACCTCGGCGGTGGGCGCCGCGCGGCTGGCCGGATAGCTCAGCCCGGTACTCAGGCCCAGGCCGCCGTCCAGCAAGGCCTGCGCCAGGGCCGCGCTCATCGCTTCGATCTCGCCGGCGCTGGCAGCACGGCTGGTGTCCTGCATCGCCCCCGCGCGCAGCGTGCTGTGCCCGACCAACAGCCCGACATTCACGCTAGGCGGCGCGGCCTCGAGCGCGCTCCGGTATGCCGCCACGGTAGCGAAACGGTAGTCCGGCATCTCCCCCAGCAACGCCAGCGGCTGGGGCAGCGGGTAACGCGGCACCAGCGGTGCGATGCTGATCCCGCAATTGCCGGCAATCACGGTGGTCACGCCCTGGCTGGTCTTGGCCGGCATCGCCGGCGTCTTCAGCAAGGCGCTGTCATCGTGCGTATGCACGTCGATAAAGCCAGGCGCAAGCACACGGCCGGCGGCATCGATGACACGACCGGCTTCCCAGCCGGCGCAATCGCCGATGGCGGCAATGCGGCCGCCAGCCACCGCCAGCGCGCCGGCGCGGCGTGGCGCGCCGGTACCATCGATCAACTGGCCATTCAGGAACAACAAATCGCAGGTGGGCATGGTTCAACTCCGGGAAACCGGTCCACCGCGCGGCGAACCGGCAAGCGGCGCGCCGTCAGAGCGCGGATGCATTGGGTTTCGATTCAGGGATGGAAGATGGCATTCAGCGGGCCAGCGCAAAGGCTGCCGCATCCAGCGGCGCTGGCCGCCCGGCGATGGCGTCGGCCAGCAAAGCCGCGCTACCGCAAGCCAGGGTAAAGCCCAGCGCGCCGTGGCCGGTGTTCAGCCACAGGTTGGCGTACGGAGTCGCACCGATCAAGGGCTTGCTGTCGGGGGTAGCCGGCCGGCTTCCGCACCAGGCAGTCGCCGCGTCGAAATCCGCGCCGTCGGGAAACGTCTCGCGTGCCTGCCGCGCCAGCAAGGCAATGCGCCGCCGGTCGGCGCGGGGGTGCCGGCCGGCCAGGTCCACCATGCCGGCAATGCGCAGGCGTTGACCCAGGCGGGCATACACCACCTTGTGGTGAAGGTCGGTGATGCTGATTCCGGGCGGCCGGTGCCTGCCGCTCACCACCGGCGCGGTCAGGCTGTAGCCGGTCAGCGGATACATTGGCAGGCGCAGGCCCAGCTGCGCCAGCAAGGGAACGCTACCCATGCCGGCCGCGATGACGAAGGCATCGGCCTCGATCTCGCCGCCCTCCGTACGCACCGCCACCACGGCGCGGCCCTCGCGGCGCAGCCCGGTGACGCGCTCGCCGCAGTGGAATTTCGCGCCATAGCGCTGCCCTGTCAATTCGGCCAGCTTCGTGCTGAAGGCATGGCAATCGCCGGCATCTTCGCTGGGCGTATGAATGCCGCCGGCAAGCCGATCACCAAGCTGGGCCAGCACGGGCTCCAGCGCCACGCAGGCCGCACCGTCCAGCGCTTGCTGGCTGCTGCCGAGCCCGGCCTGGTAGTCCAGTTGCCGGCGCGCGCCGGCGAATGCCGCCGGATCGCGGTAGACCACCAGCTTGCCGTTGCGCTGGTAGTCGAAATCCAGTTTCTCGCGCGTGACAAGGTCATGCACCAGGGCACGGCTGTGATAACCGAGGCCAAGCAACTCGGCAGTGACCGCGCGGGCCACGTCGCTGCGGCAGGCGCGCAGGAAAGCCAGGCACCAGCGCCATTGGTGCGGGTCCAGGCTGGGCACGAAGCGCAGCGGGGAATCCCGGTTCAACAACCAGCCCGGCAACTTGGGCAGCACCGCGGGATCGGCAAGCGGCGCCACATAGCTGTAGCTCAGCTGAGCGCCGTTGGCCAGGCTGGTTTCCAGCGCCAGTCCCTCGCGCGCTTCGAGCAGGGTCACGCTGTGGCCTTCGCGCGCCAGGTAATATGCACTGGCGACACCCACCACGCCGCCGCCAAGTACGCAAATCCGCATGCTGTTCTCTCCTGCCTCGATATCCCGTTGCCGCCCGCCATCTCCGCTGCTGGCGGACTGGCTGGGCAAAGCGGAAGTGTGGACGCGACAGAGGTCAGGTTCAAATGATCTTTACGGCACAACCCATAACCCAAGGTTATGGAGATGCCAGTGGAGGCGCCACGACGAGGGTCGCCGCCAACTGAGCGCGCAACACGTCCAGCAATGCATCCAGCGCACGCGAGGAGACGCCGCCCTCCGGATAGATCGCCGTCACCCCGACCGAGAGAGCCGGCGTCACCGGCTGGACGGTCAGGTCGCTGTGGCTGCCGCGCGCGGCGAACTGCGCGGTAAACTGGTCCACCAGCGCATAACCCACGCCGCACTCCGCGAGGGCGGCCGCCACATAGTAAGTGCGCGCCTCGATCATGGGTGTACGCTCTTCCAGGCCAAGCTCGTGGCAGGCCTGCGCGATCAGGCCGCCGAGCGGATCGCTGCTGCCGATCCCGATCCATCGTTGATCGTCAAGTTCCGCCAGGTGGACCGGTCCGCCCGCCGCCTCGCCCTGTTGCGGCCCAAGGTAGACCACCGCGGCACGGCCGAGATCGGCCACCGCCACACCCGGCCGGGCCGGCGGATCGAATACCACCCCGAGATCCAGTTCCCGTGACAGCACCAGCGCCAACAGCTCATCGCTGTGGCGGGTCTGGATCTCCAGCGAGACTCCCGGACACTGCAGGCGGAAATCCCGCACCGCCTGCGGAATCAGGCTCAAGCCCAGGCTCGGCAGGCAGCCAAGACGCACATGGCCTTCGGGATGCCGCTTGAGATTGCGCGCGAGACGCCTGACATTCTCCAGGTTGGCAAACAGGTGTCCGGTCTCGGCATAGAGCAGTTCTGCCTCACGGGTCGGCAGCAGCCGCCCGTGAGCCCTCTTGAACAGCTTTAGCCCGAGATCGCGCTCCGCATGGGCGAGCACCTTGCTGGCCGCTGGCTGGGAAACGCAAAGCAGTTGCGCTGCGCGGCTGAGCGAGCCGGTGCGCATGACCGCATGAAACACTTCGAGATGACGCAGGCGCATGGCGCGGAATAGGGAGAAGTGACGATTGCCTTGGCTGGAGTGTAGTGAAAGAGATCGGGCGCACGCCCGGCTTGCCATCCAGGGCCTTCCGCACGTCCCAAGCCCATCACAGGAACTGACGAGGTCCTGCCGCGTTTGTAGCCAATGGAATCGAAGCCATCACCCAATATAATGTATCATTTAAAATACATTACATTCGAGAACGAGGCACGGCCTCGATCCTGGTCGCCCGACTATCCGGATGCGGAACCAGAAGCCATCGCTCCGGCACGAACCGGCAGCCTCGGGGCAACCGGTCCGCAAGCCATCGAACGATCGGAATTCAGAAATCGGAAATCAGAAGCGGGCCGAGTACTGCAGGAGGTAATAGTTGATGCCCGGGTTAGGCTCCTTGATCCCGGCATTGGAGTAATGCTGGAAACGCACTGCAAGCTCCGAATCCAGTGCGTCGCCAAAACGGTAGCCGACGGCAACGCGATCGCCAAACTGGAACGCCGAGGAAAAGACCTTGGTATCGGAAATATGCGCGCGCGTCAGCAGGTGCGCGCCAGCGCCAATTTCGGCGAAGGGACCCGACGAACCGGCGCCCTGAACGCGGAAGATCGGCGTAAAGCCGATATCGCCCATCAATTTGCTGTTGGCGCCATGCGGATTCCAGCCGCCGATGGAAGCTTCGAGCCCGAGGCGAATGCGCACCGACTTGGAATCCGTGGACCAGAGGTCTCTCTTCAAATTCCAGCGCGCCTCCAGGCGCGCCATCGAGGCATCGCTGCCAGCGCCCACGGAGGCGCCCAGGCGCAACGGTTCAAACCAGGAGGAATCTTCAGTGGCCGGGGCGGCAACGGCTGCAGCACTGGCAAGTACGCCAGACAGAAAAAGGATGGAGGCAGCAAGTAGGCGCATGGCAGAGACCAAGTTGGAGAAATCGAGATGATTGCATAACGTTATCGGCAACACCACGTAGTTTTGAATGCGTCGATGCGCCGGCCTAGTAAAACTGGTAGTCCGCGACGAAGGATAATGGCCGGCCGGACGGTTGGATGCCATCGCATGCGGAATAGACTGTTCCAGATCAGGAACAATGCCTTGTGCCGCAAGCGGAAGATTGTCGCATCCTTGCCGTTTTTCGGCAGAACGGTGGATTCTCGCACAGGCGGGAGCGGTGGCGTGGACCGGCCAGTTTGCAGGCCATGCACCGACGCCGGATTCCTCGCCCGCCGATACGTATTTGCCGTCTATCCGACTTCGCCGCGCTGCGCCGCAGGCCGCGGGAAGCGTAATGGGGCGCGAATGAGAATGATCGCGGCGCCATAGGCTGGCCGGTCCGCCAAAGCACGGCGAAGGCGCGCCCGCCGCCAAGGCTCCCTCCCCGCCCCCCACGTAACTTGCGCCCGCTCAGGCCGGCGCTTCGTAATCCACCGGGTGCCGCGCGATACGCAGGTCGCCGGGTTCCGCCTTCACGCGCAGGTGCTCCGGATGACAGCCCCACGCATCAAGCAACGCATACGCATACGCCAGGTATCCTCACTGTCCGGCGGCGAAGCGTGCTAGCCTGCGGTAGGGAATAGCGCACCTTTCGATATGCAGGGGTGCCCACCCCAGACACGACCGGCCATTTCAACCACGCCAACGCCATCACCGTGAAACCGCGAACCATTGCCGTTGCCGTCTCCGCCATCGTTGCCGCGCTGCTGCTGGCCCTGGCCGCCGCCATTGTGTTCGGCGGCCCGGCCCGGCCAAAACCGATGCTGAGCATCAGCGACCCGTTCAAGGACGTGGACTTCTCCGCGCTACCGCCCCTCGCCCGCTACGCGGCACGCGATGGCGCGCAGCTCGCCTATCGCCGCTATCCGGGCACCGGCGGCACCGCCAGCCGGGGCAGCGTGGTGCTGGTGCATGGCTCCTCCGCCAACAGCCAGAGCATGCATCCGCTCGCCCAGCGTTTCGCCCAGGCCGGCTTCACGGTCTACGCACTGGATATACGCGGCCACGGCGCTTCGGGCCCGCGCGGCGACATCGCCTATATCGGCCAGCTGGACGACGACCTGGAAGACTTCGTCCGCACCGTCCAGCCCGCCGGCCCGAAGACGCTGGCGGGATTCTCCTCGGGAGGCGGCTTTGCGATCCGCGTGGCGGGCGGCGAGCGGCAGGCGCTGTTCGACAACTACCTGTTCATGGCACCCTACACCAACCGCCACGCAGCCACCTATCGCCCCAACGGCGGCGGCTGGGTATCGGTCGGCATGCCGCGCGTGATCGCGCTGGTGCTGCTCAACCGCATCGGCATCACCGGCCTGAACCACCTGCCGGTGATCGCCTTCGCCGTCAACGACGCGCCGCGCGCCGAGCTCACCCCGTGGTACTCGTTTGCGCTGGTAACGAACTTCCAGCCGGACGAGGCCTACCAGCAGAATATCCGGGCGATCCACCGGCCCGCGGCCGTGCTGGCGGGACGGAACGACGAAGTCTTCGTCGCCGACAAGTACGCCCAGGTGTTTGCCGATGCGGGCAGGCCGGATATCCCGGTGACCCTGGTGCCCGATACCGGCCATATCACGCTCACCCTGTCCCCCGCAGCCCGCGCGGCGGCGGTGGACGCAGTGGAGCGCCTGGACGGCCTGGCGCAGCACTGACGGGCCCGCCCGTCGGCGGCTACCCGCCCCGCTTGACGAACACGGTCTTTGGCGAGCGGCCGAAGAGCGCTGGAAGGCCGTGCTGAAGCTTGAATCCGTTGAGCCCGGCGGCCGCGCAGAGATAGCCGATCGTCAGCGCACGGTCCATCTGCGCGCGCATGAGCGGTCTCCCGAATGCATATGAATCCATCCGGAAACCATTCAAAACCGCAGCGCCGGCGCTTCAGCGCAACCGTACCATGCTGGCAGGCCTGCAGGCCAGGCACCGACATCGCCGCCCAGGCGCGGCAAACCAGGAGTTACCGATGACAGCAGGTTCGCCCAGCCCGGACCATCGCCCCAGCACCGTGTTTTCCGACGCTGCGGCCAGCGACTACGATGACCGCGTACCGCGGCTCGTGCCGGGCTATGCCCTCGCCCACGACCTGATGGCGGCGACCTTCGCCAGCCTGCTGCCGGCCGACGCCCGCCTGCTGCTGGCCGGCTGCGGCACCGGCAATGAGCTGCTGCGGCTGGCCGCCGGCGGGCCGCGGTGGCGCTTCAGCGCACTCGACCCTTCCGCCGGCATGCTCGCCGTGGCGCGCCGCAAGGCGCAAGGCGCCGGTTGCGAGAGCCGCGTCGCGTTCCACGCCACCACGCTGGACCAGATGCCGGCCGGCTTGCACGATGCCGCGGTAGCCGCGCTGGTCCTGCATTTCATCCCCGACGATGGCGGCAAAGCGGCCTTCCTGAGCGCGCTGGCGCAGCGGCTGCGTGCCGGCGGCGCGCTGGTCTTGCTCGACTACGAGCCGGTGCCGCTGCTAGCCCGGGCCTACGGCCAATGGCTTCAGGCTACGGGCCTGGAGCGCACCGCCGTCGACGCGGTACTCGCCAAGACGGGCACGCAGTGGCACCCCGTCACCGATACGCGGCTGCGGGCCCTGCTGCTGGAAAGTGGCTTCGAGCCGCCCCGATTGATCTTCAAGGCACTGGGATTCCAGGCGTGGCTGGCCTTCAGGCCGGTTGAGCCCGCGGCATGAAAGCCCGGCATTCGCCCATGCCGGCGGCCGCCGGCATCGTCACTGATACGGCCCAAACAGCATCAGCTGCTCCTGTTCAGCACGCGCGCGCGGCGCTAGCCTCATGACTACCCACAGTCCCAAGTGTCCTGAATCACAAATTCGTTGAATGAGTCAGCCGATAAGTCCGCCGATACGACGCGCGATCCATCGTCATGACAGACATATTTCTTCGACGAATTTCAGACTCAGGACACTAACCGGCGAGGGCTGCGTCTCCCACGCCCCGCCCGGCACACCTGGAAGTCTCAATGTATTTGTATGACACCATCGACCAGCAACTGGTCGATCAGCGCGTGGCGCAATTCGCCGGCCAGACCGAACGCTTCCTGAACGGCCAGCTCACCGAAGACGAATTCCGCGTGCTGCGCCTGCAGAACGGCCTTTATATCCAGCGGCATGCGCCCATGCTGCGCGTGGCGATTCCCTACGGCATGCTGGTCTCCCGGCAACTGCGCAAGCTCGCCGATATCTCGCGGCGCTGGGATCGCGGCTACGGGCACTTCAGCACCCGCCAGAACATGCAGTTCAACTGGCCCCGCCTGGAAGACGCGCCCGCCATCCTGGCCGAACTGGCCACCGTGCAGATGCATGCGATCCAGACCAGCGGCAACTGCATCCGCAATACCACCACCGACCATTTCGCCGGCCTGGCGCCGGACGAGGTGGTGAACCCGCTGGTGTGGTGCGAGATCATCCGGCAATGGTCGATGCTGCACCCCGAGTTTGCCTTCCTGCCGCGCAAGTTCAAGATCGCCGTCAGCGGGGCCACCACCGACCGCGCGGCCGTGGGCGTGCACGACATCGGCTTGCAGGCGGTGGAACAGGACGGCGAGCTTGGCTTCCGGGTCTGGGTAGGCGGCGGCATGGGCCGCACGCCGATGGTGGGCAAGCTGATCAACGCCTTTGTGCATTGGTCCGACCTGCTCACCTACCTGCAAGCCACATTGCGGGTCTACAACCTGCACGGGCGGC
This sequence comes from Cupriavidus sp. 96C5-1, assembly GCF_057798855.1. Classification (NCBI taxonomy): domain Bacteria; kingdom Pseudomonadati; phylum Pseudomonadota; class Betaproteobacteria; order Burkholderiales; family Burkholderiaceae; genus Cupriavidus; species Cupriavidus sp. 96C5-1. The sequence goes on along the minus strand of NZ_JBYOJU010000016.1, from coordinate 132,827 downwards.
GAGACAACAAATACAAGGCGCGCATCAAGATCCTGGTCAAGGACCTCACGCCGGGCGTGTTTGCCCAGCAGGTGGACGAATTATGGCAGCGGATCCGGGGCGGCCCGGATACGGTCAGCGCCGAATTCGTCAAAGGCGTGGCCAGCCGCTTCACCACGCCGGCCTATGATCCCGGCGCGGCGGACGAGGCAGGCCCGACGCCCGCCCTGGCGGCCGCGCACCCGCGCTTCGCCCGCTGGCTGCGCAGCAACGTGCATGCGCACCGCGTGCCCGGCTATGCCGCGGTGACCGTCTCGCTCAAGGCCACCGGCGTGCCACCCGGCGACATCACGGCCGACCAGATGGAGGCCGTGGCCGACATGGCCGACCGCTACGGTTTTGGCGAGCTGCGCGTCTCCCACGAGCAGAACCTGATCCTGGCCGACGTGCGCCGCGGCGCGCTTTACTCGCTCTGGCAGGACCTGGAAGCGCACAACCTGGCCACGGCGAATATCGGCCTGCTGACCAATATCATCGCCTGCCCCGGCGGGGACTTCTGCTCGCTGGCCAACGCGGTGTCGATTCCGCTGGCGGAGGCCATCCAGCGCCGCTTCGACGACCTGGACTATCTGTTCGACATCGGCGAGCTGGACCTGAACATCTCCGGCTGCATCAACTCCTGCGGGCACCACCACGTTGGCCATATCGGCATCCTCGGCGTGGACAAGGCCGGCGAGGAGTGGTACCAGGTCACCATCGGTGGCCGCCAGAACGGCGCCGCGGGCAATGCCCTGCTCGACCAGCACAAAGGCGGCGGTGCCGCCATCGGCCGCATCATCGGCCCGTCCTTCGCGCGCGATGAAATCCCCGATGTGGTCGCGCTGCTGATCGACACCTACCTGTCGCTGCGCGACGACGAGGCTGAGCGCTTTATCGATGTGGTGGAACGCGTGGGGCTGGACCCCTTCAAGCAGGCGGTCTACCAGGACCCGAGGATCGTCGCGCGGCGGCAGCAGGCGGAGGTGGCCCGTGTCTGAGATCCAGGTTGGCACACCCATGCACCACGTAAAGAACGTGATCCGCCATGGCGGGCTCGAGGCAGACATCTGGCGTGCCTTCGTGGCGGACAAGGACGCGCCGCCATCGGCCATGCCAGGCATGCCGCCAGACGAGCAAGGATGGCTGGTCACGCCCGAGACATGGCAGGCGGCACGCCACGCGCTACGCCTGCGCCGCCACCCGGTGGCCGTGTACCTGGCACCGGATGCGGACCCGGAAGCCTTGCTGGAGGCCGGCGCCGCCATCATCGACCCGACCGGCATCGCCCACCTGGCGATCGACTTCCCGGTCTATACCGACGGGCGCGGCTATTCGCTGGCGCAGATGCTGCGCACGCAATATGGCTGGACGGGCGAGCTGCGCGCCGTGGGCGACGTGATGATCGACACCGTGCACTATATGGCGCGCTGCGGCTTCGACGCGTTCGCCGTCAAGCCGAGCCACGATCCGCAAGCGGCCCTCGCCGCGCTGGGAACGTTCACGGTGCACTACCAGAAGACGTACGCATCGCCCGCCTTGCCCAGGCAAACCCGCCAGGCCGCACCAGCCGGTCAGGCGGACCGGCCAGGTGCGCCACCGCGCTAGCGCGGCAACCAGCCGCCCGGCAGCAGATTCCGTGGTGCATCCACGCCCCGGTCACCGCAGCAAGGCTGCCTCGAAAGCGCTTTGGGCAGCCGCATCGAAAAGCCCATCCAGGCTCGCCGCGCCGCTTACCGCCGCGTCGATACCCTCACTGCTTTCGCTGCCGCGCAGCCGCCGCTGCACCGATTCCAGGCTGGCCTTCATGCCAGCCACGGACGCACCCGGCAATAGCGTAGTCAGGCTGGCCCGGCGCACACCCAGCTCCGGCAACTGCGACAGCGGTACATTGGCGCAGGAAGCACCAGGGGCAAGACCGGTACCGGCGCTGAGCGTCACCGGAATCTCCAGGGCACGCGCCAGGCGGCGGATGTCTTCCCGCGTGCGCGGCGCGACGGGCAGCAGCATATCGGCCCCGGCGTCCTGATATGCCCGCGCCCGATCGATGACCTGCCCGGTGGATTCGCATGCAAACGCATCCGTCCTGGCAATGATGAGAAAGTTGCCGTCACGCCTGGCGCGTCGCGCGGCATCGATCTTCGCCACCATTTCCCCCACGGACACGACTTCCTTGCCTGCCGTCGAACCCCAGCGCCTTGGCACCACCTGGTCCTCGATATTCAAACCGGCCGCACCGGCCTCCTCGAACAGTTCGACGGCGTAATGCACGCCGCGCGGATTGCCATAGCCCGCATCGCCATCGGCGGTTATGGGAATGGACGATGCACGCGTCAGGCGGCGGCAATGCTCGACGCACTCCGTCAGCGTAAGAAGACCGATGTCCGGTATGCCCAACAGGCTGTATGAAAGCATGGCACCGCTGATGCACGCACTGCGGAAGCCCGCTTGCTCGACCAGCCGAAGGCTGAAGATATCGTGGACGGCGGGCGCCACGATGAAGGCGTTCGTCCGCAGGAGTTCACGCAGTGAGGCCGTCTTCTGCGCTGGGGAAATTCTTTGCATGACCTGGTGGGCGGTAAGAATGGAGCTGAAGATGGATTAGATCGGGATGGGTCTATGGCAAACCGGCGGCAGCGCTGCCGTTCAATCCTTCGGCATGCCGTCGGCCAGCTTGCGCATGGTCGGCTTGCGGGCCGCGATCTCCTTTGCCCAATCGTCTCCGGAAAGATAGGCCAGGACCGGCGCATCGTTGCCAGCCTTCTTCAGATACTCGGGATCCTGCAAGGTCGCCCTTACCGCCATGCGCAGTTTATCGAGAATGACCGCGGGCACACCCGCGGGAGCCGCCACGCCGCGCTCCGCGGGCATGACGTCGTCAAAGCCCTGCTCCCTGGCGGTGGGCACGTTCGGAAGCGAAGCCGCCCGCTTCTCGCCCATCTGCGCGATGATCTTCAGCGGCACGGCCTCCTTGCTCGCATCCTGCAACTCGCCGGTGGTGACCGTTGCAAAGTCGATATGCCCGCCGAACAAGGCCGTCTTGGATTGCGCGGTGCCGTTATACGGAACATCGTTCAGCTTCACCGCCGCCACGTTCTGCAACTGCAACAGCGCCAGGTGCCCATTCGTACCCACGCCGTTATGGCCGAACGACAGCGAACCCGGCTTCTTCTTCAGCGCCGACACCACATCGTTCAGGTTATTGAACGGACTGTCCGCCTTGGTCACCAGTATGGTGGGATCGCTGAGCACCCGGGCAACCAGCCGCAGCGCCGCGGGATCGAAGCCGGTTTTCCTGTACAGCGGCGCGAATGCCATCGCCGGCAGGTTGACGATGCCGATCGTGTAGCCGTCCGGTACGGCCCGCATCAGGCTGGTATTGGCAATCTCGCCGGCGGCGCCGGGCTTGTTCTGTATGACCAGGCTGGCTTTGGCGCCCAGGTACTTTTGCATGAACGGGGCCATGGCGCGCACCATGGTATCGGTGCCGCCCCCGGCAGCGAATCCCACCAGTACCTGAATCGGCCGGTCGTCCGGCCACGCCGCCTGCGCGGCAGCGGAGGCCAGCGCCGTCACGCACAGAAGACAAGTGTTTAGCCTAAGCGACATGTTTTTCCCCATCCCGAAGTCTGCATCGATAATGGACGCAAGATACGTAAATGCCGGCCTGAGAAAAAGCGACTAATCTTCACGACCCCACATGAAAAGACGGAATAACCACGACAAGCGCGACCCGGCCGCCCACTTCCGGGACAAGTCGGAGTGTCGACAATGACGCTGAAGCAACTGGAAGCATTCTTCTGGGCAGCAAAGCTGGGCAGTTTCTCGGTCGCGGCATCACGGCTGCACGTCACGCAATCCTCGCTATCCAAGCGCATCGCGGAGCTGGAGGACGATCTCGGCAAGGCGCTGTTCGACCGCACCGGACAACGCGCCGTGATCACGGATGCGGGCGAGCGCTTGCTGGAACACGCAAGCCAGATGCTTGACATCGAAGGCCGCATCCGCGCCGGCCTGGACATGCCGGGCGCCCTGCGCGGCACTTGCCGGTTCGGCATCAGCGAGCTGGTGGCGTCAACCTGGTTCCCGGGCTTCGTTGCGCGCGTGCGCGAACTCCACCCTAACCTCGTCCTGGAGCCGCAGGTGGACCTGGCCTTGCGCCTGGAGAGAAGGCTGGAGCGCGGCGAACTGGATTTCGCCATTATTCCCGGTCCGTCCCCCTCCCCTGGCCTGGCCCACGAGAAGGTCGGAGAACTGGAGTACGGATGGATGGCATCGCCGCAGCGGCTGCCGAAAGGGACGGTGCTGACCCCAAGGCATTTCGTGGATCATCCTGTCATCACGCTCAGCGCGGAGGCGGGCCTGTCGCGCGCTTTCGAGCAATGGGCGGCGGAGCAACGGCTGGAGATTCCGCGCGCACTGGTCTGCAACAGCCTGACGGCACTCATCGCGCTGGCCGTCTCGGGGGTCGGCATCAGCTTCTTTCCCAGAGTGTATGTACAGCCGTTCCTGCGCGCGGACAAGCTGGTCGAACTGGCGTGCGCGCAGCCCCTGCACAATCTCTCCTACCACTTCCACTGGCGCGCCGGCGATACGCGCTCCGTGGTCCGCTCGCTCAGGAAGATCACCCTGGAAGCGGCGGATTTCTCCATGGATTCCCCGCTGTGGCCCGAAACGGTCCGCTAGCCGGCGGCGTTCAGGCCGAGCGGCGATAGTCCCCCGCCGCCTTCTGCTCATGCCAGTGGAACAGCTTCTCCACGAAGATCACCACGGCCGGCGTCACCAGCGCGATATACATATTGTCGATGCCGTAGGGATCGCCCAGCAGGTACCAGGCGGTAGTCGTGGCGGCCGCTCCCAGCAAGCCAAGCGTGGCGCCGCGGTTGCCGTTGAAGAACGGCAGATAGAAGCCGATCACGGCCACGATGGAGATCGAGAGCCGCAGCGCCCGCGTGAAAAATGACAAGTGCAGCAGGCCCGGAGCGAAGAACACGAAGATCAGCGGTACAAAGCCGATGACCAGGGAAAGCACACGCGTGGCGCGGAACTCCCTCTCCGGCGTGGGCTTGAAATACGGCACATAGAAATCCCGCACCACCAGCGACGAGATAGCCAGCGCAACCGTGCTGACGCCGATAAAGATGGAGGCGACCAGCGAAACCGTGACAAAGCCGGCGAGGTACACATTCATGCTCTGCAGGAACACCGGCAGCGCGTACAGGCTGTCCATGTCCGGATGCAGGTAGCGTGCGGCCAGCCCGATGATGCCGAGCGCAAAGCTGATCGGGATGCATAGCGCCGCCGCCACATAGGTGGAACGGCGGGCGGCGCCGGGGCTTTTGGTCGAGGAAATGGCCTGGATGATGTATTGCGTGGAGAAGATGGCGCCTACGTTGCCGATGATCCAGGCGACGATGGTCGAGGCGCCCACGTGGCCGTCCCAGGTGAAGTAGAACGACGGCAGCGCCTGCCGCATCGGTGCGAATCCCTTGCAGAGGTATAGCGCCACCGCGGTAACGATCAGCACGCCGATGTACTTGATGCCGCTGTGCAGGATGGACACGTAGGCCACGCTCTTCATGCCGCCGAAGGCAAAGTAGAAGGTGCTGACGAAGGCGGTCACCAGGGCGGCGGTCGGCAGGTTGATCTTCAGCACGGTGGCAATCGCCGCAGCCCCGCTCACATAGTTGCCCACGTTCACCAGCAGCAGCGCGTAGATCATGATCAGCGACACCACGACCTGCGTGGAGCGGCCGTAGCGCTTGGAAATGGCGCCGGAGATCGTGTACTCCCCGGAGCTGTAGAGCTTGCTGGCCAGGAAATAGCCAAACAGCGGAAAACCGATCGCCGCGCTCAATACGGCCCAGGAGGCGGCCATGCCGGATTCGAACGCCGCCTGCGCCGTGCCGATGGTCGACTTCGCGCCGATGAACTCGGACATCAGCAGCACGCCGACCACCACGGTCGGCATCGCGCGGGAGCCGACCATGAACTCGCTGGAGGTCTTGCTGCGCGAGCGCACCGTCAGCCAGGTGGTAAAGAGGATATAGGCGACCACCATCGCGACAATGATGGCGGTGTCCTTGAAGTCGAATATGTCCATGATGCCTTGCGTCTCCTGCAAAGACTGACACCGCGCCCGGCTTGCGGCGCGGGCCGGGCTGCCTTACTCCGCGCGAATCTTCGCTTGCGCGACGATCTTGGCGGAACGGGCCATGTCTTCTTTCTCGAACCGCGCGAAGTCTTCCGGCGTGCCGGGTGACAGCAGGTAGCCCTGCTCGGCCAGCCTGGCACGCAGGTCCGAGGCCAGCGCCTTGTTGACCTCGGCGTTCAGCCGCCGGGTCACTTCCGCGGGCAGCCGGGCCGGGCCCCATAGCCCGTACCACGAATAAAACTCGTAGCCCGGCACCGTCTCGCCGACGGTCGGCACGTCCGGCATCGAGGGCAGCCGGTCCCGCGACGTGACCGCGACGACGCGCACCATGCCGCTCTTGTGATACGTCAGGGCGCCGAGCACCGGATCGATAAAACCGTCGATGGCGCCGCCGATCAGGTCCTGGTACGCCGGCGCCGAGCCCTTGTACGGCACCACCAGGTAGTCGAGCTTGCCGGCCCGCTTGAGCATCTCGGTCGACAAATGGCCCGCGGAGGCCTGGGAGCCGATCGCGAACGACATCTTTCCCGGACGCGCCTGAGCATAGCCGATCAGGTCCTTGACGCTCCTGATCGGCAGGTTCCTGTTGACCGACACCGCCAGCGGGCCCTTGCCCACGAGGGCGACTGGCGTGAAGTCCCTGGACACATCGTAGGGCGACGACTTGAGCGTCATCGGCGTGGTAGTGAAGGTGGAAGCGCTGAACAGCAGCGTGTAGCCGTCCGCCGCGCCCTTGGCCACCGCATCCGCGCCGATGATCCCCTGGCCACCGGGACGGTTGTCGACGATAAAGCTCTGCCCGGTCTGCTCGGCCAGCTTCTGCGCCAGCATGCGGCCGACGGTGTCGGTCGGCCCGCCGGGCGGGAACGGAATAATGACGCGCACAGCCTTGGACGGATAGGTCTGCGCCGAAGCCACCGCGGCGGCGCAGAGCAGCAGCGCTCCCGCTGCGCAACGCAACGTCCGGGGGAACAGCATCTTTGACAACATCTTGGTCTCCTGTATCTCGACGGCAGGCGCGTGCCGCCCCGGGGGCCAGGCCATGGCCGGCCCCCTTGCGCAACGCCCCGTATCGATGTTCAAAGCCAGCGCGTTCGCTGGCCTTGTCCCCGGCGCCGCCATGCATGGCGGTTCTGCTGCGGGGCTCGGTGCGGCCGATTGTCTTGCCGGCCTCAGCGCGTCATGGCTGCGCCAGCGCTACCATTTCCGCGTAGAGGTCGGCCTTACCCTCGAAGCCGATGCCCGGCAGTTCCGGCATGGTGATATGCCCGTCGATGACCTTCACGCCATCGGGGAAACCGCCATAGGGCTGGAACAGGTCGGGATAGCTTTCGTTGCCGCCCAGGCCCAGCCCGGCGGCGATATTGAGCGACATCTGGTGGCCGCCATGCGGAATGCAGCGGCGCGGCGACCAGCCGAAGGTCTTCAGCACCTCCAGCGTGCGCTCATACTCGACCAGGCCGTAGGACAACGCGCAATCGAACTGCAGGTAGTCGCGGTCGGCGCGCATGGCGCCATAGCGGATCAGGTTGCGGGCGTCCTGGTGGCTGAACAGGTTCTCGCCGGTGGCCATGGCGCCGGGATAGTATTCGGCCAGCGTGGCCTGCAGGTGGTAGTCCAGCGGATCGCCGGCTTCCTCGTACCAGAACAGCGGATAGTCGCGCAGCATCTTGGCGTAGGCGATGGCCGTATCCAGGTCGAAGCGGCCGTTGGCGTCGACGGCAAGCTGCGCCTCGGCGCCGATCTCCTGCAGCACGGCCTCGATGCGCGCGCGGTCTTCCCCGATGCTGGCGCCGCCGATCTTCATCTTGACCACGTTGTAGCCGCGCTCGAGGTAGGAGCGCATCTCGGCGCGCAGCGCGCCGAGGTCCTTGCCCGGGTAGTAATAGCCGCCGGCGGCATACACGAACACGCGCGGATTGGCCGTGACGCCGTGCCGCTCGGCCAGCAAGCGGAACAGCGGCTTGCCGGCGATCTTGGCCACGGCATCCCACACCGCCATGTCGATGGTGCCCACCGCGACCGAGCGTTCGCCATGGCCGCCGGGCTTCTCGTTGGACATGGTGGCGGCCCACACCCGGCCGGGGTCCAGGTTGGTGCCGGCGTCGTCCAGCAGCGAAGCCGGATCGGCCGCCAGGATGCGGGGCGCGAAGCGCTCGCGGATGAGGCCGCCCTGCCCGTAGCGGCCGTTCGAGTTGAAGCCGTAGCCAATCACGCGCTTGCCGTCGCGGAAGGCGTCGGTCACCACGGCGACGAGGCTGCTCGTCATCTTGGAAAAATCGATATAGGCGTTGCGGATGGGCGACGAGATCGGCTTCGTCACTTCACGGACGTCGATGATGCGCACGGACATGCTTGTCTCCAGTGTCTTCGATGCTCGGATGTTTCGGTATTCCGGTACTTCGGTATTTCGTATTTCAGCGTTGGCCAGGCGCCGCGCCCCTACAGCGAGCCACCGCCGCAGATCACGATCTGCTGCCCGGTGATGGCCCCGGCGTCGGGGCCAAGCAGGAAGCCCACCATCCCGGCCACTTCGTCGGGGCGGATAAAGCGCCCGATGGGCGGCGTGCGCGGCGGCGTACCCTTGCGCCCCGGGTCGTTCAGCATGGGGGTCTCGGTAGCGCCGGGCGCCACCACATTGACCGTGATGCCGCGCGGCGCCAGCTCCGCCGCCCACGAGCGCGCCATGCCCACCAGCGCCGCCTTGGTCGCGGCATACTGGCTGCGCCCGGGCGCACCCGCCGCCGTGCGGCTGCCGATCAGCACGATGCGCGCGCCATCGGGCAGCGTCGGCATCAGCGCGTTGGCCAGCACCGCGGCAGCCTCCACATGGATGCGCCACATGCCCTCGCCGTCTTCCGGCTTCAGCTCGCCGAGTACCGCCGTGCGCATAAAGCCGGCGGCATGGACGACGGCGTCGACTGGCGGCAAGGCCGTGACGGCGGCAGCGAGCTGCCCGGCATCGGTGAGGTCGATCTCGATGGCGCTAAAGCGCACGCCGCCGGGCGCCGGCGTGCGATCCAGGCCGGTCACCTGCCAGCCGGCGGACAGCAGGCGCCGGGCGATGGCGGCCCCGATGCCGGAACTGGCGCCGGTAACAAGGGCATGCCTTGCCGGCGTCGCGTTGTCTTGCATGGATTGGCTCATGAAAGCCCCTTTGGAACCAATGTCCGGCGGCCCGGACAGCTCAGGCAGCAGCCTTCTGGAGAATGCCGGCTTGCGCCAGCGCAGCCTTGATGGCGGCCAGTTCGGTGGCCGACGGCGCGTGGGTCGGCGGGCGCACGGTGCCATCGCTCAGGATGCCGGCCAGCGCCATGGCGGCCTTCATGCGGCCGTGCGCCTCGCCGGTGGGTTCGCCGGCGCCGTACACCGCATCCTTCAGAGGATTGATCAGGGCCTGCACGCGCATGGCTTCATGCAGGTCGCCGGCCTTGACCGCCTTGAGCAGGTCGTTGATCAGGCCGGGAATCAGCGAGGCAAAGCCGACCAGCGCCCCATCGATGCCCTGCACCATCGACGAGAGCAGGTATTCGTCGTGGCAGGTCATCAGCACCTTGGTGGGATCGGCGGCGCGGATCTCCCTGATGTCGCGCGCATACTTGTTCATTTCGCGCTCGCCCATCTTGAACGCTTTCACGTAGGGCAGCCTCGCCAGTTCCGCCAGCAGCTCGGAGGAGTAGGAGCCGCGGGTCCAGGCGGGGTAGATATGCACCACCAGGGGCAGCCCGCTGGCCTTGCCGATGGCGTTGAAGTAGTCGAGGCAGTGCTCGGGCTTGAAGCCGAAGCGCAGCCAGTGATGCGGCGGCATGATATCGAGTCCGGCGGCGCCCGCTTCCTTGGCCCAGCCAGCCTGCTCCACGGCATCGTTGATGCCCTCGCAGACCACCGACGAGATCACCGGGCAGATGCCCCGGGTGGCATCCGCGGTGATGCGCGTCACCTCGGCGCGCTCGCGCGGGGTCAGCGAGAACACTTCGCCGGTATGGCCATTGGTCATCAGCGCGGTCACGCCTTCCTGCCCGCCCAGCCACTTCGAGAAGCGGCGTAGTTCCGGCTCGTTGATGCTGTAGTCCGCGTTGAAGGGAACCGCGATGGCGGGGATGATGCCGTGGAAATTGATATCAGACACGTTTTGTCTCCTGGTAAAACTGGCGCTAACGGCGGCGCGCGGTTGGCAATGGGATCGGAATTGGCGACAAGCCGGGAGAAATGAATCCGCCGGAGGGTTGCAACGCACGGGCCAGGTCGTTGGCGGCATGTACTACCGCCGGCGCCGTGGCCGCTTCGAAATCTTCAAGCGAGGTATTCATGGCCGGCGCCGCCACGCTCAGGCCGGCGATCGGCACGCCGTCGACATCCAGCACCGGGGCGGCGACCACATAGAGGCCGGACACCGTCTCCTGGTTCGACAGCGCGTAGCCCTTGCCGCGCACGGTCTTGAGCCGCTCGAGAATGGTGTCGAGCTCGGTGAGCGTGTGGTCGGTCAGCTTCTGCCGCGGCTGGGCGTCCAGCACGCGGGCCTGCATGTCCTCCGGCAGCCACGCCAGGATGGCGTAGCCGACGGCGGTGGAATAAGCCGGCACCCGGCTGCCGATGCGGATATCGACGCCGAGCCGCGTCAGCCCGGCCTGGACCCGTTCCGCGTAGAGCACTTCGGCGCCATCCAGCACGCCGATGGACGCGGCTTCGTTGATCTCGCCCACCAGCGCGCGCAGGATCGGACGAGCCCGCGTGCGCAGGTCGGAATGGGCGATGGCGTCGAAGCCAAGGTCCAGCACCTTCAGCGACAAGCGGAACAAGCGCGTATCCGGCACGCGCTGCACGTAGCCGATATCCACCAGCGTGTTGAGAAAGCGGAAGGCGGTGGCATTGTCCAGCCCGGAGCGGCGCGCGACTTCGGCCATGGTAAGTTCGGGCTCCTGGGCCGAGAACGCTTCGAGAATGCGGAAGCCCTTCGCCAGCGACTGCACCGTGTTCTTGGATGCGTCGCTCGCGCTACTCGCTTTCGATGCGGAACGGACTGTGCTCTCGGTTGCCATTTCAATCTCCACTGTTAGTTCAAGCTCGAGTTCTACCTCGAGTTCGGAATCCGAATTTTAATTCGATGAACTGACAGAAGAAAGCCCTCGCGCAAGACAGGTGGATGGACATCGGCATCGCTGCCGGGCTCAGTAAATTCGGATTGCGAATTTTTATTCGCAAAGACCGCAAAAAGAAAGAGCGCGTAGCAGCACTCCCCGGCTCTGCATTCCCTCTGCACAGCCACTTTTATTCGGATTGCGAACTTAAATTCGCACTTTGAAATATTCTAGACCTCGTTGGCGAAACCCGGCAAGCCCGATTTTCCTAGGGTTTTCACGGGGGCGATGCCACCGTCTGGCCTGGCATCTTCGGGCCGGCCGCGGCGCCGGCCTGCGTCGCGGATATCCGGAGCCCGCAACGGGCGGTACGGCAGGCCATGCGAGCCACATCCGCCAGCGCTCGCGCGTCCGGTCGCTACCCCACATTGTCCCGATCCCGCCAATAGCCCCAAACGCCGCAATAGCACTACACTGGATCCGAGACACCCTCCCGGAGCAAACGCCAGATGCGGCGTGTGCCAGTCGCCCCCACCTTGTTACGCCAGAACCGGGGACGCGCACCGAGAAGATACAGCCCCCAGTGCAACGACTGGAACAAGAAAGAAAGGGCTTGCCATGACAACGGTCGCAACATTCGAAATCGAGTACACCCAGTTTCTCGATCCGCAAGGTGAGCCGACGCAGGCGCTACCCGCATTCGCGCTCGACCCCGGGGCTCTCCTTCCGCTCTACCGGGCCATGGTGCTCACGCGCCAGTTCGACCTCAAGGCCATTGCGCTGCAGCGTACCGGCAAGATCGGCACCTTCGCCTCGGCGCTCGGCCAGGAGGCGGTAGGCGTCGGCGTGGCCAGCGCGATGCGCGCGCAGGACGTGCTGGTGCCGTCCTACCGCGATCATGCCGCGCAGTTCCAGCGCGGGGTCTCGATGACCGAGAGCCTGCTGTATTGGGGCGGCGACGAGCGCGGCAATTGCTTTGCAGCGGCGCCGCATGATTTCCCGAACTGCGTCCCGATCGGCAACCAGGTCTGCCATGCCGCCGGCATTGCCTATGCGATCAAGCTGCGCAACGAGCCACGCGCCGCGGTCTGCCTGCTTGGCGACGGCGGCACCTCGAAAGGCGATTTCTACGAAGGCATGAATATGGCCGGCGCCTGGCAGGCCCCGCTGGTGCTGGTCGTCAACAATAACCAGTGGGCCATCTCGATGCCGCGCAGCCAGCAGACCGCCGCGCAAACGCTCGCGCAAAAGGCCATCGCCGCCGGCATCCCCGGCTTGCAGGTGGATGGCAACGATATCGTCGCGGTCCGCCAGAAAACGCTCGAAGCGCTCGAACGCGCGCGCTCCGGCGGCGGCGCCACGCTGATCGAGGCGATCACCTACCGGCTCGGCGACCACACCACCGCAGACGATGCCTCGCGCTATCGCGACGTGGATCAGGTCAAGCAGCACTGGCTGCTCGAACCGGTGGCCAGGCTGCGCAATTACCTGCTGCGGCTCGGCGCCTGGGATGCGGCGCGCGAAGAGCAGCTTGCCAAGGCTTGCGCCGCCGAGGTTGCCGCCGCGGTGGATGCCTACCTGGCCATCCCCCCACCGGATACGGCGGCGATGTTCGACTACCTCTATGCCAGCCTGCCCACGGCGCTGGCCACGCAAGCGGATACGGCGCGGCGCTTTGCCCCGGACGTGCCGGCAAGCGGAAGCGAGCACGATCATGGCTGAAATCAACCTGGTCGAAGCCGTCAACCAGGCACTGGCTTATGCCCTGGAACACGATCCGCGGGTGGTGCTGCTCGGCGAGGATATCGGCGTGAACGGCGGCGTGTTCCGCGCCACGGCCGGGCTGCAGGCCCGCTTCGGCGCGCAGCGCGTCATCGACACGCCCCTGGCGGAGTCCGCCATCGCCGGCGCCGCCATCGGCATGGCGGCGATGGGCCTGGCGCCGGTGGCGGAAATCCAGTTCACCGGTTTTATCTACCCGGTCATCGACCACATCATCAACCACGCCGGCCGCCTGCGCCACCGCACGCGCGGCAGGCTGAGCTGCCCGCTGGTGCTGCGCTCGCCCTTTGGCGCCGGCATCCACGCGCCTGAGCATCACTCCGAAAGCCCGGAGGCGATGTTCGCCCATATTCCCGGCATCAGGGTGGTGATACCGTCCTCGCCCGCGCGTGCCTATGGCCTGCTGCTGGCCGCCATGCGCGACCCCGACCCGGTGGTGTTCCTCGAACCCACCCGGCTCTATCGCCTGTTTCGCCAGCAGGTGCCGGACAACGGCGAGGCGCTGCCGCTGGACGTCTGCTTCACGCTGCGCGACGGCGGCGACATCACCCTGGTGAGCTGGGGCGCGATGCTGACGGAAACGCAAGCGGCGGCCGACCTGCTGCTGCAGGAAGGCATCGCCGCGACCGTGATCGACGTCGCCACGCTCAAGCCGCTCGACATGAGCACCATCCTGGATTCGGTCAGCAGGACGGGCCGCTGCGTCATCGTTCATGAAGCGCCGCGCACCGCTGGCTTCGGCGCCGAGATCGCGGCCAACCTGGCCGATGCGGGACTGTATTCGCTGGCGGCGCCGGTGCAGCGCGTCACCGGATACGACACCGTGGTGCCGATGGCCCGGCTCGAGTACGAATACCTGCCCAGCGTGGCGCGGATCATGGACGCGGCACGCAAGGCGCTGGCCGCCTGACGATCTCGACTATCGACGATCGACCATCGACTTTCCTGGGAGCCACGATGAACATCTTCAAGCTGCCGGACCTGGGCGAAGGGCTCCAGGAGGCCGAGATCACCGAATGGCACGTCAAGCCGGGCGACACGGTCGCGGCCGACCAGCCGCTGGTCTCCGTCGAGACCGCCAAGGCCATCGTCGAAATCCCGTCACCGAGCGCCGGACGCATCGCCCGTCTCTACGCCCAGCCGGGCGAGATCGTGCATCTCGGCGCGCCGCTGGTGGGCTTCGAGGGCGCCGGGGGGGAAGACGACGCGGGCACCGTGGTGGGCGTGGTCAAGGTCGGCACCCAGGTGCTGGCGGAAGCGCCGGCGGCCCTCGCCGGTGGCGGGGGCGCGGTGCGGGCGGCGCCGGCCGTGCGCGCCCTGGCGCGGCAGCTCGAAGTGGACCTGGCCATGGTCAGCCCCTCGGGCGCGGACGGCATCATCACCGCCGCCGACGTCCGGCGCGTCGCCGCGACGCTGGCGGACCTGGGACCGCCCGAGGTGCTGCGCGGCGTGCGCCGCGCCATGGCGCAGAACATGGCGCGCGCGCAGAACGAAGTGGCCGCGGCTACCGTGATCGACGATGCCGACATCCATGCCTGGGTGCCTGGCTCCGACACCACGATCCGGCTGGTGCGCGCGCTGGTCGCCGGCTGCCGCGCCGAGCCCGGCCTGAATGCGTGGTACGAAAGCCAGACCGGGCGCCGCCATGTGCCCAAGCGGATCGACGTGGGGATCGCGGTCGACCTGCCGGAGGGCCTGTTCGTCCCTGTGCTGCGCGATACCGGCAACCGGGACGCGGCCGACCTGCGGCGCGGCCTGGACCGCATGCGCGCCGACGTCCGCGCACGCACCATCGCGCCCGAGGAGATGCGCGGCAACACCATCACGCTGTCCAACTTCGGCATGATCGCCGGCAAGTACGCGGCGCCCATCGTGGTACCGCCCACGGTGGCCATTCTCGGCGCCGGCCGCATTCACGACGCGGTGGTGGCGGCCGGCGGCGTGCCTGCCGTGCACCGCATCCTGCCGCTCAGCCTGACCTTCGACCATCGGGTGGTGACGGGCGGCGAGGCCGCCCGCTTCCTGGCCGCGGCGATCGCCGACCTGGCCCTGCCGGAATAAGTCCGGCAAGGCCCGCCGCATCTCGCCACATCTCGTGGCCGGAGCACGTCAGGCGCGCATGCAAGCGGACCTGACGCAAGCTGCGTCGTTCACCCCGCCAGCATGCGAAGCAGGGCATCCTGCGCGGCAAATGGCACACGGCCGCGCCGGCGGCGGTAAGTGCCGTTCGCCATCATTTCCCATGTATCCCGCTTGTCTTTCAGGTATGCCTTCAATCCCTCGTCGATGACGCGCGCCTTGAGACGCTTGTCGGCCACCGGAAAGCACACCTCGATGCGCCGGAACAGATTGCGCCCCATCCAGTCCGCGCTGGAGAGCATCACGTCCTCCGCCTTGTCATTGTAGAAGTAGAAGATGCGCGAATGCTCAAGAAAACGGCCGATGACCGAGCGCACCCGGATGTTCTCCGAGCACCCCGGAATACCTGGGCGCAAGGCGCATGCGCCCCGCACGATCAGGTCGATCCTGACCCCGGCGTTTGACGCCTCGTAGAGGGCGTCGATGATGCCTGGCTCCAGCAAGGCGTTCATCTTGGCGATGATTCTTGCCTTGCGTCCCGCCCTGGCGTGCTCCGCCTCGCGCCGGATCGCCGCCAGCAAGGCCGCATGCAGGGTGAACGGCGATTGCCAGATGCGGGCGAGCTGGCTGGTCTGGCCCAGCCCGGTCAGTTGCGCAAAGACGCCGGCCACGTCGTCGGTGATGCCCTCGTTGCAGGTCAGCAAACCGAAATCCGTGTAGACCTTGGTGGTCTGGCCATGATAGTTGCCGGTGCCGAGGTGGGCATAGCGCCTGAGATGCCGGCCTTCGCGCCGCAGCACCAGGGCCATCTTGGCATGCGCCTTGAAGCCGACCACGCCATAGACCACATGGGCGCCGGCCTGCTCCAGCGCCGCGGCCCAGCCGATATTGGCCTCCTCGTCGAAGCGCGCCAGCAGTTCCACCACCGCAGTGACTTCCTTCCCGGCCCGCGCGGCATCGATGAGCGCCTGCAGCAAGCTGGAGTCATGGCCGGCACGGTACACCGTCTGCTTGATGGACACCACGTCCGGGTCCTGCGCTGCCTGCTGGATGAAATCGACAACAGGCGCAAAGGACTGATAGGGATGGTGCAGCAGGATGTCGCCATCGCGGATGGCGCGGAACATATCCGGCTGGTTCAGCAGCGCCTTTGGCAGCCCCGGACGGAACGGCCGATACTTGAGATCGGGGCGGTCGACCTTGTCCGGCACATTCATCAGGCGCACCAGGTTGACCGGCCCGTCGACGCAGAACACATCCGCATCATCCAGGCCGAACTGCTCCTGCAGGAAATGCGTCATCTCCGCCGAGCAGTTGCCGGCCACCTCCAGCCGCACCGCGGCGCCGAGATGCCGCTGCGGCAACTCGCCCTGCAGGGCTTCGCGCAGATTCTTGACCTCCTCCTCGTCGACGAACAGCCCGCTGTTGCGGGTGACGCGGAACTGGTAGCAGCCGCGCACCTCCATCCCCGCAAACAATTCGCACACATGGGCATGCAGGATGGACGACAGGAAGACGAAGCCATGCTCGCAGCCCGCGACCTCCCTGGGCAAGCGGATGACACGCGGCAGCGCACGCGGCGCCTGGACAATGGCCGCGCGGTGGCTGCGGCCGAAGGCGTCCCGTCCTTGCAGCTCGACGACGAAGTTCAGGCTCTTGTTCAGTACGCGGGGAAACGGATGCGTCGGATCCAGGCCGATCGGGGTCAGGATCGGCATCAACTGCTCGAAGAAGTAGGCCCTAATCCACTCCGACTGCGCGGCAGTCCAGTTCGGGCGACGCAGGAAACGGATCCCCTGCTCTGCAAGTTCGGGAATCAGGACCTCATTGAACAGCCGGTACTGGTGCGCCACCAGTTCCCGCGCCTTGGCGCTGACCAAGGTATGGACGCGTTGCGCGTCGAGCCCGTCCGGGCCGGTCGCCACGGACTGGACCTTGATCTGCTCCTTCAGCCCCGCAACCCGAACCTCATAGAACTCGTCGAGATTGCTGCTGAAGATGCACAGGAAGCGCAAGCGCTCCAGCAAAGGCGTATCCGCGTGTTCGGCCTGGGCCAGCACCCGGCGGTTGAACTCCAGCAGACTGAGTTCCCGGTTGGAGTAAAGCGCCGCGCCCGTCGGACTCGAAGGTATTTCAGCGCGCTTCCCCCCTGCTTTCCTCATGATGGCCTGCGAGAAGCCATCCCGCGAGATCAATGTCGCGCTTTCTTCCATATTGTGCTGATTGAATGCTGAATAAGGGTTTATGACATGCTGATGTCATAATAGCTCACTTCCATGCCAGCCCAGTGCCCGAATATCGGCCAGCCGGCTCTCTTAAGCGCGCACAGCAAGCCCCGGCGAACTGCCGCGCAGGGCAGCCAGAAAGCCCGCACATGAGCCGAGCCAATGCCAGGGGTATCTTCCCTGATTTTCTCCCCACCAATGCAGGGATTAATGGTGCGTTGCTTGAATCACGCATCGAATATAATCGCGGGCCACAGATCAGGACCGGATTGCAGACTTCCCCGACCGGCAGGCCTGCCCGCGCCGAATCCGCAACCCAACGGCTACATTTTGTGTCGATCAAGAGCATTTCCAGTGCCCCATACGCCACGCGCATGCGCTGAAAATCATGTTGGCCGCCGCACGAATCTGTTCTATCGTCTGTTGATAATCGCGCCGCCAGTCGCGGCATTCACAAGAAACAGCGCGGGCGCTTGCCCAGGCAGGCTGGATGCAGGGTTCCGTGCCGCCCACGCTGTCATTCGCGAGTTCCCCCTATGAACACGGATTCCCATGCTGGGCTCATCGCAAGACTTGCCCACGCAGTGCAGGTATCGACGAAGGAGGCGGAGGCCGCGTTCTACGATGCCCTTCAAACGCTGAGTACCGGCGCGCGCGTCGAGAACTACCTGACCCTCTTTGCCGTGCGCCGTGCCGCGGATGAAATACGCGCGCGTCAGCGCAGCAATCCGGTCGATCCCCTATAGTTGTACGGTTGTACGCCGGACCAGAAGCAGACAAATGCAGCAGAGGGGGCGGTACAATCGGCAAGCTCGCGCCTGGGCGCGGCCCCCTCCAAAAGACATCCGAATTGCCTTGGCAGCCCCGAAAAATTGATTCTTAAGTATCCCAACCTTTTCGTGGCCAGCAGCATTTCGCTTGCTGTCGCCATCGCCGCCATCGGTGCCGGAGCGCTCCTTGAAATGCGCCAGGACGCCTTCGCGCGCGCGCAGGAAGCGTCCTCCAATCTCTCGCTGATCCTGGAACGCGACATTGCCCGCAACCTGGAAATCTTCGAGCTGTCGATGCACGCCGTGATCGACGGCGTCAAGGATCCCGAGATCCTTCGGCTGCCTCCGGCCATCCGCCAGCTGGTGCTGTTTGACCGCTCCACCAACGCAACGGACCTGGGCTCCATGCTGGCGACGGACGAGAAAGGCAATCTCGTGCTCGACTCCCGCTCCACCCCTGCCCGTCCGGTCAATGTTGCCGACCGCGACTACTTCAAAGTGCATCGCGATTCGACCACGGCCGGGTTGTTCGTCAGCCAGCCGTTCCAGCCCCGCCTGACGGAAACAGCCCAGTCGATCGGCCTGAGCCGAAGGTTGTCGCATGCCGATGGCAGCTTTGCCGGCATCGTCGTCGGCACGCTGCGCCTCAACTATTTCAGGCGGCTGTTCGAGGGGACGAAACTCGGCCCCGGAGGCACCGTCACGCTGCTGCGGGACGATGGCATCGTGCTGATGCGCCGTCCTTACGATGCCGCCACCATCGGCCGAAGTATTGCCGCCAGTTCGTCCTTCCCTCCGCTGATGCAGGCACAGCAAGGCTCCTTTGTCGGGATTGCCGCGTTGGACGGCACCGAACGGCTATATGATTTCCGCCACGTTGCCGGCTTCCCCCTGGTGCTTGTGGTTGGCCTGTCGACCGACGATATCTATGCGGAATGGCGCAAAAGGGCGTGGCTGATCGGTGGGCTGATCCTTGCCCTCGACATCGTGATCATCCTCCTCTCCGCCCTGATTTCCCAGCAGTTCAGGCGCAGGCTGGCGATGGAGGAGCACCTGCGGCTGATGGTCAACACGGACGGGTTGACAGGCATCGGAAGCCGGCGGGCCCTGGATGAGGCAGCGGACATCGAATGGCGCCGGGCATGGCGCAACCAGCAGCCCTTGTCGTTGCTGATGATCGACGTGGATCATTTCAAGAACTTCAATGACCGCTACGGGCACGCAGGCGGCGACGATGCACTGGCCGCGGTAGCCCGGTGCATTGCCGACAATATCCGCAGGCCCGGCGACTATGCGGCCCGCTACGGCGGCGAAGAGTTCGCCGTGCTGCTGCCCAACACCGGCATGGATGGCGCCATGGCCGTGGCCGGGAAAATCCGCTCGGCGGTCCAGGGCCTGGGCCTCCCGAATGCGGGGAGCACCCACCAGGTACTCACGATCAGCATCGGTGTGGCATGCGCGGAGGGCCGCTCGCGCTTTGCCAACCTGCGCCTCTTGTTCGGTGCCAGCGACGAGGCGCTATACGAGGCGAAAGAGTCCGGGCGCAACCGGGTAGCCGCCGCACGCGAAAGGCAAAAGAACCAGGCCCACGGCGCGGCCCTGGAGCGCTGAAGGCAGTGAAGGCACTGAAGGCACCGAAGGCGCGGCCGGTACTGCAAGAACGTAAGAAGACGGAAGACATAACGATGGGCAAGGGTTTTTTGGCGCTGTTGCTGACCGGGGCGTGCCTGGTCAACGGCGCCGCGCGGGCCGACGAATTCGTGCTATGCGGCAAACGCGGCTGCGGCCTCGCCACCGAGGACGGCAAGGCGGCGGTGCCGGGGCTCTACGAGAAAATCGAACCCTTCGTCGGCGATACGGCGCTGTTCTTCGCGGATGACCGCTGGGGCCTGCTGAACCGCAAGGGCGAGACAGTGGCCCGCTTCGGCAAGGACAAGCCGGTGCCGCTGACCGATGGCTTTGTCATGGTCCCGGACGGGGATGCCTACAGCCTCTACCGCCCCGACGGCAAGCGGGTCATGCGCGACGTGTTCCCGATGCACCCCGTGGCGCGCCAGCTCATGCCGCCGCTCGACTCCCCCTATGTCGTCAGGGGGGCCGCCGCTGACCGCTATGACTACCATGACCGCCAGGGCAACATGGTGCGGCAGCTCAGCTTCCCGCTGCAGGCCATCGCCCCGCTCATGGCTGCGCGGAGTTTCGATAGCGCCCGAGCCGCCAGCGACCAGCGCTGGGGCTACCTCGACGCCGGGCTGAACTGGGTGGTGCCCCCCGTGTACAAGCGGGCTTCGGCAATGATCGATGGCGTAGCCCAGGTGGAAACCGAAGACGGCTACTTCCTGATCGACGCGCGCGGCCAGCCCCTGAACGGCTTCCTGGCCAAGGAGGGCTGGTACGGCGTCCGGGACAACGCCCTGGCCGCCGTTGTACACCGCCAGGGCGGCAACCCGGACGAACAATGGGTGGTGAACAAGGACGGCCATGTGGCGCCCTTGCCGGCCGGCCTGCGCATGGTCAATGGCGTCTGGCGCAACGGCTTCGCCGTCGTCGAGACCGTATTGCCGGATGGTGCCAGGCGGCAAGGCCTGCTCGACCAGTCCGGCAGGTTCCGGATCGCCCCGAAGTACGAAGCGCTGGCGCTGGGCGAGAACGGCTGGGTCATCCAGACAATCGCCAATCCGCAGGCCGCGGGCGACAAGCACGCCGCGCGCCATCTCCATGGGCTGCTGAGCCAGGACGGCGAACCCTTGCTGCCGCCCGTCTACGAGTGGCTGGAACCCGTTCCCGGCCAGCCGCTGCTGATGGCGAAGGCGGCAGGCTCCGAGCCGGGCCTGGGACTGATCGACGCGCGCGGCAAGGTGGCGGTGCCCCATCGATACGCGCGCGGCCGCTGGCTGGATTTCGGCATGTTCGCCATGGAGAGCGACACCGGCTGGCAATTCTTCGATCCCAGCGGCCGCCGGCTGGACACGCCCGAGATGCAGGGCATCTGGCCGACCACCGCCAAAGGCGTCCCCCTCATCAGGGTAACCATGCCCTTCGACCAGGCCGCTTTCGAACGAAGCAAGCAGCGCCAGTTCGACTGGTCCGGCTTTGTCAACCGGCAAGGACGCCTGCTCGAAGGGTCGGCCGATCCGGCCTATGGCAACCAGCGCTACGTGCCCTTTGCCAACAACCTGAACCACCGCTACGGCCTGGCCGACCTGCAGACCATGACGGTGATCGTACCCGCCGAATACGGCTTCCCGGCGAGCCGGGCCAGCGACAAGGGCGCGATCGTGTTCGGCCCCAAGGAACCCGGCATCGAGGCAGTATTGGCCACGCCAGGCGGCAAGGTGGTCAGGTTCAGCGAAATCTGGCCGTAGCGGCGAAAGTCACGCAACACTGAACTCCGTTCGCTTGACGCTGAACTGACCCGCCGACGGCAATGCCGCGCGCCAGCCTGCACCGATGGCACCACCCGGAACCCGCGAAAGCCATTCCGCCCCGCGGACCGGGACGAGACCAGGGGTCGGCCTCGGCCCCCGTCCCTTGGCGGACGTTTGAGCTGTCCAACGTCGGCGAAAGCCTGTGGATTCAACCGGTCGTTCGCAAGCACTGGACGAATGGCAGTTGTCAGCCAATACCGGTCTTTGCTTATTGCTATCCCAGTTGAATTGATGCACGATGGGCAACTAGCATAGATCTTCCTTAGTTGTGGCCTTTGTCCACCGTGGAAAGTCGATATTAGACTGGCCACTAGAGGAATACACATGAGCATCAACGAAAACGGCAGCCAACATGAGCCGCCCAGATTATTGGTCAGTCCAATACTGTGCCTACTGCTTGAAGTGGCATCCACTTCGCGTTAGGTCTCACCATTTGTTGTCCTGAGGGCAAAATAATGGAAAAAAAAGACACTGATATCTCCGAAAGAGAAAAATGGGACATTGACAAGAATTTTCGGGAACGAGAAATTATGCTTCGCGAAGCTGAAGTCGAAATTTCTCGGCGGGAGAGTATTCAATCAAAATGGAAAAATCCATTGGTTCTTGCAATACTTGCTGCTGCAATTGCTGCAGCAGGAAACGCCGTCGTCGCTATTGTTAATGGCAATCTTCAACGCGATTTGGAAGACCAGAAATCTGAGCAAACACGTATACTGGAAGTCATAAAGGTTGGCGGCAACCCGGATAAGGCGGCCGAAAACCTCGATTTTCTATTAAAAGCTGGGCTGATTCGCAATCCAGCACAAGTCAATACCCTTAGCAAATTCCTCGCCGAACGAAAGCCTGGAACAGGCCCATCTCTTCCAAGCGATGGAAATACAATTAAATCAAATAGTGATCCAGCGAACAAGGACGCGGCTGAAAAGGCTGCGATGAGCATAGTATCTACGCTTGCAAAAGCACAGTATTCCGATCTGTGGGACTTTCAAACCAGTGACTCGTTTCGGCGGATGACGACGAAGGACGCCTTCATAGCCAATATGACACTGGGCCGTGCGCGATTAGGTGGTTTGATCGAAAGCAAGGTTTTAAGTAGTGATTTCTCTGATTTCGACCCATCCACCGGCTACAAAGGTACTATACACGCCGTCACATTCCTAAACCTCTATGCCGCCGGCAGGGTCTTTGAGCGTATTGTTGTGATCAAAGAAAAAGACGGAAATTTTCGTCTTTCTGGACTATGGAGCGATCTAGCAGACAAGAGACTATAATCGCGCATCAGCGGAAAATCGTTTAAGGCGGCTGGCACATAAAAATTCCGTTATGCCCACATTAATTCGAACACTTTTGCCACAGAAGGATAACCACTATGTTTATTTTCTTCAGAATAATGTGGCTCGCGGCATTTCTATCGCTATCCCTCTTGGCTGGACCAAGCAATGCTCAGTATCTATATACCCCCCATTTCGATTACAGCAGATATCCACCGATTCAACATGCTGTTCCGTTTCATCAACAGCAAACCATGGTTTGGTGCTGGGTGGCTGCTGCAAAAATGGTGGCGGAATTTTACGGGCGTCAACCAGTCCCAGATCAATGTTCGATGCTTCAAATGCAGTATGGCGCGCCTTGCTGTCAAAATCCGCAGCTTTGTTCACGCGGCGGACATATCACCGAAGTTCAAGCGTTGATTGGCCAATTTGGTGGCCGCTTTTCCAGTGTTGCTCCGCCAGCCAACGGGTTCGTACTCTATGACGCGCTAAGACGTGGCCCCATAGTGATGCATACACGACAGGGTGCTGGTCATTTCGTGGTTGCAACCGGTATGCGGGTAGTTCCGTCTCCTATGGGGCCACTCGGATTGGTCTCAGTCAACGACCCCTTTTTTGGCCAATACGAGGTCGATTTCCCGAGTCTAATGCAAGCGTGGACCGCAGCATTGGTTGTCTATTGAATTGGCCAAACCCATCATTGTATGAGACGCTGTGCGATAAGGCAGGGCAAGCGCCCCTGAATTCAACTCTGAACTGCCGGCCAGAAAGGGCCCGGCGAGCGAGGGCACGGGGATGGAAATGGTAAAGCTCGCCGATGGCGCATTCTGGGACCTGGCTCGCGGCCGAGTTGGGTGACGACTACACGAAGCCCAACCGTTAGGCGCCTCTATTCCTGCAGCGACGGGACAGGAGGCACGGAGTCCTTATCTTCGAGTCAACCGCCATCACCATGATGGCGGAAAACCACGTGGCGACATTCGGCCTAAACGGCCACCTATGGCCGGGAGCGGCCTCGGCGCCGAGAACCAGGACCTTGCCGTCTTCGGGACTGCGTTCGCTGAAGGCCGGAAAAGCCGGGAACGAGTTTGGCAGGTCCTTCGGCATAGCGCGCTACCGCTTTGGGATTCGAGAAGGATGTGCGAGAAGCACGCTGGAGGCTTGGAACTGAAGGTATGCGCGGAAGCGCAACTCGGATGGCGGTTCGTAGGCGTCGATGCGACCGCGGATATCTTGAGTCTTGCGGCAAAACACATTGGGCTCGCTTGCACCGCGCGTCGACCTCGTTGAAGACAACGTCGATCCGCATCCACCGACGGCGTCGAACCGTTCTACGCTCGTTTCACGTTCAAGGGTTAGATCGCTTACGCCTCAACCTGAGGAATCACCCGCGCCGGACAGGCGCCATTGCAATGACCTGGTAATAGACCAATCGTCGTCGACCAACACAGGTCTCGGCTGACCGAGTAGCGCATCCAATGTTGTCCGCACATATTCGGCAAGCTCCTCTCGATCTACGACAGCAGCAATAATGTATTGAGCCGCGATGACTTCGAGCACTTGAACTTCAGCTTCCGGATCGGTCGGATGGCAAGGTGCTAGGCCATCCCTTTCCTCGAGACCGCCGTCGAACATCTTGTTGAAGGCCCAGGGCCCGCCACGGAACCCCGTGTGGTTCCTGATTTCCCGTCTTGCCGCATTGGTCCAGCAGAATCGGCAGCTATGCTTCCAGAGGATCTCAGGGGAAAGAACCAGAAGAACCCATCCTGGCTGATCATGCTTCTGGCGCTTCGAGGCAAACATCGCCATATTAACGCGCGATATCGAGACTGAGACCGCGTCATCATCCTCGTCCAGTCGATATTGACCGCTGGCGTAAGCCCGGTATTCCGGTCCAGCCAGAATGCGCCGGGACAGAAGCCCGTGCCGGACGATGCCAGGGAGATTTTCAATCCGCGTAAAGTGGAACAGGAAAACTTCTCGTTCAACCGCGATCTCACGGATTTCAGACAGGTAGCTCGTCTTCACGCTCAGCAACGCTTTATCATGACAAACGATCGGAACTTTACTAGACGCGCGTGGTTGAAGGAAGAGCGAGGTAGTCGCACGTGCGACCTGCGCCTGGGTGGAGGCATTTCAGTTCTCGTCTCAATGACCAGCCGAGCGGCGCGGCTCACCGGTTGAATCCACAGCCAATTACGGCCGTTGATCCGCACTCTCGCGAGGTCGCTCGACCGACGGCCCAACCACACCAGTGGACCTGGGCACGGACGCGGTCCGTCGATGCGTCGGGCAGGTGTATTCTTGCTGCTCGCTGCATTTCTACACCCGGATGCTGTGTGAAGCGTTCTCAGTCAATCACTAAAGGGCCGAAGCACAGCTCTTTCTTCCATAGCGTGGCACCGTACCAGTCGGTCAGCTTCAGGCGAAAGCAAACGAACCGGAGGATTGAACGTCATGAACGACAAGCAAGATGTAGCGGCGGACAGCACAGCAGCGCGCGTCGCCTTGTGGCGCGCACTGCACGTCGAGGCCGACCCCCTGCCGCATGTGCTGGAAGACAAAATCGGCCTTAAGCTGCTGTCCCCCGGCGAGGGCTGGCGCAGCCGCGGGGATATGGACCCGCAGTTCACGCGTCCCTTTCGCGCTTCAATCGTGGCTCGTGCCCGCTTCATTGAACTGATGTGGCCGTATCCCGTTGTACCGGTGCGTCAGGTAATGGCTGATGTCTCGGTGTGCTTCTTGCGCCGCCATGGAACCCACTGACGGCTACCACTCGGTCCTCAGGCGCGAACGATCTTCAGGTACTGCGCAATCACGTCGTCCAGACCATGCTCGAGGCTCTCGACCACGAATGCGTGTCCGATCGATACCTCTGATACGTTGAACGCCTGCAGCAGGGTGGAGAGGTTCTGCAGGTTTAGGTCGTGACCGGCGTTCACGTCGATGCCGCAAGACTGCGCGGTCTGCGCTGTGTCCCGATATGCGGCCAGGAGCGCCCGAACATCGCCGGCTGTATAGGCGACCGCATACGGGCCGGTATACAGCTCGACCCGCTGCGCACCCACGGCCGCCGCGTCGCGTGCATCCCGCGGATTCGCGCTGATGAACAATGACACCCTGCAGCCAAGCGCGCTCAGCCGCGCCACGACGCCCCGAAGAAAAGGAGCGTGAGCCTGCACGTCCCATCCATGATCCGACGTGAGCTGCTGCGGCGCATCGGGCACGAGCGTGACTTGTGCCGGTCGGATGTCCGCCATCGCGTCCATGAAACGCTCCGACGGATAGCCCTCGACGTTCAGTTCCCGGCCGAAGTGGGCGCAAATCGCCGCGATCTCCGGCAGGTCCGCAAAGCGCACATGCCTTTCGTCCGGCCGGGGATGGAGCGTAATGCCGTCCACACCTCGCTTGAGACACTGCTCCGCGAACCGCCCCAGATCCGGATAGTTGCCCCCTCTGGCATTCCGGATCAGCGCGATCTTGTTGAGATTGATCGATAGTTTGGTGCTCACGTGATTCCCTTCAATTTTTCGAGGATGTCTTGTGCTGTTGGCTATTCGGCGTCGACGAGGACGCCAAACTTCTGCACTGATAAGTCGGACCGGAAAGTGCTCAACACACGTCTTCCATTGTATCCGTCAGGGCAATCCCAGGAGCGGTCGTTCGAAGGTCTGTTCCGAAAGCGGCCATCCGAATCTCGGATATGCTCCGATTTTTGCAACCCGTCGCGGAGGGGCTCTTGTATGCCCGTGTCATTCAAGCAAAGATTTCTCTCAGGACTTCCAGAGACGCCGCCCGAGTTGGATCTCCAGCTCGATGAGTTTACTGTTTTCGAATCCACCGACCTGCCGGGCCTCAACGACAACGCTAAGAGGTTGCTTGTGGAAGAAGGATTGCCGCGCACCGCGTCACCATTTCTTAGCTTCTCGTGCTACGGCGATATAGAGATCAATGATCTCCGAGAAAGTGGTGCCATCCCAGAGCAGTTCGTGCCGCTCGGGCAAAATGGCTCTGGTGATCTCCTGGGAATTGACACAACCACGAATGAGGTTGTCTACCTTAATCACGATTTCCACAATCATCGTGTTTTCATTAACTCGACGCTGGACCAATTCCTCGAGTGTCTGTGCATCTTTCAAGAGCACTTGTGCTCCGAGACGAGGCGGTCTCCTCTGAGTGCCATCGCGAAAATAGACCCTCGCGCCGCGGAAAAGGGTGCTATGTGGCATGCGGAGGCGATCTTCGATTAATGGCGCATGGAGCCGGACCAGACGCGCCGAAGTGTTCACACGGGATGTCTGAGACGGTGTACGGCGAGACGGACTGTAGAAAGCAGAACTCGGTCAAGGTCAGCTATGGGAACGCTTCTATGTGGCGTACCATATTGACGCCGCGGAACGGCGCGTGATCTTGCTGGCTCATGTCAGCCAATAGCAGCCAGTGGGTAAGTCGATGAATACAATTTTCAGCCATAATACGGAGCCAGCCAACCATGCATAGAACGGAAACATCGCACTTTTATCTTGGCCGCGTAGGAGATAGCTCTCGATTTTCGAGATTTCTCGCGGAGCACTACGGCGAGGATGAAAATCAACCAATCTCCGAGTTTTTCGGTTCTCAGGGTGAGTTCTTTTGTGACCATGACTTCATGGAAACCGGGCAGCGAAAGCCAGGTACATCTCTGGAAGAGTTCTTTGCGCCTCACTCGTACTCTGAAAAGTGGTCAGGGCTGCTATGCGAGGCGGCTCGCGCCCTAAATTTAGAAGACGCAGATGCACTCGTCTTCATAAACAGTGAACAGATAAAATCGCCAAGATCAGTGCGAGACGATGCATTCGAACTGGTCTACATCGGGATGTTCGAATATCCAATCTGATCGTCTCGAACTTGACTCATGGGTCTGATGAGACGAGGAATCTAACTCCTCGACTGATTATTCCTCGCCGTGAGCTCCCGTTGACCGACTGGTGCCGGCCGTCCGCAGCCGTGAGTTCGTTCTAGGGATTGTCGTGTAATGGCATTACATATTCTGATAAGTAAGCCGGATGAGGACGCAGCCACTGCTCGATACAGGTTCACATCTGGAACAAGCTAAAATCAGGTTGGTATGCTCAGTCCCGACAACCGCAGCGGAGAAGCTTCTCTTATCAATCCCATGGAAGGCGACGATGCCGGGCGCAATTTCATTCGCGCTTCAGTGAAAGTCATTCGCGCCTGGAAAGACGGTGATGTGGTCGATATTTTGGAGTGGGCTTTATAGCAGTTTTCCGATCTGTCGATATAGGCGCGGGCAGTCGTCGAGTCATCCGGTGCGCACTACGGGAGTGACCGCTTCTGGGAAACGCGAAGGACCGCTTCGGGTCGGCAACGGCTGCATTGGGTCGGTAGCGATGCAGGTCAACCGCCGGTTCGACATGGTCCACCGTGCGTTCCGCCGCTTGTCCGACAACGCGTCGATTCGGATCACGAGATCGACGCCGCTTTCCACGAAATCGATCGGCAGTCCGCCCCGTCGAACTTCCGCCAGATCACCCACGCATCCGCAACAGATCAGCGTAAGAGACCAGCTTGCGTTTCTCATTAGCAAGCGTCTTTTGTCTGGACGCCGAGCGGGTTGGTTGGCCGCGCTCGAACTTGGCGGCGGCGCGTGCGTCCTCCCGCGTGTAGGTCCGCGCGGCCTTGGCTTCCGCCCTCAGGCGTTCAGCTTCTAGCCGCGCAGCAGTGCGTTCCTCTCGGGCAATATCTTGCACGGCCGACATGATTTCGGCTCTTAGTAGATTGCGCCTTTGCTTGGCAGCGGCACGGGCAGCCTGCAATTGCTCTTTCCTCTGCCGCAGCCAGTCCTTCCCGTTGACCGGCGCAGGCCTGGCCTCTGGCGGCACGCTCAGGCGCAAAGCCCTGCTGATTGAAACTCTCTCAGTCCGCAGCATGCGCCGCGTTTCCTGCTTCGGATCACTCACACTGCCTCACTCTCCCAGCACCACATAGATGCGGCCCATGCATCACAAGTTGAAGTACATTCACTCATTCCGCCAACCTTACCATAGGACTCCATCTCGGGCTTGGATGAAGGCGGCTAGACGCCGGTATCCCGCGGCGACCGGCCGCTCCCGGCTGTCTGAGACGTTCGACGTAGTTGCCTAGATCGTCGATAATCGACGGACGAGCGCGCGGGTTTATTTGGAGTGGAACGGCCACAAGCGGCCTGTAAATTGATCCTCGCCTGGATTCGCGTGCCAGAGGGTAGTTACCGTAGCGGGAGATCTTGGTTGAAAATCGTTCTGATGAGACATGGAAAGCCTCAAATCGAAAAGCAAAGCAAACTGAATGCAGCAGAGTTCGGCGTTTGGGTTGAGAAATACAATGCCGTCGGTATCGATACGAAGTACCCACCTCCACAGATCGCAATTGAGCAAACCGATCAATGCGCATTTACCGTTTGCAGCAACCTTGTGCGCTCGTTGGAGTCTGCGAAATTTCTGGGTGTCAAGCATATAAATGTTTGTGACTCTATGTTCCGGGAGATGGATATGCCCCATGCATCGTGGCGCTTCCCGAAACTCTCGCTACCACTGTGGTTGGTATTTTTTCGGCTTGCCTGGGCATTCGGATATTCAGAAAATGTAGAGTCATTCAAAACGGCTAGAGAGAGAGCTTGCCGCTGTGCCGAGCATTTGGTCGAGATGGCTTCTGCTCACGGTGCTGTTTTGTTTGTTGGGCACGGCTCACTAAACTGGTTCATTGCCAGATATCTCAAAAAAATGGGGTGGCTGTGTTCTGGAAAACCGCCCAGAAAGTATTGGGAACACACTGTTTTTCACTTCCAACAAGATACCAATACTGCCCGCTAACCGCTCTCATTGAACGGCCGCTTTCGTGACAAACGACCGACCGCAGAGGTTCGGTAGAAGCCGACCGGCTCACGACTGGTGGAAGTCGGTTGCCGGGCGATAGTGTTGAAAAACTCAATCTGCCCACTGAGCAGACCAGGTCTGCCGGTTGCCGACCCCTCAGATCGGCCTGTATTGAACGATCGTCGATCGGTTGGGGGTTCGGGTACCCCTGAAACCTCGCCGGAAACGGGGTCCACAGAGTTTTTCAACACTATCGGCCATAAGCGGCCGTTTGCACGCGATAGCTGCCTGTCGGTGAGACAGGCACTGACAACCAGATCGGTAGCAGCTTCACTCAAATGGGGGGTAGACGGGCCGCGAAGGAATGCTTCATAAAGGCGAACATCAGATTTCCGTTCTGCGGCGTAACGAATGGTTCCCCGATAGCCGGCTGCTCTCGCCAATCCATCATCAATGCTCGACTCCTGCTGCTTATTGCTGCAGTCAAACCATGACCTCTTTCACCGATATCGCGCAAACCACGCCCACCAGCAACGCCATTGCAGCGGCAGTTAGCCAGGGCTACGCGCTCGGCGAAGTTCTGGAATGTGAATTGCTGCGGCGCGGCTTTAACCACGTCTACGGGATCCGCTTCGTCGATGGGCGCCGTGCCGTGGCACGACTGTGCGCCAATCGTCCGCGCGGTGCACCCAACACTGACTACGAAGCGGCTCTGCTCGCTCATCTGAAGGCGGCCGGCGCAGCTGTCGCCGCCTCGTTGCCGACTCGATGCGGTGCTGCGGCTACGTCGATGGCCCTGCCCGAAGGCACGCGCACCCTGATGCTGTTCGAGCATCTGGAGGGAGATCCTCCTGGCGACGCCTTGCCCGACATCGAGGCAACAGGCCGCGGCTTAGCGCTGTTGCACCAGGCAGGTCGGAACTACGACGGCCCAACTAGCCGCTACGCGCTTGAACTCCCGCAGTTACTTGGCGCGTCGATTCGACGCTTGTGCACCGCACCAACGATGGACGAAGGGCTACGCGCGGACTTCTCCGCTATCGCGCAACGACTGGACGAGCGCATTGCGGCGATGCCTGGGCTAACCCGCGTGAACTGCCACGGCGACTGCCATGGTAGCAACAACTTCATGACCGACAGTCCAGAAGGGGTTCGTATCGCATCTTTCTTCGATTTCGACGATGCCGGCCCTGGCTTGCTGGCGTACGAACTCGCTGTCTACCTTTGGGCCATGCTGCCGCGTAAGGTCGACGCCGATCTGGACGCCCCAGCTCGCGAGCAGTGGCGGCACTACATAGCTGGGTATCGTAGCGTCCGGGCGATTGAAGCGACAGATTTTGCCGCCATCGCGTCCTTTGTCGCGGTACGCCATTTCTGGCTTTTGGCCGAATATGCAGGCCGTATCGATGTTTGGGGGACACAGACAATGCCCACGACTTGGCTACGAAAGCAGGTCCAATTGCTGACAGCATGGGAATCATTGCAGACACCGCAATGAGTAGCGAAGATTCTCATTGCGCCGGCGCTGGTCGGGCGCTCCGGTCACGTCCAAACGTTGGCACATCGGCCGGGCCAGTCTTGTCGCAATGTCATTTTGTGAACGTCTGGCCGAGAAGCGGACGCACGGCGCTAGCGTCTGCGCCTGCCTGATAGCATCATCAGGCAGACGGGGGTACCGAGGCCGGTATTGCGTGGGTGCAAGATGGCGCCGATCGGCCAACCTGCCTGCGCCGGAGGGCGGAAACCGGCCAGGAACCGTCATTCACCGTTGCCGACCAGCGGCCATCGAGATGGCTGCCCCACGGGAACAAAACGGCGGCTCAATTCGCGCCGACGAATGCTGCGCAATCACCCCGCCTTGGTCCACGTAAAAGACATTAAATTATTAGGCGCGACCTGCACAAATAATGAGCTCTTAGCTAATTAAATATGATATGCTTGCCGCTTCTGTCACGAGGAATGTCATGTCCAAATATCGCGAAGCACTCCTGGAGCGGGCTCTCGAAGAAGTCTGGCTGACCGGCAACGCCACGATCCGCAAGGACCAGTTTTACCACTGGACTGGCGTCCAGCGCATGGTCAAGAAGCCCTATCGCACCCTCAACGGTCTCTGGGAAGATCTCTGTCAGGAGTTTGGGCATGACGAGCCTCTGCCGCTCATGGTCCTTGAAGGCGAACACTTCGTTTCGCTGCGTCGTGGCCGGTTTGCCAACGAATCCGAGACGGCACTTGCAGACCTCATCTGAATTTAGCGCCAACGCCAGTCATAAAGAGGTCGCGATGAACCGTCAAACACGCATCGACAGTAAGGTGGCGGAACTGATCTACGAATTCGAAGCTCGGTTGAACGCGCTGGGTTTCACTACGGACCACGACCCCGCAAGCGAAGGCAAAGAGGGCCTCCTGTCGTATCGAGAGACCAGGAGCGGCGATCACTCCTGCGCCACCTGCGAAGAAACGGGGACGATTTCGGAATGGTTCGAGAAACAACATTCGCCTGGTCGAGACGGGCTGTACCAGGTCAGGCGCGGAGATGACGTCTCATTCGCGCACTTCAAAGACGGCTCTTGGGAAGGGGGCGATCCCGATGTATGGCGTGGGATCGATTGGCGAATGTCGAGACAGGAACTCGAAAGGCTCTTTGCCATCCTGAGAGACCAGAAGCGCGGCAGCAAGCCTGATGCAGCTTTGGCGTTGATACGTCATCACCTCTCCACGAGAAGCAATGACCGGGTCATGAATGCCTTGAAGGATGAGTTTGGCATCAAGGAAAAAATCTACTACGGGGTCATCCGCGACAAGGTCGGTGCAGAACAAATTCTCCATCTTGTAAAGAATGACGTTGTAAACGACGTACCGAAGCATATTCGTCAGCAGATCCAACGGGAAATTCAAGATTTCGGTCTGAGTTTCGAGAACGAGATTGATCTACCCTGAGCGGCTTGCTCAACAAACGGGTTAAAGTGAAGAAAACCCCCAAGAAGATCCTCGAGATCGTCCGGTCGGCGATGGCTAAGCCATTACTCTTGCCCCTGTCAGAAGGAGTGCCAATCTATGAGTACGACGGAGGTTCATTGACGGATATGGATGAGCGGTGGACTGTCACCTTCTCCACTGCACCGGGATGGCGGACATCCGAAACGTGTCGTGTACTCAAAGCGAAGCTCAAGAGCGCTTGGAAGGCTGACCAGAAGTCGATGGAGTTTTCGGGTCTTGCCGGGAAAGCTCTTAGAAATATGAGCGCGTCGAGTGTGAACGTGGGGAATTCGCCGGACGATCCATATTCCGTACCCGCTCTCCAAACCTATTATGTACTGGTCCTCTCGAATCGAGAGGGTCCGGTCGGATTCTGTGCCTTTGCAGTGAATCTCGAGTTGATCGACCGAGATGAGTTGATTGAGTTTGAAGTCGATGTGCTGGAGGTTTTCATCGAACCTACGCACCGCGACAGGCACCATAGCCACGGTTTCTGCGTGGTCATCGCGCAATTCGCGATCAATGCCCTTGAAGAATTCAACGATCGACTCTACAAGGGGGGCGGTCGATTCGCCGAGGGTGTCACGCTCAATATCGTTGGAGATGTCGAGTCACCATCGGGAAAGCGATTCTTGTTCTCAATCGAAAAGGAATTGGAACGTCGCAAGGAGGATTTTCGATTTGATGACCGCTCACCATTCGAACTCAGCACGGGACTCTGCATTGAGCAAGTCGAAGTCGATCCTCGCTAGTAGCTCTTAAAGTCGCTAGAGAGGGTTACGTGACCGCTCTCGCGCACGCGACCAATCCGTAGACAGCGACGCACGGTCGCTTACAAGGGGTCTTCCGTTGCCTTCAATTGCGAAATCCATCGGTCGATGAAAATGCAAGTGGGAGCATGGATGACCCGCCGTAAGTGGAGCTCGCTGTACATGGTGAACGACCGTTATAGGAAATCCTGAAGGGCCGCTTGGGGTCGATCTGGGACGGCCGCGTTTCGCGGCACGCGTCCGGCGGAGATCGGCCAAGAACGGCCGTTTGAGATAGAAGCCTAGATTGCGTGCAATCTCCGTCTGCGGAGCATGTAGGTAGGTCGCAACTACCCTCATCGTGGCGCCTTGCCGCATAAAATCTCAGCGCCGACCCATTAGGACCAATAGACGGCGAGAGTTTTCGCTCAGCACAATCGCTGCCTCCTTCGTGGAAATACCCCAGATGCCAAGCGGTGAGGTCAGCGCTCCAAGGCGGTACGGGCTTGTCATCAACCCGTGCAAACGGGCCATCGCTCTCTGGAAGAACAAGGTGCTGGGTTCAGACTCTATCCCCCTTGTCATTGCCAAATGATTGCGTCATACTTGAGTAATCAAGTATTGATCACTCAAGGGCTAAAAGCATGAATACACAGCCACAAACCGCTCACCTTATCTACGGACCCACTGCTGCTGGGAAGTCAACCTTCGCCCGAAAGCTGGCTGTACAGGCTAATGGCGTTCGGTTTGCCATCGACGAGTGGATGCACGCAATGTTTGGCAGTGATGTACCAAGCTCGAAGGACATGGCATGGGTAATGCCTCGTGTGGCCAGGTGTCAGGCTCAGATCTGGTCGGTTGCAGAGCAAATCCTTGGAACGGGAACGGATGTCGTTCTGGAGCTTGGCTTACTCCGAAGAGCCGATCGGGCCGCAATCAAGTCCAAGGTGGAGCAAGCAGGACATGTCGCAGTTTTCCACTTTGTGGATGCCGATTTGGCGATACGCAGAGAACGCGTGCTTCGCAGGAACATCGAGAAAGGAGAAACCTATTCGTTCGATGTCACACCCGTGATGTTCGAAGCGATGGAGTCTTACTTTGAACGACCAACTGAAAGTGAGCTGTCGATCTCACGGCGTCAAGGAGTTTCGGAAAAATGAGTACCGCCGTGGATACGCTTGGTTCACGCAGTGGCACGGACATGGGACTAGATTTCTGCATCAGGTTGTCGCGTGCCCATGCGACCGTAATGAGACGCCTTGACAGCGTGTTGTCAGGCCTACATGGGCTTAGTTTTGCCGATTTCATGATCCTCTACTACCTTGAGCGCGCGCCAAGCGCTAAGCTGCGCCGGGTCGATTTGGCCGAGCGCTTGGGGTTGACGGCTTCTGGTGTGACGCGAAGCCTCCTGCCCTTAGAAAAGTTGGGATTGGTGTCACGACAGACGGACCCAAGGGATGCACGTGTCGGCTACGCAACCCTGACTGAATCGGGGCGTCAACTGTTGGGCTATGCGGTCGCGTCAGCGGGCGTGGTTGCACAAGAATCAACCGACCTGGTGCCAGTAGACCAAATCGAAACGATGTCCGTTCTTCTTGGGCGACTGGCGGGGATGAATTCAGCAAACAGCTGAGATTCTGGACGCAGGGCAACGGCCTTAGCGTGCATTATTTTCTGAAACGACCCCGTGAGGCGGGGCGTGAGAGCGTCCGCTTTCCCTGTTAGCCGAGGTCCGCTTTGGGTCGACTACGGAAGTTCGGAGCTGAGTCGGCGCGATCGAGCGCTGGCCGGCGACGAACTTCCGGGTTCGGCCAGTTTGCGACGATCCTCGCTCGTGATCGAATGACCGCCGCGGACACGAAGACAGCCACACGTTTCTGCGCCGACTCATGACCCTGTTCGTTCGACAGGCGTCTACAAAATCACCCCAACTATCGTTGCTCAAGCCATCTGTGCTTGCCTTTACCTCTAACAGCTGAAAGTACTTTTCACATTGTGGAATTCACCCCGAATTTCCCCAGTGTTTCGTTTTCGTTTCCCGAAAACGCGTTCCACATCACGAAATTCCACACCTATCTCATTGAAAAATAAGGACAAACCAACTCTTATGTCTTATATAAGACTTCGCCGCGAGGCGCCAAAAGCGCCATACAATGATTCCACGCTGCTTGCTCCGACATCCGTAGCGGCACACGCAACCCTTTCTTCAATCGCGCTTAGGAATTTCGTATGGCCCAGTATCAAGACGACATCAAGGCAGTTGCTGGTTTGAAAGAGAACCACGGCAGCGCATGGAATGCCATCAGCCCCGAGTATGCCGCCCGCATGCGTGCCCAGAACAAGTTCAAGACGGGTCTGGACATCGCCAAGTACACCGCCAAGATCATGCGCGCCGACATGGCCGCCTACGATGCCGACCCGGCCAAGTACACCCAGTCGCTGGGTTGCTGGCACGGCTTCATCGGCCAGCAGAAGATGATCTCGATCAAGAAGCACTTCAACAGCACCGAACGCCGCTACCTTTACCTGTCCGGCTGGATGGTGGCCGCGCTGCGCTCCGAGTTCGGCCCGCTGCCGGACCAGTCGATGCACGAAAAAACCTCCGTCAGCGCGCTGATCCGCGAGTTGTACACCTTCCTGCGCCAGGCCGACGCCCGTGAACTGGGCGGCCTGTTCCGCGAACTGGATGCTGCCCAAGGACCTGCCAAGGCCGCCATCCAGGAAAAAATCGACAACCACGTCACCCACGTTGTGCCCATCATCGCGGACATCGACGCGGGTTTCGGCAACGCCGAAGCAACGTACCTGCTGGCCAAGCAGTTCATCGAAGCGGGCGCATGCTGCATCCAGATCGAAAACCAGGTGTCCGACGAGAAGCAGTGCGGCCACCAGGACGGCAAGGTCACCGTGCCGCACGAGGACTTCCTGGCCAAGATCCGCGCCATCCGCTACGCCTTCCTGGAACTGGGCGTGGACGACGGCATCATCGTGGCCCGTACCGACTCGCTGGGCGCCGGCCTGACCAAGCAGATCGCCGTGACCAACACGCCGGGCGACCTGGGCGACCAATACAACGCGTTCCTCGATTGCGAAGAACTGTCGGCCGACCAACTGGGCAACGGTGACGTCATCATCAAGCGCGACGGCAAGCTGCTGCGTCCGAAGCGCCTGCCCAGCAACCTGTTCCAGTTCCGCGCCGGCACGGGCGAAGCGCGCTGCGTGCTGGATTGCGTCACCGCGCTGCAAAACGGCGCCGACCTGCTGTGGATCGAAACCGAAAAACCGCATATCGCGCAGATCGGCGGCATGGTCAGCGAGATTCGCAAGGTCATCCCGAACGCCAAGCTGGTGTACAACAACAGCCCGTCGTTCAACTGGACGCTGAATTTCCGCCAGCAGGTGTATGACGCGATGAAGGCCGAGGGCAAGGATGTGTCGGCATACGAGCGCACCCAGCTGATGAGCGTGGAGTACGATCAGACCGAACTGGCGAAGCTCGCCGACGAAAAGATCCGGACCTTCCAGGCCGACGCGTCGCGCGAAGCAGGTATCTTCCACCATCTGATTACGCTGCCGACCTACCACACCGCCGCACTGTCGACCGACAACCTGGCCAAGGAATACTTCGGCGACCAGGGCATGCTGGGTTATGTGGCTGGCGTGCAGCGCAAGGAAATCCGTCAGGGCATCGCCTGCGTCAAGCACCAGAACATGTCCGGCTCGGACATCGGCGACGACCACAAGGAGTACTTCAGCGGCGAAGCAGCCCTGAAAGCGGCGGGTAAAGACAACACCATGAACCAGTTCTGATACCAGTAATACGCCCCAAACATGGCGCCAACCCAAAATGGGTTGGCGTTTTTTTTATCCGGCGGCATGGCTTGCGGGGGTCCTCATCGAACGTTTTCCAGTGCGCTTGCATTCGACGCCGGTGCCGATGCCTAACCGACCGCGCTCGATCGGCTGCGGCTATTGCCGCACGGTCCCCGTCCAGTATCCGAATTCCCACTGAACCAACGCAACCGATCCTCAGCCGCAGACGGCAAACCGCAAACCGCTAAGAGACCCGCCTGGCGAATCAAGATACCTGCGTAGAAGACACTCCCCCGAGCACACGCGCTTAAGCGTGGCCAGCAGTCTTTATGAAGACCTTTCCTAATTGCGCTGTCGATAGACACGCGAAGGGGTTCGGGTACCCCTGAAACCTCGCCGGAAACGGGGTCCACAGCGTTTTTCAACACTATCGGCCATAAGCGGTCGGTCAGCCAATGGTTAATCAATGACTGATCCGCACCGATATACGGACACCTGAGGTCGTGAATTCCGTGAAGCCGATTGCGCCGGCCAGACATGCACGACGGATGGCCAGGCAGAGAGTTCCTGCCCAGAGTGGCGGACTGACGCACGCCAGTTGGCTTCTAACGCCGACGGCAAAGGCAGCCGGTTTG
Organism: Cupriavidus sp. 96C5-1; assembly: GCF_057798855.1. Classification (NCBI taxonomy): domain Bacteria; kingdom Pseudomonadati; phylum Pseudomonadota; class Betaproteobacteria; order Burkholderiales; family Burkholderiaceae; genus Cupriavidus; species Cupriavidus sp. 96C5-1. The sequence continues at coordinate 94,998 of NZ_JBYOJU010000016.1, read as the reverse complement.
CCCTGCGCGGCGCCAACCCAGTCATCAGTGCACCGGCAATCTCCGTGAAGCAGGCTTGCGGCCGCCCCTGGCGGGATCGAGCCATGGTTTCACTTGGTCGCCATGGGTCCATTGGCCATTCGCATACGCACCGGCCAGGATTGTCGCTATGGATTGGCTACCTACCGCAGTCATCTAGCATCATGAAAGATGATGCCCAAGGTATGCCGCTGACCCCGATGCAGCCTGCTGACACCATGACGCAGACTCAGGCGATGGAATCCTCGCACCGAGCGGACGGGCCTGTGATTCACGGCAAAGATCACTGCATCACCTTGACGCAGGGGTACGACCTGCGCGCGTCCCGGCTTTGTCGGATGAGTCTCGGTCAGCAGCAACTCGCCACCGTCAAAATCGCGCCCGGGCTCATTGAGCAGGAAGACCGCCTGGAACGGAAATACGTGGTCGCCATACAGATCCTGGTGGAGGCAACAATAGTCGTTGGCGCCATAGCGTAACAGGAGCGGGGTTGGACGGGTCTGTCCTGCCCGGCGGCAGATTTCGCGGAATTCCGCATGTGTGGCAGGAAACCTCTCCGCAATGCGCATAACCGCATGCCAGCGATTCGCAATTGGCGAGAGACGTGGATAGAGCTCGCGACGCAGTTCACTGACGAGATCAGGCAGTGGGTCGCAAAAGTATTTGTATTCGCCTCTCCCAAATGCGTATCGCTCCATCACGATCCGGCTTCGGAATCGCTGGTCCTCAGGAAAGTACCCAGTGACTGCCTCGCACTGGTCGCATGTCAACAGCGCCGGAATGATGGCGTATCCATCGCGTGTCAACGCTTCTTCGACTGCGAGCCAGTCAAGCATCGCAAGCTTTTCGGCCAGGGACTGCGGTTTCAAGAGTTCTCCTCCCGGGGCCTTCTCCAAGGCTGCGTTGAATAGCGTTTCAGCGGTCATGACCGCACTCGATTGCGTGATGTAGGGCAGCTTCTGGTGGCTTGCGCCTTCTTCCAGGCAGCGTATCGATCAAGCATACAAACCGCACACGGCCGAAAACCGGCGGCGATAGCGATCGACTCATCGAGAAAGAAAACGCGCTGTTTGATATAGCCCCCGCGGGCGATGGCCTGCAGGGCCGCTCGGCAATCAAATCTGCCGTAGATCCGGCCGCCTAGATGGCCACCGAGTGTGCCCGGCACCGAACTCTCATAGGGCTTGCCATCCCGTCCGATCAGAGCCCAGGTTCTCGATTCGGTCATAGTCCGATCCACCGTTCAGGCTCACACAGAATGATGGAACGTGAGTTCCACGCCAATACGCTCACCCTGCCGGACGCGACTGATCGCATGCTTGAGGTTCACCCGATAGTCGCCGCGCGTGCCTTTGAACGGACGCTGGGCTGTCGTGATAATGGCCACATCGCCAAGTTTGAGCGGAACCACCAGTGGCCGTGATTGCATGCGTGGGCGCTGCTCCGTCATGACAAACTCCCCTCCGAGGAAGTCGTCGCCCGGTGCCGCAAGCAAGGCAACGACTTGCATGGGGAAGACGTGCTCCGCATCACTGCGTTGGTGCAACGCGACGTAACCTCCGGCACTCAGCCGGCTTAGGTAAGACTGGCCACGCCTCTGTCCCGCCGCGCTGCATTGCTGGAGGAACGCCGACAATTCCTCTGGATAACGGTAACTTATGTCCAGTCGCTCGTTCCACGTGTTGGCAATTGCCGCGAGCTTGGGATAAAACGCTTCGTGCAGCGATTGCCACGGGTCTGGCAAGTTCTGATCGAAGTAAAACAGATCACCTTGCCCGAGTTCGGTGGTCATTAATGAGATTCGGCGAGTCTTTCCGTCGAAATCGGTCCGCCGCGCCAGCTCGCGCGCCCGACCGGCTGCAAGCAGTCCCGGAATCACAGCGTAGCCGTCTGCCTCCAGGTGGCCGTATATGGCAAACCAATCCAGTTGATTAAACGCATCGGAAAATTGCGTCATGGCAGCATCCTTTCAGGTTTGAGCTTCGCGTCGGAGCAATTCACGCTTGCGATCCACGCCCCAGCGGTAGCCGGCGATATCGCCATCGCGCCGCACGACGCGGTGGCATGGAATGGCCACGGCAATGTGGTTCGCAGCACAGGCCTGCGCTACGGCACGCACGGCCTTGGGAGCGCCGATGCGCTCGGCGATCTCCGCGTAGCTCACGGTCGTGCCCGGCGGAATCTCGCGCAGAACCCGCCAGACGCGCTCCTGGAAGGCCGTGCCCTGTACGTCCAACGGCAGGTGCAGACCGATAGCCGGTGCCTCGATGAATCCCACCACCTGGGCGATCGATTGCTCGAACTCAGCATCGCCGCCGATAAGCTGAGCCTTGCGGAACCGGTCCTGCAGGTCACGCACCAGCGCATCCGGGTCATCACCCAACAGAATGGCGCAAATGCCGCGCTGGCTCTGCGCGACCAGAATGGCACCTAGCGAGCACTGCCCCACCGCGAATCGAATGACCGTCCCGGTGCCGCCTGCCAGGTAGTCTCGCGCCCGCATGCCCAGCAGATGGTCGGAGGCTTCGTAGAACCGGCTATTGGAGTTGAAGCCGGCGCCATAAATCGCGTTGGTGACCGAAGCGTCAGGTGTGCTCAACTCCTCCCTCAACTTGCGGGCACGATAGGCCGAGCTGTAGGCCTTGGGCGTGAGGCCCGTTTCGGCCTTGAACAGACGGTGGAAGTGGAACGGGCTCATGCCGATCTCGGCCGCCAGGTCGTCGAGCTGGGGCGGTGTCTCTGACGCCTCGATCAGGCGACAGGCACGCTCCACCAGCGCGGCGCGCTCGGCTGCCGCGCTGCTCTGGTCGCCACGCGCGCGGCGGCTGGGGCGGTAGCCCGCCGCTTCGGCAGCTTTTGCCGAGTCGAAGAACTCTACGTTTTCGCGCTTGGGTAACCGTGCCGTAGAGTTGGGCAGTCGCCACAAGTACCAGGCCGCGACAGTCCGCCAGGGACACCAGGCCCCGCCGATCTCGCGCATCTGCCGCGGGGTCGGCGCCTTCTCCAACCCCTTCAGGCGCCGGTAACCCTCGCGCACGCCGAAGTCGTCCACCGGCAGGACGTCTGAGCGCTCCAATGAGTAGATCAGGAACATTTCGACGGTCCAGCGGCCCACGCCACGCAGGGAGACCAAGCGCTCGATCAGCGCGGCGTCGGGAAGGCGCCGTGCTTCATCGAGACTGGGCACGATCCCATCCACTGCGGCCTGTGCGATGCCACGTATGGTGGCCAGCTTGGCGGCCGAGAAGCCGCACGCACGCTGCGACTCGGGATCGGTCGACAGGAGTTGTGCCGGCGATGGGAAGGAGGCTCCCGGATAGAGCGCAAGCAGTCGCGCAAGAATCGCATCGCCGGCCTTGGCGTGCAACTGCTGGTAGGCGATGGCGCGCACCAAGGCTTCGTAGGGCTCACGCGCAGGCTTTGCCTCATGTCGGCATGGTCCAACATTGGCGATATGGCGCGCCCAGTCTGCATCCAGACCGGATAGGTACTGAGAGGCCCGTTCATATGCGCGTGGAGACAAGTCCGCTGCAATGGTATCGGTCAAGATCAGATCCCCGGCAGCATGGCAGTCTGCGGTTCGGCGCGCTCCGGCGCGATCGCCCTCTCGTGCTCCAGTAGCCAGCGCTTACGGGGCACCCCCCAGGCGTAACCCTTGAGATCGCCATTGCTGGCGATGACCCGATGACACGGTACGATGACGGCAATCGGATTGGCGCCATTGGCCGCACCGATGTCGATGGCCGCGCGCGGATCGTCGAAGCCCAGTTCCTTGGCCAGCTTGCCGTAGGTCGTGGTCGTGCCGGCCGGAATGCGGCGCAGCGCGGCCCAGACCCGGCGCTGAAGCTGAGAACCAGCGGTCTCGGTCCGCAGGGCATCCAGCGCGCCCAATTCACCCGAAAAATAGCGAGCCAAGGCTTCGGCGATCTCCGCAGGGGCCGGAACTTCAACCAGCTCGACACTGCCATAGTGGTCGCGCAAGCTGCGATGCTGGCGCGCCTTGTGGTCGGCAAAATCGAGTCCGCGCACAATCTGCCGCGCATCGGTGACGAGCACCAGGTCGCCCAACGGCGACTCCACATAGCTCAAGAACAATTGCATGATGCACTCCTTGTTGAATGAATCGGCGGCCCACTTGATGTGGTCAGTTGCTCATCTCAGGCGGGTAACGCCCCATTCGCCAAACAGGTAGGCCGCGCCGCTTTCCATGTGCAGCTCGATGGCACCGGCATTGCCGACCCGCCATTGCGCCGCGCCCATGTCCACCAACGACTGGCAATAGGCCTCAATCCGGCGGCGCGCTTCGGCCTGTTCGTTCGTCGGTTCTATCGATATCGAGTGCATGGGCACGTCTTGGCGACTACGGCTACTCTAGGCGTGTCATCGCGGGAAAAAACTCCGACTCTTGCTCATGAATTCCAATGCTCAACCCGCCTTGCGGAAGGTGAAGTTGATGCGTTGACTTCCAAGCAACGGATGCGGCTCTTTCTTTAGTGGCATCACCCCGTGATAGCGTCCATCACAAACTCACTTCGGCGCACTCGTACAGCGAGGTCGTCGATGTTTTGCAGGGTCCGGCGAAGCGCACTGCTCGATGTGAGCCTTCCATATGGAAAGTGGAAAACCTCGACACCGAGACCCGCCAAGCTTCGTATATGCGGTGCGCAATGAAGAAGTGTCGCGCGACGCCATACGGGCGTCCCGCCACTTCTCCCGATTTCTGGAAATCAGCCGTCGCCATTAATGGCGGCCTCCTTGATCAGGCCGAGCTGGGTCAGCGCAGCCACCCCGTCGTCCAGGCCGAGTTCTTCCACAATCCTGCCGTCGATCACCTTCAGCACGGTAGTACCGGTGAAGTGCATCCTGCGGCCAGTTGCGGCAGGCAAACCGCCAATCAGGAAGTCATCAAATGCCGGACCCGTGTGGGTACCGCCACCTTCCCACTGGCCGACGACATAGTCGCCTTCGGCGATCAGCTCAGCCGTGCCCCAGAAGTTGAGATCGGGGAACGCGGCACGAAAGCCGGTCATGAAGGCCTTGATATCCTCGCGACCACGGCGAGGCTCGTGCAACGAATACTTGAGCAGCATGCTCGGGGCCGCAATCTCATCGATCACCGCCAGGTTGACATTCTTGCCCCAGAATTCCGTGAACCAACGACCGACGACGGCCTTGTTCTGCTCTTCTTTGCTCATGGAAAGGTCCTCACAGTTAGTTTCGGGAAGGTGCATCGAAACCATTCGATGCCCTGAGCAAGAGAATAGGCATCCCCGCGTTGTTCAAAACTCCGATTCTTGCTGCACAAACCAATCCGAAGATCGAGGCACCGGCGCACTGGCCAGCAGGCAGTCAGCGCGACTCAAGCAGAAGCATCTGCAGTTTGGGCGGCACTATCGGATGGATGTCGAGGCGCTGCTGGCTCGAAACGCGCAAGCGACTCGAATGGGCAGAGCCGCCGCAATGGCTGCCCCGGGTCATGGCCCGCCCACCGATCGCATTAGGCGGGCGACGATCGAAGCCATTGAACATTGTTCGCGGTTGAACGATCCTTTGGTGCGTCGGACCGGGCTGTGTTGAACGGCATTCTGTTCGTGTTCAAAACCGGAATACGCTGGTGCGACCTGTCGACCAAGTTGGGCTTTGGTTCAGGCCCGACCTGCTGGCGGCGTCTGCGCGACTGGCAGAAGGCGGGCGTGTGGGGCCGACTGCACGAGTTGCTGCTCGCGAAGCTACGCGAGGCGGGCCAACTCGATTTCTAACGAGCAGCCGTCGATTCGTCGTCGGTGCGAGCTGTTGAGGCGGGCGAAAAACGGGCCCGCAAATTAATTCATTTGATTCATTCATTTGAATGAATTACTATAAACGCACCATCCACTTCAAAGGAGTGCAACATGTTCGCCCAACCCGCCCCGCTGTCGCTGGCGGAAAGAGACCGGCGCTGGAACCTTGCCCGCGACATCATGCGGACGGAAGACCTGCGGGCTCTGATCGTCTACGGCGACCGGGAAGCGGCCGCGCCCGCCGGCTTCTCACCGGACAGTTATTTCAGCAGTGACCGCCCCGGATCCATCGTGTGTTTCATCGGCGACGAAAAGCCCCGGGTCTATACCTTCGCGTCGCTGATGATCGCTGACCACATCCAAGCGGCCTTGCGCGGTGACCTGCAATGGATCTCGCCGGAACATCTATATGTGGGCAAGTCTGGCCGCGATGTTGGCGCTTGGCTGGCGCAACGGGGACTGGACGGCGGCCGGATCGGCATCATCGGGCTAGAACCCTACCCGCCTTTCTATTTCGATGGCGCCATGCCGGCACGCACCATGCAGGGACTGGAGCAAGCGCTGCCGAAGGCGGAATTCCAGCCCGTGTACAAGGCTTTCTTCAAGCGCGCCTCGGTCAAAAGCGAAGAAGAGCTGGGATTGATTCGCTATGCCGCCCGGATCGGCGAAGCCATGAGTGAAACGCTGCGCGCCACCGCCAAACCGGGCGTCAGCGAGGCTGACCTGGTGGCCGCGGTCGTCGCCGCCTGCTTCTCCATGGGCGGCTATACCGCCGAGATCCTGTTGGGATCCGGCCCCGAATATGTGGGCTGGGGACCGCCTGCGTGGCAGTACCGCTCGCAATCGCCGCGAACCCTGCGCGAGGGCGACATCGTGCTGTCGGAGATCTTCGCGCTCTATGGCTTGATGGAAACCCAGCATCAGGCCGCAGTTGCTGTCGGCGAGGTGCATCCGAACATCCTGCGCGCTGCGGACGTCGCCCGTGCCAGCTACGAAGCCGGAATGATGGCGCTACGCGCCGGCAACACCTTCGGCGACCTGGTCGATGCCATGGAAGCTCCCCTTCTGGCGTCGGGCGGATGGCATGTGCATCCGCTGGTGCACAGCATCAATCCTTACGGCCCGGTAGGCTTTGGCACCGCGCCCGGCATAGAATCGCTGCCTGAAGCCGCCCGCTATCCGCAACTCAGGCCCTTGCCGACAGTAGGGCGGGAACTTCCACTGCAGACAGGCATGTGCTTTGCGTTTGAACCCAATTGCGGTTTCGGGCGCCATTTGGCCAATATTGGCGGCACGGTCATCGTGGGAGAACAAGGTGGCATTGCGCTGAACGAGAACTCAACCCGGCTGATGCGTGCCGGCGGCTAGGGCTGATGGCCGCCGGCCGCGGCCTCGCGCAGACGCAGGCCGGCGACATGGAAAACGACACCGAAATGAGCAGATCGACTATTGAAGACCCATCCACCGACCGCGCAGCCGAGACGCGTGAACGGCTAATCCAGGCCGGACTGGCACTGTTCAGCCGGCTGGGCCTGGAAGGCGTGCGCACACGGCAGTTGTCGGAAGCCGCAGGCGTGAACCAAGCCGCCATTCCTTACCATTTCGGCGGCAAGGAAGGCGTCTACGCCGCAGTGCTGGAACAGACCGCGCAAGACATCGTCCAGCGCCTGGACTTGCCTGCCGCGCCGCCCGCCACGGCCAAGGAAGCCGCGACCCGGCTGGATGGGCTCATGCGCGCTTTCACTACGGCGTTGCTGGACTCGGAGACTGCCGCTGCCCGCAGCCTACTGCTGGCGCGCGAGCAGCTCCAGCCCACGCCGAAGTTCGACGCTATCCAGGTCGTCCTGTTCGTGCCGCTACATGAAGCCGTGACGGCGCTGGTGGCGGCAATCCGGTGCGAGACACCCGACAGCCCCGAAAGCATCCTGCGCGCCCATGCCATCTTGGGCCAGGCTATCGTATTCGCCGTGGCGCGCGAGGCTCTGCTGCGGCGCCTTGGAGCCAAGCGCCTTACCCGCGACATGGTGGCAGAAATCGCCGGTTTGGTCGGAAACACGGCAGTGAGCGCGGCCAAGGGCTAAGGCTTTTCGGACTGGCGTGGGTTAGACCCATGGCCTCTTGCCGAGAGGCCTTTGAGGCCGCTCGATGTCGCCGGCATTTAGCGTTGGCCCGCGAATTATCAACGAGTCAGGCGCGGGGAGTCCAAGCCAAGCGACTCACCTGCCCGAAAGCGCAAAGATGCACGACGCCAGGATTCAACCTTGACGGGATCAAACTGCCCCAGCCAGGGGCAACAGGTCCAGGGTTCGATGTTGCTCGACACCCAGCGCATCGGCACCGCGTTTCTGCCGGACCAGTCCGGCCAGGTACTCCGCGTCGCGGGCGATGCCCGAGAAGCGGCCCGAGCCCCAGGTGTGCAGCCATGGCAGGCCAAGGAAATACAGCCCATCCTGCACGGTCACGCCGCGCACGTGGCCCGGATAGCCGCGCCCGTTGAAGACCGGCGCCTCCAGCCAGCTGAAATCCGGGCGGAAGCCGATGCACCAGACGATGGCGCCGATGCCGGCCTCGGCCAGGTCCAATGCCCAGCGTTCCTCGCCCGGCGTCCATACCGGCGCATACGTGCTGGCGGCCGGCGCGGCGATGCCGTGCCTGTCGATGTATTTGTCGATGCTGGCGTTGATGCGGTTGTAGGTATCGTCCGCATCGTCGAGGTTGGCTTTCAGGTTCGGCGTAAAGCGCAGCTTGCCGTCATGGAAGTCTTCGAGCGAACCGAACAGCTCCATGCCTTCGGTGGCGAACCTGCGCAGGTCGATATCGCGTCCGCCATCGCGCCCGGTCACATAGTGGTTGGTGTTGTCGCGCACGCCTTCGCGCAGCGGATGCTCCTGCACCGGCATGTCGTAATACTGCATGTCCGCCAGCCAGTCCACTACGTCGCGGCCGCGGTAGAAGCGCGCGCAGCGCGGCGCCTCGCCGACGGCCAGGAACACCTTGCGGCCGGCCAAGTGCAGGTCTTCCGCGATCTGCGCGCCGGACTGGCCCGAGCCCACCACCAGCACGCCGCCCCCCGGGAGGGCTTGCGGGCTGCGGTACTCGGAGGACTGCATCTGCCGGATGCCGGCGGGCAGCCGCTCCGCCATGCGCGGCACGATCGGTGTGTGATAGCCGCCCGAGGCCACCACCACCTGCCCTGCGGTGAAGTCGCCCTGCGAGGTGGAGACCAGGTAGCCACCCTGCTCCAGCGGCTTCACGCGCCGGACCTCGGCGTGCTCCAGCACGGGCGCGTCGACCATGCCGATAAAGCCGTCGAGATAGGCGATGATCTCATCCTTCTTCATGAACCCGTGCGGATCGTCGCCCTGGTAGGGATAGCCCGGCAAGGCACACTGCCAGTTCGGCGTGACCAGGCAAAAGGCGTCCCAGCGCTGGCTGCGCCAGGTGTGGGCGACGGTGTGCTTCTCGATCACGAGATGATCGATGCCGGCCTGCTTGAGGTAGTAGCTCATGGACAAGCCGGCCTGGCCGCCGCCGACGACGATCACGCTGTAATGTCTGGGAGGCGTGGCCGTGGCCTTGGTTTCGCTGAGGGGGTTCGACATGATGCGTCCTTCCTTGAATACGGTGATATGCAATGCAGTAAGGTGAAGTGCGTTCAGCGCTGGGCTAACGGCCAAAGCCAAGCACGCGCACCGTGGCGTCCGGCTGCGCGCCGAAGCGCGCGGCGGTGCTCTCTATCTGTTCAAGCTGGTCCATCGCGGACGAGCAGGCGTAGCCATACCTCGCCCTGACGCGCTCGGAGGCGCTGCCCAGCGCCTGCCGCGCACGGACCAGGAATTCCTCCAGTGCGTAGTCCTGTCCGGCGACGAAGAATTCGCTGACCACCGATGACGGGGAATAACACGTGGCTTCGCTCTGATCGGGCCAACGTACCCGGAAATGCGTGACTGGCATGACAGCTCCTCAGGCATCGGCTGGGGTGGTGCCCCGCGCCGGCGCACCGGCCTGCGGGACGATGAATGCATCACGCGCGAAGTCCCACAGCAGTGCGCTTTCGCCGGCCCCGCTGACCGAGACCTGCCGTGAATCGTCGATGATGCCGATCTGCGCACAGGCAATGTCCCGCGCCCTGAAGCGCGCGCTCACGCGCTCCACGTCCGGCTCGCGCACGGCCAGCAGGAACCCGTAGCTGGGAAACGCCGTGAGCCAGCGCTGCAGCGGCACGCCCGCCGGCGCCGGCACGCGCTGCAGGTCGATCCGGGCGCCAACGCCGGAGCACTCCAGCAGCATCAGCGCCGTACCCAGCGTACCCGCCATGCTGATGTCCTTGGCGGCGGCGCACAGGCCCTCTTCGGCCAGCGCCGGCAGCAGTTCCAGATCGGCCCGCAGCCGCCCGGCCGGTGCCTCGGTGGAGGCGTTCCAGTAGGGATATGGCTCGGCAAAGGCGCCGCGCAGGTCAACCGCCATCAGCAGCCGGTCACCCGGACGCGCCGCGAAGCTGGAGAGCAGGCTGCCCGCCCGGCCGACAATGGCCACCGCAAGCTGGCCGTGATCGCTGCGGGCATTGCTGTGGCCGCCGACGATGGGCACGCCGTACGCCGCCGAGGCTGCCGCCATGCCCCTGAGCACTTCGGCGGCGTCGCCCACGCCCTGGCTCCAGATGGCATCCACCACCGCCAGCGGGCGGCCGCCCATGGCATAGACATCGCTGACATTGACCATCACCGCGCTGTAGCCGGCGAACCACGGCTTGGCACGGATGAAGTCGCTGACCATGCCCTCGATGGCGAACAGCAGGTAGCCATCCCGATCCGCAATGACGGCGCAATCGTCGCCCACGGCAACGGCCTGGCCGAGATCGTGCACCCCGCCCGGCAGCGCATTGCCCAGCGCCGACAGCACGCCAGCGATATCCCGCTTGTGGCCGAAGCCGCGGCTGGCGCGCAGGCTTTCCACGATTTGCGCGACATGCATGCTCAGCTCCTGCCCAGCGTCGACATGCCGATACGCGGCGTCAGGCAGGCCGGGTAGTGGTCCATGCCGGCCTGCATCAGGTGGTGCGGGCGGCCAAGCAGGGTTTCCTCGGCCAGCACGTCCCAATGCAGGCGGAGGAACAGCGGCACGTTCTGGCTTTGCACATGCGCGAGGAATGTCTTGCAACCCAGCCCATGCGCGCTGCTGACCGCGAGCTTGATCAGCGTCGCACCGATCCTGCCGTGGCTGCGATACGCGGCATGCACGGCAAGGCGGGAGCCAAACCAAACGCCGGGCTCGGCTTCATGGATGCGTACCGTGCCAACCACCGTCCCGGGTCCGTCCGCTTCGCATTTCACCGCGACCAGCAGCTGCGCCACATCGTCGATCTCGTCGCGATCGTCGTCCTTGAAAATACCCTGCTCGTGGCAGAACACCGCCCGGCGCAACGCCATGGCCTGCTCCACCTCCCACCCGGCCCCGGCCCAGCGGATGCGGAATGCTGTCGCCGCGGGCACCTCAACGCAAAGATCGTCGCTCATGCGGCCACCTCCTCATACGAAGACAGCGAGGAGCACGCGCCGCACTTGCCGCAGCCCGCCTTGATATCCGCCGAGCGCATGCCCGCCGCGCCGATCATGGCGCCGAGCGGCTTGAGGATGGACTTCATGAATTCAGACGGCGGCGCCGGATGGTCTTCCAGCGGCGTGCCCGTGATCGGCACAAAGGGCACCACGAAAGGATAGACACCCAGCTCGACCAGCTCGCGCGAGACCGACAGGATGGTCTCGGCGCTGTCGCCAAGCCCGGCGAGGATATACGTACTCACCTGCCCCCGGCCAAACACGGCTACCGCAGCCTTGAATGCTTCCATATAGCGGCTGACCGGCACCGCCGCCTTGCCGGGCATGATGCGTTCACGCAGGGCGGGCGTCACCACTTCCAGGTGCATGCCCAGCGTATCGATGCCGGAGGCCTTCATGCGATCGAACCAGCGATCATCGTCCGGCGGTTCGCATTGCGCCTGGATGGGCAGATCGACCGCCGCCTTGATCGCGAAAGCGCTTTCGCAAAGCATGCGGGCGCCCCGGTCCGGCGTGGGCGGCGTGCCGGTGGTCAGCACCATATGCTTGACGCCATCCAGCAGCACCGCGGCGCGCGCCACTTCGGCCAGTTGCTCCGGCGTCTTGCGGGCGATGGTGCGCCCGGCGGCCAGCGACTGCCCGATCGCGCAGAACTTGCAGGTCTTGCGCCGGCTCTCGTAGCGGATGCAGGTCTGCAGCACCGTGGTGGCCAATACATCCGCGCTGTGCAGCGTAGCGATCTGGGCGTACGGCACGCCATCCAGCGTCTGCAGCCCGTAGAAACGCGGTGCTTTCGGAAAGCTGATATCGGCGATCGGGATCGTGCCGCGCATCAGCGCGCTGGTGCCCTTGCCATCCGGCGGCGACGCCACGTACGGCGAATGCCAGGCAGTATTGGTGTGCACCGGCACCATGATGGTCACGCCATCGATGGTCACCGCCTTATGGTCGGACGGTCCCGCGCCGCCGCGGCGGCTGGCCGCGCCCGCCGCCGGGTCCAGCAGGCGCAGCCCCACCGATTGCAGCTCGGTCCGAAGTTCAGTTACCGACAACCGGCTCGAGGCCGGCATCATCTCGCTGGAGTTCATGATGGGTGCTCCCGTGGAAGTTGGAGAAGGCGGCGGCCATGGGCGAGGCAGTGGCCGCCGGCCGGTCGTTGATGGCAAGGCTGAGCAGTTCGGGCCGGGCGTAGTGCCCCACCGAATCCATCATTCGCTTGCGCTTGGTGATGAGCGACATATCGAGATCGGCAATCACCATGCCCTCGCCCTCGCGCAGCGGCGGCGCCAGGTGCTGGCCCTCCGGCGACACGATGGCGGTGTTGCAGCCGCCGCGCAGCGCCTTCTGCAAGGCGGGGTCGGTGGTCACCGAGGCGATCTGCCCGTCGGTGAGCCAGCCGGTGGCGTTCACCACGAAGCAGCCGGATTCCAGCGCGTGGTGGCGGATGGTGACCTCGATCTGCTCCGCAAAGACCGGCCCCACCAGCGAGCCGGGAAACTGGCTGCAGTGGATTTCCTCGTGCTGGGTCATCAGCGCGTAGCGGGCCAGCGGGTTGTAGTGCTCCCAGCAGGCCAGCGCGCCCACGCGGCCGATGGCGGTGTCGGCCACCTTCAGGCCGGCCGCGTCGCCCTGGCCCCAGATCATGCGTTCATGGAAGGTCGGCGTGATCTTGCGGCGCTTGAGCGCCAGGCGGCCATCGGTATCGAAGATCAGTTGCGTGTTGTAGAGGCTGCCATGGTCGCGTTCGTTGACGCCCAGCACCACCACCATGCCGTGCCGGCGCGCGCGCTCGGCCACGGCATGGGTGACGGGGCCCGGCACCACCACCGCCAGCTCGTACAGGCGCATATGGTCGCCGCCGGACTGCACGGGCGGCCGTACGAAGGAAAAGTACGGGTAGTACGGCAGGAAGGTTTCCGGGAAGACGATCAGCTGCACGCCTTCCCGCGCGGCGCGGTCGATGGCCTCGCAGACTTTGCCGAGGGTGCCTTCGCCGTGCTCGAGGTCCGGTGAGATCTGGACCGCTGCCGCGCGCACAATGCGTTTCTGTGACATGGTGGTGCCCGCCTTTTCTATCTGCCTATCTATCTATCTATCTATCTATCTATCCGTGTCTCAAACCGTCCAGGTATCCAGGATCAGCGCGTTCTCCTTGCGGTGGATCAGCTTCAGGTCCAGCACGTCGAGCGGGCTGATCGGGCGGATGCCTTCGATCAGCGAGGCCTCGCCGTGGCCATAGAGCGCTTGCAGCGCAAAGCGGCAGGCGTAGACCTTGCCGCCCTCTTCCATGAACTTGGTGATCTGCTTGTTGAAGTTGAGGTGGCCGGCGAAGGCTTCGTCGCCCAGCGTGGGAAAGCCGCGCTGCAGGCCAAGCGTCACGCCCGGGCCGTACAGCAGGATGGAAGTCTCGAAGCCCTTGCGCTGCAGCCGCGTGGCCTGCAACAGGTTGACGAAGCCGATCGAACCTTCGAAGGCGACGGTGTGGAAGGTGACCAGCGCCTTCTCGCCCGGCTCCGCCTTCACGTCCTCGAAAACCTTCTCTTCGTAGTCGACCAGGAAATCGCCTTTCTTGTGGGCCGGTTTGTTGACTGCGGGCATGCTGTGCTCCATGGGGATGGTGGGTTCAATCGATCGTTCGATGTGTCGTTTCGATCGATCGGCCGGGGGGCCGACACCACACCATGAGCACGCGCCATGCCATATATCCCACCGATGGATGCAATCAATTACCGATCAAGCACACAATCACTCATTGATCGCATCGGTGATTTTTCCGGAAGGCGGCATTTGACCGGCTTGCTTGTGCATTGGCGCACACAGGTCAATTTTGGGCATGCACCGCCGCGACACGTGCCGGCACTGGCCGGACGCCCGCAAGCAGTGCAATCCGGGCGATCACGCACCATCATTGCGCAATTCAAGATGCGATCACTTTCCGCACGGAAAACGATCATTGTGATAGCCTGACGGCTCGGTATCGCCTCCCCTGAAGCCACCCCCGAACCGCCTGGAGCCCACCTTGCCCGCAATGGCCAGCCATTGGCTGAAACGCCTCTCCGAGAGCGCCAAACCCGCTTACCTGGCGATCCCCGACCTGATCGAGGAAGACCTGGCAAGCGGCCGCCTGCAAGCGCGCGACCGCCTTCCGGCACTGCGCGATCTGGCCGATGCGCTGCGGCTCAACTACACCACCGTGGCACGCGCCTACGCCGAAGCCCGCAAGCGCGGGCTGATCGACGCCAAGGCGGGCAGCGGCACCTTTGTACGGGGGCGTCCGCCCGCGCTGCCGCTGCGCGCCGGCACCGGTGCCGAGATGACCATGAACAACCCGCCCGAGCCGCCTGCGCTGACGGCAAAGCTGCGAGAGTCGGCGGCCCGCCTGATGAGCACGACGGATCCCTATGACCTGCTGCGCTACCAGGATTTCGGCGGCACGCCGGCCGACCGCGCCGTGGCCGTGGAATGGCTGAAGCGATATGTGCCCGCCTGCCGTCCGGATACCGTGCTGATCTGCCCCGGCATCCACAGCGCGCTGGTGGCGCTGGTATCGCTGCTGGCCCGTCCCGGCCAGACCATCTGCCTGGATGCGCTGGCCTACCCCGGCATCAAGGCCATCGCCACGCAACTCGGCGTGCAGCTGCAGGCCCTGCCCGGCGACGAGGAAGGGCCGCTCGGGCCGGCATTCGAGACGTTGTGCAAGACGCAGAAGCCGAGCGCGCTGTACTGCAACCCGACCTTGCAGAATCCCAGCACCAGGACCATGCCGCAAGGCCGGCGCGAGATCCTGGCCGATATCGCCCTGCGCTACAACGTGCCGATCATCGAGGACGATGCCTACGGCATGCTGCCGCAGCGCACGCCCGATGCGCTGGCCACGCTGGCGCCGGAGCTCACCTACTACGTCACCGGCCTGTCGAAGTGCTTTGGCGCGGGATTGCGCATTGCCTTCATCAACGGCCCCACCGCGCGCCAGACCCAGCGGCTGGCCGGCACGCTGCGCGCCACCACCGTCATGGCGAGCCCCTTCAACACGCTGCTGGCCACGTCATGGATCAAGGACGGCACGGCGGAAGACATGCTCAAGGCCATCCGCGCCGAGAGCGTGGCCCGGCAGCTCCTGGCCCGGGAGGTATTCGCGGCGCGCCCCTACGACGCGGACCCCGAAGGCTTCCACCTGTGGCTGCCGATACCGGCGGACAGCGGCTGGCGCCCTTCCGAACTGGCGCTGCACCTGCGCTCGCGCGGCATCGGCGCGGTATCGAGCGCCGCCTTCTCCACCGATGGCAACCCGCCGGACGCGATCCGGCTCTGCCTGGGCGGACCGGGCGACCGGGATGAGGTGGAGGAATCGCTGCAGATCGCGGCCGATACGCTGGACGATCCCCACCACCTGCATTCGGCGATGCTGTAGCCGCGGCAGCCCGGGCCCGGACGGGAATCGCGGTTATCGGACGCCCGCCGCGCGCCAGGAGGCTTGCTGGTATGGCCTTGCCTCATCGCGCCGGAGCAACGGTGCATACCCGTGCAAATCCTGCGGCGCGATGCCGTAGGCGCGGCGGAATGCGCGTGTAAAGCTCGACGCATTGTTGAAGCCCAGCCCCGCGGCGATATCCTGCACCTGCAGATGCGGAAAGCGGACCAGCTCATCGGCCGCCGTTCGCAGCCTGCGGCTGCGGATATAAGCGGCCAGGCCGCCTTCATGCGCGAACAGCCGGTACACGCTGGCGCGCGACAGGCGCAGCGATTGCAGCACGCTCTCCGGGGACAGGCCGGGGTCGTGCAGATTGGCCTCGACATACCGCCGCACTTGTCCGTACACCGCGGCCCGCACCGCCGCGCGCGCGTTGCCGGAAAGACCCACCTGCCGGCTGAACGCCGCGGCCAGCAGTTCGACCGCGGTACGAAAGGACTGAGCCGCCTCCTCCTTGCCCAGGCCCACGATCTGCCGGTTGAGCGTCACCAGATGCGCGACCAGCAGGCGCGTCAAGGGTGTGTTGGCCTCAACCAGGCGGCCATGCAGCGAGGCGGCATCGGGGAACGCAGCTTCCACCACGGCCCGCGGCACAAAGAACAACAGCATCCGGCTCTGAAAACTCCGGATGGTGCACGGCTGATCCATGTCCACCGCGAGGATGCTCGGCACGGACGGCACGTGCGGCGCGTCAGGCCGTTGCTTGCCGCCCAGGAAGCGCGCAGGCGTCCCTTCCAGGAACACGCTGAAGGAAACGTCGCGGACGTTCTCGGTCGACACGCGCCCCAGCGACCGCTCGGCCACGTTGGGGGCGGTGCGCATGTCGAAGAAGGTCAGATCGTCGATCGAGTACCGGAACAGCGAAGCATCGAAGGTCTGCTCGCCGTCCATCGAGGCAGGCCGTATGTCGTAGACCGGACTCATCCGCTCCTGCCAGGCCAGGAAACTGAAACGGGCGTCGCCCTGCACGCTGAAATTGCTGTGCACGATGCCCGGCGCAAGCGCCGGCCGCTCTGGCGGCAACAACAGTCGGCTCAGCGGCATGCGCGCGGGCAGCAGGTTGATCGTGCGTGGGGGCGCATCGCGGATCTCCGTATCGTTGCGGCCCGCCCGGTGCGGCGGGATTCCGGTTTGGTCCCCGACCCTCCCCCGTGCGCGCCAGTGTGGGGGCAAAGGAATATAGCAGGAATCGGCGTTGCCGGATTTCACCGGATTCCAGCAATGCCTGCTTGCCGAAGTGGCCCTTTCTACACACACAAGACGAAGATCCGGCGCGCACCTGGCCATCAGGCAAGTCCCCCCTTCCCCGAGAACCGCTCCCGGTATTCGGACGGCGACACCTGCAGATAGCGCACGAACGCCCTGCGCATGATTTCTTCCGAGGAAAAGCCGCAAGCCTGCGCCACCGACTTGATCGGCTGCGCATGCGATTCGATCAGGTCGCAGGCGCGTTCCAGCCGGATCTTTTCCACCGCGCGCGCCGGGGTCATGCCGGTCTGCTGCCGATAGAAGCGCGCAAAGGTGCGCGGCGTCATGGACATGCGCTCCGCCAGCGACGGCACATCCAGCCGATGATGCAGATGGCTGGCGATCCACGCGTTCAGCCCCGCGATCCGCCCGTCCTGCGCGCTTTGCTCCAGCAGCGCGCTGCTGAACTGGGACTGCCCGCCGGGCCGCTTGTAGAACACCACCAGCGTCTTGGCCACGGCCATGGCGATCTCGCGCCCGGCATCCGCTTCCACCATGCCCAGCGTCATGTCGATGCCAGCGGTCACGCCCGCTGAACTCCAGTACCGGCCCTCGCGGAAAAAGATGGCGTCGCGCTGCACCTTGAGCGCGGGGAACGCCTCGGCAAGCTGGTCGCATGCAGCCCAGTGCGTCACCACCTGGCTGCCGTCGAGCAAGCCGGTGCGCGCGAACAGGAAGGCCCCCGTGCATACCGAAGCGATGCGCTCCACCCTTGGCGCCGCGCGGCGAATCCACTGCACCAGCGCATCGGTTGCCGGCCGGTCCCACACGCCTGGGCCGCCGGGAATGATCAGCGTATCCGTCTTGCGCCCAAGCCGCGCGGGCATGGCCCGCGCGTTCAGCTCGACGCCCCCGGAACTGTCCACCAGCCCGGGCGCGAGGCTGCACACGTGGGTCCGGTACTGCGGCGGGCGCCCTGCCTGCCGGAGCAGGTCGTTGGCGGTGGCAAAGACCTGCAACGGCCCGCAGACGTCCAGCACCTGGAAACGATCGAATACGAGGAAGCGGATATGGCGAAGCGGCATGGCAGGAATCGTGGGGTGATTGTCATTTCAGACAGATAGCCCGATTGTATATTCCTGCCACGACTACCACGATCCATCGTCCGGGATACCCCGGGACCCAACAAACAAGGACCCTCTCCATGCAAATCGGCATGCTGGTTTTTCCGGACATCACCGCCACCGACTACGTGGCGCCAGCAGACCTGCTGGTGCGCATGCCGGGCGCGCAGCTGCAACTGGTGTGGAAGCACACCGACCCGATCGCCACCGAGCTCGGCTGGGAATTTCGCGCCACCAGGCGCATGGACGATTGCGGCCAGCTGGACATGCTCGTCGTCCCCGGCGGGCCAGGCCTCGGCAGGCTGCTGGACGACGAAGAGGTACTGCGCTTCCTGGCGCGGCAGGCCGCGGGCGCGCAATGGATCGTGGGTATCTGTACCGGCCCCCTGCTGCTGGGTGCCGCCGGCTTGCTCGAAGGCTACGCGGCGACGTGCCACTGGGCATCGCATGCGTTGCTGGAACTGGTCGGCGCCAAACCCGTGGACCAGCGCGTGGTGGTGGACCGCAACCGGGTAACCGGGGCAGGCGTGACATCGGGCATCGATTGCGCCTTGCGCGTGATCGCACTGGCCGGCGGCGATGCCGTGGCGCAGGGCGTTCAACTCTTCGCCGAATACGATCCGCAGCCTCCCTTCGACAGCGGCAGCCCGCACAAGGCACCCGCCGCCATCGTGGCGGCGATGCGCGCAAAGATGCAGCCCATCGTGCAAGCGCGCGGCGCAATCCTGCGCAAGCGGCTGGGCTGAGGACCGCCGGGCACGGCCATCGCCGCCCGGCACTTTCTTTCGCCGCATCCTGCGGCGATACCTGTGGAGGATTTCATGTTCCGTGCCATTGCATCCCGCCGGTCACGCGGCGCCGCCCGCGCCTTCCTGCTATGCGGCGCCCTATGGGCATTGTCGGCACCGTGCGCTGCCCTGGCGCAGGACGCGCGCGGCCCCGTCAGGCTGCTGGTGGGCTACCCGCCCGGCGGCCCCGCCGATACGGCCGCACGCATCGTTGCGGAAAAACTCACGCAGGCACTGGGCAGGACCGTGCTGGTGGACAACCGCCCGGGCGCGGGCGGCCAGATTGCCGCGCAGGCCCTGAAGGTTGCGCCGGCGGACGGCTCGGTCCTGCTCCTGAGCAACACCCACACCGTGGCCACGATTCCGCTGACGGTCAGGAACGCGGGCTTCTCGCCGGCCACCGATTTCCGTCCGGTGGGCACCATTGCCACATTCGAGCTTGCCCTGGCAGTGCACCCGAAGACGGGCGCGACCAATCTGGCCGGCCTTGGCGCATGGTTCGCCCGTCACCCCGGCGAGACAGGCATCGGCGTGCCGGCCGCGGGCAGCGCCCCGGAATTCGTCGCCGGCAAAATCTCAAAGGCGCTGAAGGCAGACACGGTACCCGTGCCATATCGCGGCGCGGCGCCCCTGGTGCAGGATCTTCTCGGCGCACAAGTGGCGGCGGGCATCTCCGGCGTGTCGGACTTCCTGCCCTACCACCAGAACGGCAAGCTGCGCATCATCGCTGTATCCAACCCAACGCCGCTGCTGCCTGGCGTGCCCTCGTTCGCGCAGGCCGGCATCGCCGGGCTTGCCCTCACCGATTTCCTGGGCCTGTATGCGCCCGCCGCAACGCCCGACGCCATCGTCGTACGCTACAACGCCACACTGAATCGCGTGCTGGCCATGCCGGAAGTCGGGGAAAAGCTGCGGGAGCATGTCATGCTGCCCGCGCCGGGCACACCGGCGGAGCAGGCGCAGCGGCTTGCCCAGGTGAGCACGGCGCTGGCGGGCGTCGTGCGCGAGAGCGGCTACCGGCCGCAATAGGCGGATTGCGGGAGAGCGTGCCAGGCGTGGAGATCCGTGGGCCTGCGTGTGGCGTCTTCCGACAAACAGTGACCGGAGCGCCTCAGGTTGCGGCGTCGCATGAGACGTGGCCAGGGCCGGGCTGTACCGGCAGAGTGCGCCTCGTCGATTCCGCCAGTCTTCGGTCTTGGTATGCTACCTGACCAGTTGCATCCCTGCGATTTTGGCTGCCTTGGTGTCAAATGTCACCGTGTACTCGCACTGCGCGTCATGGCACGTTCGCTCGATCAAACAGTCGGCGAAATCGGCTGACGATCCGGCGTAGAGCCGCAGTGCTTTCCAGACCGTTTCCGCAGTTTCGACAAGCAGTTCCTTCGTTCTTAGTAGCGTCTCAATCACCTGTGTGACCTCTTCGCGGTTCGCATCGTACGCTCGCGTAAGGACCCAAACCACCTCGACAAGTGCCACCTGCGTGACATAGCCGGGGTTTTGGGCCGTCAGCGATTCGATCAAAGCAGTAGCCTTCTTCGCTTGCACCGCATCATCTTGCGCGATGTACCGGACCAGCACATTCGTATCCAGACCGATCATCGGGCCGCGGCCCCCTGTTCAGCGATTGCCGTATTCATGTCCTCTATCGACACCGGTTTCGCTGGCTTGCGGATGATCCCTTTCAAGGCCGCCACGGACCGGGTGGCGGGAACCATCTCATATCGCCCAGATTGCTCATTGAGCACAAATTCGACCCGGTCCCCGGTAGACAGTCCCAAATGAGTCCGAACGTCCACTGGAATCGTGACCTGTCCTTTCGATGTCAAGGTGGCGGAAGCCATAACTCCTCCATGTTTTCTGATTCCTTACAATATGGTAAGGAAATGCGGAATGCAAGGGCCTCCAATGCCAAGGCGTCTGCACGATGCCTTTCCGAAACGTTACTTCGACGCCATGGCGCTGGTCTTGCTGCTTACGTCACGCTGGATACGGGAGAACCAATTCTCCACCTGGTTCAGCCACGACGAATTTGAACTGCCAGGCGGAATATGCTGCATTGCGGCAATTTCTGCACCACACGGAAGTAGAAGACACGCTTCGATGGATCAGGATCCAATGATGCCGGGGGGGTGTGCGACCCGCTCTGGCACTTGCCTTACCCCGCAACAAAAGGACCATTTTTCCCGCTGTTTCCGCACGAAGGCAAAAAAAAGGTGTAGGCAGGGGAGACAGCCTACACCTTTAAGAAATGGCAACAACGGGGTCAGTCGCGTTGCCATGGACAAGTATGCTGCAAGGCAGCAGATACGGTACCCTGACGAGGAAGGGAGCCAGGATCGCGCCTGCTTCCGGTCCGAATTCTGCCGCTGCAATTCCGGCCTCATGCATGGGCTCGCCCCCATCCTCCCGCTCCGGCAAGCCGATTTGAAGAATGCGCCGGACTTCAGCGATGGATTGCCGTTTGGCTGCGCATACGCGTCTAGCGCCAATGGACCACGGCCTCGGCGCCGTGGCAGGCCGCGTAGTTGTCGCACCCATCGCAAGCCGGCTCCGGGCAGGGTTGCAGGTCAAGCCGTTCGCAGAGCTGGTGGTAGAAGAACTTCTTCCACTTCATGTCGGTGGTATTGGCCTCGTATAGCGGCGGGAAATATGCCTGAAGCAGGCGAGACACATCGTGCCTGCCCGACAGCCCCATGTCATGCCAGAGATGAGAGCCGCCGAAGCAGCCACTGGCCAGGGCATGCGCGGCCCAGCGGGTTTCCGGGCGGGCCGGATTTCCTGCGGCGATGAACATCTGGGCCAGGTCGGGAAACTCGCAAGGCAGCGCCGCGGCATCGACCGGCGCCGACTCCGGCGCCCACCCTGCCGCCCGCGCACCGGGAAAGCAGTGCTCCAGCATCTGCCAGAACTCCGGCTCCGCCAGCCCGAGCCATTGCGCGAACCTGGGCAGCCTGCCCGCGTTGGCGCTCTCCAGCACACCGGCAAGCGCGCGGCTCGCCGGTTCGCCGGGCGCCAGCGAAAATGCATCCAGGATCAGCAACGACTGGTTCACGGCAACGCCTTGTGGAAATAGGCCCGCAAGCGCCGGTTGCCCCAATGCCGCCCTTCCCCGGCGGCAGGCATGGCCTGCGATAGTCCAATGACCGAAATATAGCTATGTATATAACGGTAGTCAACGCGGTGGCGCTGCTTGCACTCCTGGCGATACGCCAGTGAATAAAGCAAATAAAGTGATTTACAAGTTATCTGCAAATTATCTACGGCCCCGACCCCAAACCACCTGGCACCAGGCACCGGGCTAGAGCACCAGGCGCTCGAACGGCACGGGCGGTGAAATGGCGTATCCCTGCAGCAGATCGGCGCCGAGCGATCTTGCCAGCAGCATATCGTCCGGGCTCTCCACCCCCTCGGCAACCGTCTGCAGCTCCAGCGAGCGGGCCAGATGGATAGAGGAAGAGAACAGCAACCGCGCACGCTCTGCGTGGCGCGCACGGTGCAGCAAGGTCTTGTCGACCTTGACCTGCTTGAACGGCAGCAGGCCAAGGGCTTGCAGCGAGGCGTAGCCGGACCCGAAATCGTCCTGCGAAATCACCACGCCGCGCGCCGACAGCGCGCCGAGGTTCGCCAGTAGCCTGGCCTCGCTGCCGCGCGAGATCCGGGTCTGCTCCGTCACCTCCAGCACCACCCGCGCAAGATCCAGCCCGTGGGAGAGACTCGCGCGCAGTACCTCCTGGACAAAGCCGGCGCAAGCCGCCGTCTTCGGGCTGACGTTGAGCGAAAACCGCCCCTGGTAGCCGGGAAAACGCGTCAGCACCTGGCTGCAGGCACCAAGGAAATAATCCAGCAGGAGTGTCTCCACCCCCAGGCTGGTGATGCTGCCGACAAACTTCTCCGGCCTGTGGTGCCGCCCCTTGTCGGACCAGCGCGCCAGCACTTCGATCCCGACGATGCCACCGTGCTGCGCGCTGATCTGCGGCTGGAATACCGGATAGATGTGGCCCAGCCCGATCGCGCCGATGAGATCGTTCCGGGTAAGCGCAAGCAGGTCGGCGCCATCCAGGCTGCGTTCGCCGGCCTGCGCTCCCGCTTCCACCGCCGAAGACTGCGCCATGATCCGCCGCAACCGCACCACGCGTGCAATGCGCGAGGCACAGACGTAGCCCGGTCCGCCTCGCGGCACGGCGGTGCTCTCGCCGTCACTCGATATCGTTGCGCCGTGAGACGCCCGGCCACTGAAAAACGCGTAATGCAATCTAACCTCCTGGAGGCATCTGGACGGCCGGGCACGACATGCGCACCAGGTAAGCAGGTACCGCGAACAGCGGCAAACCCATACCGCCCGGTAACTCTATTTCCATTGGCTCCCGCTGGCTCTCGCTGGCTCTCGTTGGCCCCGTTGCCTTTGGTTAGTTACCGGCAAATTCAAACGACGGCAAACCCAGGCCCATCGCGCATTCCCGCTCGCGCTTGCGCTCCGGGCTTATGTCATCCGGATCCTATTCTTCCAGCACGGGGCAGGCCACAGTCGATCCCCATTCCCCTCCAAAGGATGACCACCCACGAAGGCAGGGTACTGATGCAATACAAGCCGTAAGACAATTCACCTCAGCAAGACTGACCCCTTGCTGAACCACTCAAGGGGTGTAGGAGCGCCCTGCGCCTACACCCTTCTTTTTTTGCCTCGCCGCTACGGCAACTCCCGCCATCGGCATGCTGGCGCACTGGCAATAAAGCGTGGTTCACACAAGAAGACCACGCCGTGCTGCCGGCCTCCCCTCTTTTCGCCTTGCAACAGAAGTGCGCCAAGCGCAGCTCCTGTCGTCTCACGCTTGCCAATGGCTCGTGCCGGAATCCGGTATTCGGGATTCCGCCATGCACACCCAAGCCATCCGCGCCTTAGAACTTAGAAGCCGGAGAAACGGATGCCGATCGAGCCATAGCCGTAGTAGCGATCCATCTTGCCTGCCGTGGCGGCATTGTAGAGAAACGGAATGGTGCCAACAAAGTTGTACAGCGATGCCTGTCCGCGCAGGAAGACTTCGACATTCTTCACCACGGCATAGGACAACTCCATCCCCAGCGTATGGTTTGACTTGATCGGCGAATAACCGTAAGCCCTGGTATGGCTATCGACATTGCTGCGGACCAGGTACTGGAACTGGTAGCCCAGCCTGGCGCTGAAGTTCTCGTATTTCCAGCGCCACGATCCGCCCAGGTTCAGGAAGCCCGCGGTATAGGTGAAATCGTCGTTGATGTTCAACCCGTACTGCCCCGCATCGGACGAGAACGACGCCGACTGCAGGTTGACGTTGCCCACGCGGCAAGGTGCGGCAAGGTTGCCATTGGCAACGTTGTCCGAGCCGATGCTGACATTGAAATTACAACCGCCGCGCTGCAGGCTGGTGTTGATGCCGCCGATCGTCACACGGCTGACGCCAAGGCCAAGAAAACCCGTCAACTGGTTCCGCTCGGTCAGCTGCCCGGAAAAAATCACGTCGGCCTGGCCCTGGACATCGTTGGCATCGTGGACGGTGACGCCGTTGAAGGTCGTGCTCCCAACCTTGACCGCCGAGGAACGGGTCAGGCTGCCCGCACGATCGCCCCACAGCGAAAAGCGCAACATGATCCGGTCGCGCGCGCCGGGTTCGGCCAGCGGGTCGTAGTGCAAGGCCAGCATCCAACTGTCGATATTGTTGGTGTCCTTGCCGTAGTCGATGCCGCGGCGCCAATACGTGGCCGAGCCAGACCAGTGCGGGTTGAACTTGTAGCCCAGCATCAGGCGCCCGCCGCGATAGTCGCCGGCGTTGTCCGGCACAGAGCCCTGGCTCTGGCGCAGGTTGAAGATGTCAACGGTGCTGTTGACCAGGTCATAACTGGCCTCTGCCCGGAAACTGGTGAACTCGCCGGTGGCGGGCTCGGCCTGCATGAATACGTCGTCCGGCGCGGCGCTCGCAACACCCGCACACGACAAGCCCAGCATCAATGCGCCGGCATTGCGTAGCCGGCGCGAACGATACAACAGCATAGGGAGACTCCGAGGCCGGACGACGGGCCTCATCCACGGCACGCCCGGGATCAGCCCCGGGCGCTCCGCACACAAAAAGAAGCCGGCCACCCGCCACTGCGCCGGATGGCGCGTGTGGCGGATGACCGGGCAGACCCTCCCCGAACCACGGGGAGAGCTACGCAGCGCATCGATCAGGGATTCAGCGTGACCAAGGTCTTGATCCCGTTTCCGCTAAGCCGTGCCGAGCCGGTCTGCACGGTTTGCGTCAGCGTCGCCTGCGGGACACTGCTGACCAGCGTATCGACGCCGACGGCCTTGCCGCCCAGGCCCGTCACCGCGAACGTCACGGGGAAGGTGCTGACCGACTTGGGCGTGAGCGCGGCGATCTGGGCCTGGCTCAACGCGCCCGCGCTCTGCAGCCTGCTCAGGAACGTGGTGAACGGCAGATTCAGCGAGCCGCCGTTGTCGCTCACGAACAGGTTGTCGGCAGTCGCATTGGTAATAGCAACGTTGGCCGAAATGCTGCCGGCGATGCGGAACGAGAAGGTCGTGTTGACCGGAACCTGTGCGGCGGTCAACTGCCCGTTGCTGAAGGTGAGCGCAACGTTCTCGATGATGAGATCGACCTGGTTGCCGCCAACCGTGTAGCTCATGGCGGCACGGACCTGCGAAGCCCCGCCGGCAAATGCATTGCCGTTTTGCGACAGCGCCACCTGGATCGTGTTCAGCGTGCCGCCCGTGACCGTCACCGCATTGCTGATCGGGAGCGTCTGGCCGTTGATGGTCATGCTCGCCAGCTGGATGAAGTTGGCTGGCTTGACGGCGTTGATCACGGTGGTAACGGGGGCCGGGTTCACATAACCGCCAAGGTTCGTGGCCGCAGTCTGGATTGCCGTCGAATTGCCGGTAACCACGGCACCGCCGAGCGCAGCAAGGTTGGACGCCTGCGTCGAGTCAGCCAGGCCGGCGGCAGACACCGCGCTTGTCAGCGTGGTAACGGTGGTCGAGTTGGCGCTGGCGATCACCGCATTGAGCGAACCGCTCTGCCGCAAGGCCGTCAGCGTGGCAGCCGGATTGTCGCCCAGCACGACAATGCTCAGGGCCGTGCTGACGTTCGACACCTGGTTCGCCACCACCGGGGCAGCCAGCGCCGCGACGTTAGTCGCCACCGTGCCGATATTGGCCTGCACGCTGGCAGAGAAGCCAGCCTTGGCGTTCTGCACGGCCGACGAGATGACCGAGGAAATCAGGCGGCTGCTGGTCAGGTCGACCGTACCCGTGGCCGAACCGATCGTGCTGGCCAAGGCGCTGATCGCCGCCGCCGAGGCCGCAGCGGAAGTCAGCGTGCCGCCCGTGCCCGTCGACAGGCCTACGAGCGTCTTGCTGACTTGCTCGAGCAGTTGCTCAACCACCACCGACGTCTGGATCAGCGAAGCGTCCAGCATCGGGTCCGCAGTGGTGAGATTCTTGCCTTGCAAGCCGAGCTTGGTCGCAAACGTCGCAGCCTGCGTCGCGCTCAGTTGCGACAGCAGCGTGGTCAGCGGCGTGATCATGGGCGTCACGCCGGCGACATAAGGCACCGCCGGTGCCCGCAGCACGCCGTTGAACGGCAGGTTGGTACCGATATCGGTACCGCCAGATACCGAGAGTGCGCTCGAGGAGCAACCGGACGGGAAAGTGTACTCGCCGTTCGGGCCAGTCTTCACGGTCTGGTTGTTGCAATCGGCAAAGGTCACCGTGGCACCGGCAAGATAGAAGTCGACTGCCTTGCCTTGCACGGTTACGGGTGTCGGCGTCGAGTCCGAACCGCCTCCGCAGGCCACCAGCGCCACGGCCGCCGAAGCCATAAGGCCGAGGGTAAGGATATTCCTGATATTGGTTTGCACTCTTCTCGCTCCTGAGATCAATACATCGATGAATCGATACGTCGTTTATGGGGTCCTGAACCAGGCAAAGGCAGCGCACCGTCCCTGATGCCCTTAGCTGCCCTGGCTTGTCGTACTGCACCGGATACCGTCGCTGGCTCTTGCAATCGGAATCGGCAAGCCCAATCCGACACTGCCTTTGCCTGCTTCACTAGATAAACAAACCCAGGTTCCGTGTCACCCCTACCAGGAGGGGGAAAGCACAGGCTTGCATCTCGCCGCCCAAGCGCCATCGCCACCTGGCGGCCAATGGCGGGACGCTCGCGCGCTAGCCGCCTGCTTGTTGCCCTTGTTCCCTCCGCACCGACACCAGCGTCATCAGCGCCGCCAGTGACACTGGCGACGCTGGCGACTATCGCTGGTTCGTGTTGCTACTGCGTGTCGCTACATCAAGTCCCACATGCCCCGCACTTCCCGCATTTCATGCATGCAGCCTTGGAAAATCCTCCGGCACAAGCCAGCGCGCCAGATAGCGGCCCATGGCCTCCAGCAGCACGTCGGACGTCAGGCCCAACGCACCGGCCAGCGCCGGGCAAACGATCCAGGTGGTACCGTCGCGCTCCAGCACCCGCAGCGTCTTGGCAAGATCCGCGGGCTGCAGGATAAAGTTGCCGGCCTGCGCGTCTTCCAGCCTGAACGCCTGTACGTAATCATCGAAATGCCGCTCGCCCAGGCACACCACCACCTTGGGCTTCCAGCGCTGCCGGATGCCATCGATAAAGCGGAAACGGTTGCCATTGCGGCAAAGATCCAGATAACGCTGCTTGGGTACCAGCGCCGGCTGCCCGCGAAACGCCTTGGACCAGGGCGTCTGCCCGATCAGGTGCGCGGGCAGGGGATAAAGGCTGAGCTTGAATTCCGCGCCATCGGGCGCGTAGAGATGCCGGTCAAAGTAGTGC
Source organism: Cupriavidus sp. 96C5-1 (assembly GCF_057798855.1). Classification (NCBI taxonomy): domain Bacteria; kingdom Pseudomonadati; phylum Pseudomonadota; class Betaproteobacteria; order Burkholderiales; family Burkholderiaceae; genus Cupriavidus; species Cupriavidus sp. 96C5-1. The sequence continues at coordinate 67,240 of NZ_JBYOJU010000016.1, read as the reverse complement.
TTCCAGTCGCACTCGCTCTGCTGTGCGGCATAGGTCTGCGCGCGTGCAGCCGCCATGATCCTTGCGATCTTCTGATGCGACTGCCAGCGCTCCATGTTTTCGCGAAAACGCTCGCGATAGGTTTCATCCCACGCCCCGGGCTGCAGTCGCGGCTCCAATGGCGCCACCAGCGACTCGGTCCAGGGATGCGGATTACTGTCGCAAAACCAGACAGCGCCTGCTGGATTTCCCCCTTCCATACCAATGTATGACGCGAAATACACGTCCAGCTGCTCACGTGAGAATACCGTTTTCTGTTCTATTTCCATGCCCTACCGCTTGGTGGAATTTAAGATGCCCACGCGCTGAGGCCAAACCTACCTTTACGACGTGACGGGCCGCGAGACACCCAAATGATCGGCAAATCTCTAATAGAACGATAGCGACAACCCCGGCAAAAAAATGCGGAGACTGCTGACGCACCTGCGGGATCTCATCCTGCTTGGACCAGAGGCAGTCCGGCCTGACGCCCATATCGCCAGTCCCTGCATGACCTGCCTGCAACCAATCTGGATCAGTATCGTCCCCGATGGTGAACGCTATGCGGAGCCTGTTATTTCCAACTCGCGACACTCCGCATTCCGCTCCCAACGACCTGATCACGTTTGCGCGAAACACTTACTAGGCGGTGCGAAATTTTGCGCGAGATTTGCCTGGACCGCGCCCCCCTTTGGAGGGATTAGCCGTAGTGTTCTATCCCTTCTTACGCAGGGTAGCGGCAACCAAGCCAATACGGCTGAAGGCAGGCTCTCCGCCTGCGCGGCAGCAATATGTCAGCGCGTTGACATGCAGGCGTACAGCAGGGAAGGCACGCAAGCCGTACTGGCGGATTGGCGCACAGGCGTGGACAGAATCCATATATGAGCCATACAAAGCGGCCCATCCGCCACGGCAGCGCCCTATCCAATGCGCGGCGCCTTGCCGGCGAAACCTGGACGCTAGGCATATTGCAGGCAAGCTCCGGCCGTCTCACCAAAGTCACCCGGGGCCAGGCGGGCGCCCAGCAACCTGCCAAACGCGTTCAGCAGCACATCGGAAGTCAGCCCGGCGCTGCCGGCCAGCGCCGGACAGATAATCCACGTGGTGCCGTCTTTTACGAAGACGCGCAAGATCTTCACCAGATCCGCCGGCTGCAACGGCAGGTCTTCACCCTCCAGATCGCTCAGCCCGAAAGCGTGCAGGTAGTCGTCGGCATGGCGATAGCCAAGGCAGACCACGATCTTTGGCCGCCAGCGCGCACGCATGTGCTGCAGAAAATGAAAGCGCCCACCCTGCCGGCACAATGCCAGGTAGCGATCCTTGGGCACAAGCTCCGGCTGGCCGCGAAACACCTTGGACCAAGGCGTCAGGCCATCGAGTTGCGCGGGCAAGGGAAACAGGTTCAGCTTGAACTCGTGGCCGTCGGGCGCGTAGAGCTGGTTCCAGTAATAGCGCCGCCAGTCGTTGTCGCCAAGCGCCACGCCCAGGGCCTCTGCCCGGGCCGCCGCCATGAAGCGCGCGATGCGCTGATGATGAAGCCACCTCCCCATTTCCTCCAGATGCCGCGCGCGAAACGCCGCATCCCATGCAGGCGGCTCCGTGCGCGGCTGCAACGGCCTGGCGAGGTGCTCGAACCACGGGTGGGGGCTTCGGTCGCAGATCCAGACGGATGCCTGCGGGTTGCCGCCCTCCATGCCTGCGTAGGACGCAAAGTAATCGTCCAGTTCCTGCTTCGTAAATACCCCTGGGTGCTCCATAAATACCCCTTGCCACAAAGATTGGGACCCCTTTCACCCATGCCGCAACGTGCCGCCGGGGCGCCTTCAAGGCCCCGCGTGCCGCTGTGGTCTTTCACCGAAACCGGCACGCGCTTCGCGCCGGGGCGACGGGCTCTGACCCGCTCTTGTGCCCGGCATCGTTGCGCCCTCTGTGCCTTTGGCGATTTATTCAATCTTCTCCCGCTTACTACCCCTTACTACCACTTTCTGAACGTGAATCGCGTGGGGCACCGTCAAGGAATCAGGTGCCTCTCAGGTGACGGGAATTGCCAGAAATTGCCAGAAATATCCGAATCGAACGGCGGACTCCAGCGTAAAGCATTTTGGATAGACATACCGCTATTCCAGATTCGGACGTGAACCAATCTTGAAAGGTCTCGTTTAAGGATAGTCCCATGTGAAACGGGGATTTCTCAATCCCTACCAACCGGGGGATGAACATAGGAATCACATCCCCGGAGGCGCGGAGTCAGCCCCCTGTATCGGCCGCATTGCGTGCATGACCGCCATCGCGTGCATGACTTGCGACCGCCGTTCTCTCCAGGCATTACGCCCCCGACCCAACGCCCTGCGAGACACACAGCGCGATAGTCCGTTTTGTCGGCACTATCCGCGCCGTCCCCCACCAATCCCCACGCGTTCCCTTCTCACGCAGGGTACCGGTGACTTCCGCTGCGACGCACTATTCGCACCAATCGCAAGACGATGAGGACCAGCCGCGAGACCAACCTCTACATCGGTCACCAACAACATAGAGCAATTGGTCAGCACCCTTCTGGCATTGCCTTCGTCTCATCCTGCCGCATGCACGGCAGTCCAGATTTGCCGCACCGGATCAACGGTGCCGGATTCGCTAAGTGGATATGAAAATGACATCCGCGCTTACACAATGGCTACTCGCACTATCGCGCCGTAGCAAAGTCGCTCTGATGGTGACGGCCGACTTGGTGGTGCTGCCGCTGTGTTTCTCGCTCGCGCTCCTGCTACGCAAGGGCGATACCGGACTGCTGAATCAATATGGTGCGTTGCCGCCGCTGGCAATTGCGCTGCTCACCATCCCGGTCTTCTACTTCAGCGGGCTGTACCGCACGGTGCTGCGGTATATCGACCTCAAGGTGTTGTGGGTGTCCGGTCTCAGCCTGGCCGCGCTGATCTCGCTCACCTACTTTGTGTCGGTGCTGATACAAGACGACTACCTGCCGCGTACCGGTTTGCTGATCTACTGGTTTGTCGCCTTCAGCTACGTGGTGATCTCGCGCTTCCTGGCGCGCGCGCTGCTGCGCGCGTCGCAGTATCGCAAGAACCATGGCAAGATCACGCGCCTGGCGATCTTTGGCGCCGGCGAGGCGGGCTTCCAGCTGGCCCTGGCGATGCGCGCCAGCCCCGACCACCGGGCGCTGTGCTTCTTCGACCACGACATCACGCTGAACAACAAGATCGTGGCCGGCCTGCCGGTCTATGACGTCAGCCGGATGACGGAGCAACTGGCCCGGCTCGATATCGATGAAGTGGTGCTGGCCATTCCGTCGGCCTCGCCAGAGCGCCGCCGCGAGGTGCTGGAGACCCTGCGCAAGCAGGCGGTGGAAGTGCGCACCTTGCCCACCCTGCTGGAACTCGTGGATGGCAAGATCACCACGCAATCGATCCGTGACATCCGCATCGAAGACCTGCTGGGCCGCGAGCCGGTCCCGCCCAACAAGAACCTGTTCGCCAAATGCACGCAAAAGAAGGCGGTGATGGTGACGGGTGCCGGCGGCTCGATCGGCAGTGAGCTATGCCGGCAGATCGCCTCGCAGGGGCCGCGCAAGCTGGTCCTGTTCGAACACTCCGAGTTCGCGCTGTACACGATCGAACAGGAATTGCGCCAGCACTTCCCGAACCTGGATATCGCGGCGCGCATCGGCTCGGTGTGCGATCCGGAGGCGGTCACGGCAGCGGTACGGCAGAACCGCATCGACACCATCTACCACGCGGCAGCCTACAAGCACGTGCCGCTGGTCGAGTCGAACATGCCCGAAGGCATTCGCAACAATGTGATGGGATCGCTGACCGTCGCCGATATCGCGCACCTGTATGGCGTGGAGACCTGCGTGCTGGTCTCGACCGACAAGGCCGTGCGGCCCACCAACATCATGGGCGCCAGCAAGCGCATGGCCGAGCTGGTGTTCCAGGCCGCGGCGGCCCGTCCGCGTACCCGTACCACCTTCTCGATGGTGCGTTTCGGCAATGTGCTGGGCTCGTCCGGCTCGGTGGTTCCCTTGTTCCGCAAGCAGATCGAGAACGGCGGCCCGATCACCATCACGCACGCCGATGTGGTCCGCTACTTCATGCTGATCCCCGAGGCGGCGCAGCTGGTGATCCAGGCTGGCGCCATGGCCAAGGGCGGCGAGGTCTTTGTGCTGGACATGGGAGACCCCGTGCGGATCGTCGATTTGGCACGCACGATGATCGAGATGTCAGGCCTGCAGGAAAAGACCCGGGACAACCCCGGCGGCGATATCGAGATCAAGGTGGTGGGCCTGCGCCCCGGCGAAAAGCTGTATGAAGAGCTGCTGATCGGCGGCGACGTCATCGCCAGCTCGCACGCCCGCATCATGTGTGCAAAGGAGCACTCACTTGCCGAAGCCACGCTGCACGATCTGCTAGCCGCCCTGTTTGCCGCTTGCGATACGCGCGACACGTTCCGGATCCAGAGCCTGGTGCAAAGCATCGTGCCCGAGTACGCGCCCTATAGCTCGATCGAGGAAGGCAAGGGCGGCAAGCGGTTGCGCCCGCCACGCGTATTGCTGCCGTTTCCGCTGGGCACCAAGGCACGCGGGCCCGAAGTTGTATTGACGGAGTTCGCGGAAATGAACGCAAAGCAGCAGGTCAACGCAGGCTAGCAAGCATTCAAATGATCGGGTGATCAAGCGACCGGGCGATCAGCGATCAGCGATCAGCGATCAATCAAATCAAACGTACAGACATTTAATATTCAAGGTTTCGCTGAATGTCTTACCAAATGTTTTATGCTGGCATGCCTGCCAATACTCGCACCGGCATAAAGCCCGGTGCGAAGCTTCAAGCCCCGGATCGGGCAGCCGGCCGCGCGCGGAATCGCCCATAGCATCGCACACGGAATCGCGCCTGGAATCGTGCCTGGATTAGCGCGGATTCCCGCACCGGACCAAGTCATCGGATCCGGCAAAAAACGTCCTTTAGCGAATATCGTCCATATCCAGTACATTAGGCGAGACTGCAGGCCGATTTCCTGGCCCGCATATGCCCGGGACCACCGGGGCATGGTAGCGCTCACCGAATGTCATGACGCCTTACAAGCCCGATGCGCCGAGTACCGAGCAGGAGCCGTCACCGAGCCTGCCGCATACCCGCTTCGAAGTCGGCGGCGCCCTGCCCGCATCCACAGCCAAGTCCAGGTCCGCAGCGGAGGAACCCGCCACGGGGCAGATCCTGGCTTGGCGCGACCGCGTCGGCCATGTGGTCGATCTTTCCGTAACGCGGGAGCAGGTTGCCGGCCGCTTCGCGGGCGTCATCGACCGGTACCTCGTGGATGACATGGTCTTTACCGACTGCCGCTGCGACAGCGTGGTGCTGGAGCGCACGGTGGCGCGCATTTCCACCGATGCCATGCGGCACTATGTGCTCCAGGTCTTTATCGACGGCAATGCCGGCTATGTCGACGGCATGCGCCGCAACGCAACGCCCCGCCATGGCGGCATCCTGCTAGCCGATCTCGGGCAGACCGCGCTGATGATGCGCGAAAGGGCGCGCGTGCTCACTTGTTTTGTACCCCGCGGCCTGATGGAATCCGTGTTCCCCGATGCCGAGTCGGCGCATGGCCGCATCGTGGAAACCAACACGCCAATGACGCAGCTGGCGGTCGACCATATCAAGGCGCTCCGGCAGGCGCTGCCCCACATGCCGCCACCGCAGGCGGCCATCGCGCTGCGCGAGGCCGTCCAGGTGCTGGTCGCTGCCTTCCGCAAGACCGCACGGCTGGAGGGCGATGCGCGCGCCGCCGCCCGCAGCGCCCTGCTGGCCCGGGCGCGCCGGCTGATCGACGCCAATGCCAACCAGCCGGATCTCTCGCCCGGCCGCCTGCTGGAGGCAATGCACATTTCCCGCCCGACCTTGTACCGTCTGTTCGAGCACGAGGGCGGCGTGCAGGCCTACATCCGCAAAAGCCGGCTACGCGCCGCGGCGGTGGACCTGGTGCGGTTTCCGCATCTCCCGGTGGTGGAGATAGCGTACGGGCTCGGCTTCTCGAGCGGGTCGGATTTCACGCGGGCGTTCCGGCGCGCCTACGGCATGTCGCCGAGCGACCTGCGCATCCAGGCAGCCAACCCGCAGCGCGAAGACCTGCTGCGCGCCGCGCTACGGGTGCAAGGCCCGGAATACCAGCACTGGCTACACCGGCAACAAGCGAGCAAAGACCTGAGCGCCACCATCGGCACGCCCTGACGCCCGCAACGCCGATGGCGCGGAGCCCGGCGCCGAGCCCCCCGGGCGTTGCACCGCCGCCGCTGCCGGCACGCGCGCCGGGGTTGCCAGGCCAGCCCGCGCCACCGTGCCGGTCGGCTCGGCAAAGTCGCCCGCCCCCAGCCAGCGGCTGACAAAGCCCCCCACCGCATCGAGCAAGACATCGGAGCCAATACCGGCCGTGCCGGCGACCGCCGGGCAAATCACCAGGCTGGTGCCCTGGTGGGTATAAACCTGCAGGGTCCTGGCCTGGTCCGCCGGCTTGAGCGTGTGCTCAACGGCCTGAATCCCCTTCATGCCGAACGCCCGCAGGTAATCCGCGGTATGGCGCTCGGCCAGGCACAGGACCACCTTGGGCCGCATCTGGCGGCGCAGGCCGTGGATAAAGCGAAAGCGCCCTCCCTCCCGGCACAGGTCGAGGTAGCGCTGCTTGGGATTCAGCTCCGGCTGGCCGCCATACAGCTTGGACCATGGGAGCCTGCCTTCCGGCCGGATGGCCAGCGGAAAGAGATTGAGCTTGAATTCCCAGCCGCGCGGCTGGTAAAGGCTCTCCTCCAGGTATTGTTGCCAGTCGCCGCCATCGGTACGCCCGTAGAGCACCGTCTCGCGCGCAGCCGCCATGATGCGGGCAATACGCTGGTGCGTCTGCCAGCGCGCCATATCCTGCCTGTGCCGGCAGCGGAATTCGTGGTCCCACGCCAGCGGCCTGCGCAACGGGGCGAGCGCGCCGGAGAGCGGCGCATCGATGCCGCTGGGGGCAAATTCACAGAACCACACTGCGGCGGCGGGGTTTCCCCCCTCCATGCCAACATAGGAAGAAAAATAAGCGTCGAACTGCTCGCGGGTAAAAGGGCTTTGATAGGGTTCCATAGGTCCGGCACGGCTGGCATTGACTGGCATCGACTACCCGGCTTTGCCTCGTCGCCCCGACAGGAATCCACCAACCCACCGCTGCCGCAACACCGGCGTTGCCGCCCCCGCCTTTTTTCTGGCGGATGCAACGGCAAGCCCGAGGCAAAACCCGTAAACAGCGTAATCGCGCCAGCCGGGGACGCTTGACCGTGCGTCTCAGTTTTTCCATCCGGATACATAGTCCAAAAAGACCATGTCGCTCACCCGTACAGGCATGGTAGGCACCGGCTTTGCCAGGCAAACGCCCACAGCACAAACCCGGCGCAGCGCTTTCTGGAAGGCAATCCCGGCGTGATCCGGACGCGGAGCCATATCCCGGAAACCAGCCGGCGCCGGCAGGGGTGGCACCCGCAGCGTGGAGGCATAGATACGACGGCGGCGCGCCGCCGCCGACCCGCCGCGCTTGCACCGCGTGCCCGTGGAGCAGATCGCGCCCGGTCTCGGCTCTGGCGCGGCGTCGGACTTCACCAGGGCATTCCGCCGGGCTTACGGCATGTCGCCATTGGCGGCCGATGCGCAGTCCGCCGGGACGGCGGACAAGCCAATCAAAGCGCCTGGGCGGGCATATGAGGCGTGGCCTCCGACGCAGTGGCGCAAGACACCGCGCCTGACCGAGCCGATGCCTGCCGTTGCACACCGTTGCCGCTATTTGCGGCACCGGCCCACGCACCCGACATGGTCCGCGCCATCATGGCGCCCTGAACCTCATTGCAGGCCCCTGGCAACCCGGTAAATACGCCAGCCGGCACACTGTTCAGCGTCTCGGCGGACTCCACAAAATCGCTCGGCGCCAGGCGCGCGCCAAGCAGCTTTCCGAATGCAGTCAGCAGCACATCCGAGGTCAGTCCCATGCTGCCCGCCAAAGCAGGACAGACGATCCAGGTGGTGCCGTCCCTGACATACACGCGCAGGACCTTGACCAGGTCCGCCGGCTGGAACGGCAATTCCTCAGCCACCACGGCTTCCAGCCCGAATGCCCGGAGGTAGTCTTCCTCATGCCGATAGCCGAGGCAGAAGATCACCTTGGGCCGCCAGCGGGCACGCAGCGTTTCCAGAAAGCGGAAACGGGCGCCATTCCGGCACAGCTCCAGGTAGCGCTCCTTGGGCACCAGTTCAGGCTGGCCCCGGAACACCTTGGACCAGGGCGTCAGCCCATCGAGCTGCGCCGGCAGGGGGAACAGGTTCAGCTTGAACTCGTTGCCATCCGGCGCGTAGAGGCGCTCCCAGAAGTACGGCTTCCAGTCGTCATCGTCCGACCGCAGGCCCAGCGCCTGCGCACGTGCCGCGGCCATGATGCGGGCAATGCGCTGATGCTGGAGCCAGCGCCCCATATCCTCCCGGTGCCTGGCGCGAAACGCCGCGTCCCATGCGGGCGGCTCCATGCTCGGGCGCAATGGCCTGGCCAGCGGCTCAAGCCAGGGATGCGGACTTCTGTCGCAGATCCAGACGGATGCCTGCGGGTTACCTCCCTCCATTCCGACGTATGACGCAAAATAATTGTCGAGCTCGTCGCTCGTAAATACCCCTAGATCCTGCATGTTGCCCCTTATCAATGGGACCCTCTTTACCCCATGCCACAACGTGCCGCTTTGGTGCCTGCTTCGAGGTCTAGCGTGCCGCTGTGGTCCGTTTGTCCGGTCTGCACGCCGCGCGCGCCGCCCCGGCGGGCTGAAGCCCGCTCTTGTGCGTTGTCATCGCGCTCGCCGCGCATCCGGCATGATGTTGCCACTGGCCTTATGCCGTACACGATTGCCCTTTGAAAGGGCGCGGGGGATTGGAGTGTCGCGGCATAACCGGCGTCGAGTAGCCCAACGCCACTCCGCTCTTCGGCGGATGCTGCCACAGGCCGCAAATAACCAATTGCGACCTTGTATTGTCATGCAATGCAGACATAAGCTGACTCAAGCCACCCTACACTGTCGTTTATGCCCTATCCACATCACAATCTGATGAAATTCTCTCGCTTGGCATCCATAAAATCTCCTTCTGAAAACGCATATCCATATCGGAAACGCAAGGCAGGCCCGAAGAGAAAAACGGCGCCCGCAGGCCGTGGAAGGACGATGTCCAAGCCGGCCTATCATCAGGAACGGACCGAACTTTAACCCAAATCATTTGGAACATAAATTTTATTGTTTTCAGTTCAGACATAAAAAGATCTGATGGAATGTAATCCCGTGAAATACAATTGAGTTTATCCCCTCCGATGGGGGGATATGTTTTCACAGGATATAGAGGAAGACGTCAAATACGGGTATGCCGATATTCAGGCGCCAACAGCCGCGCAAACCTGGCACGATGCCGGTCAATGCCTGCCATGCCAGGAACGCGGCCGAAGGCCCGCCGGCCGCCACGAATCCACAGCCGCGCGAGAGATCAACTTTGACCGTATCCGGCAACCCGGCAGCCGGCGCGTCGCCCGTGACAGCCTCACTAGTGGGGCGTTGATTGACATGCCGACACGCGTGACCGAGAATCCATCCATCACCGCAAACAACGGTGATCGGGCGTGGAAACCCGGGAATATCTAGGCGGACAGCCACAGTTTGTGGTTTTTTTGTGTCCGTTGCGTTCGCGCGCGCCTACAATCCTGAGGCGGGCCGGGCGGGGCAGCCTTCGGGCTGGCCGGTTTCCTAGATATCCGGTTTTCCACCCTCGCTGCGGGCCCGCCACCCTCACGTGGAAATGAGCGGCGGGCTTCCACCCAATCTAGGAGGCCGCTATGCCAAACAGCACCACCGCTCAGTTCGAGTACTCACACACCCTTGCCATCTCCCGGCAATCCGCGCTGATCGCGGAACTCATCGAACTCACATTCCCCGCCGACACCCCGGACAAGCTCCGTGTACAGGAACTCGCTTACCAGTTGGACGAGCTGCGCGGCAGCATGCATGTCGCGGCGCAAGATGGCTGCGATACTTTGCTGCGCGTGAGCGCTGGCTTGGGTGCGGTGCTGCGGCTCCTGGAGGCGGACGGCGATACATTCGAGGCAACGCACGGGCTGCATTGCTTGCTGACGCCGTTGAAGCAGCAGTTGGACGGGGCTGTGAATCGGGTGCAGGGCTTGATCTGAGGGCCAGGGCGGGCGCATTCAGTTTCGCTGGCGCCTGCCCTTTTCCTTTTTCCTCCACTGGTTGAAGGAAAAACGGCAGCATGATGCTCAGGCAGGCTCCCGCCAGTCCTTGCCGCCGGCGAGTCATTGATTGTGTTCGGCAAGGGACCGGATCAGGCTTTCCACGCCGCGTTCTGGATAGCGTCGTTGAACTGCTGCTGATATGTCCGCACCTGTCAGGTACCCAGCACATTCAGGCCAGGATGGCGGCAACGATGCCGGGGACGTATCCGTGGCGCATAGCGTCGCTGACATAGCCAACCGGCCAATGTGCGCCGGTTCCTCCCTCTCTCCATGCACGTTGGGAAATTTCCCAATCCCGAAGCCTCCCTCCTCCCGTAACTTGTTGGCCACCCATCGCCTGCGCGTTGCCTCAGCCCGGCGCGAGCGCCGCAGCCGGACATGGCTGCCTCTCGCGCACCGGACGGGCTTGCCAGCATCCCTGCAGGGCCTCCGCCTACGTACGATTGCGCGGGAGCTATCGATTTCCAACTGCTGACAAGGAGCACCACACGACTACAAAATAGATACCGCCGCCGCATTTCCACTTCACTTCAGATCCATCCGTGCATCATGCAAAACGACAAGCTCGACCTGATCAAATTCTCCTCGCAAGTGCGGGATCTACTGGATAGCGAACTCCAGATTTCAGTTGGCAACATGGAAGTGGTGCCGTTTGCCGAGAAGCTGTACAAGCTGATGCGCGCCCAGGCCTACAACGAAGGCGTGCTTGACGCGAAGCGTGTGATGGACCGCAAGCTGTCCGACATCGCCGAGCAGCTCGATATCCTGCTGCAGTATGAGTAAAGCGTACTCGGTAAAGCAGATCAGAGAGGTCTGGATCAATGCCTATCTGAACGGAGAAACGGACTGGCTCGCCTATCTGGAAGCCCCTTCCTTCTTTGTAAAGAGGAATGCTGAGCTCATCTCCAAAGCCGATCAGATAGCATACCTCGAACGAAGCCGCGCCAAATTTCCGAACAAGAGAACGAGCGATGTCGAGTTCAGGGAAACAGTCACCGCGATGCATGAACACAAGAACTGGGCCACCGTTTCAGGTTCGGCCTGGTTCAAGAGAAACGGAGAGATCGTCAGCCAATGCGAATTCTTCGAATTGTGGCTGATTGTCGAAGGCCGCTGGCAGATCGCGTCGCTGTGCATCGAAGATACTGATCGTGTCGAGGGGACTTAGCAAGAGGGAAACGCCTCCATGCCCTACCATATCCCTACACATGCCCCCTCACGGAGACCGCCTCGATGACTCAAACGCAAGACGCACGCCTCGGCGCCTGCGTCTACCTGCTGCACCTGTTGCTGCAACGTGCCGAGCAACGGCAGCCCGGCTGCCTTGATGATCTCATCCGCGGCGTAAAGGCTGATCGCGCCGGGCTGTTGCCAGACCGGGGGGGCCAGGAAGAGACGCTGCGTGTTTTCGACGAAGCGCTATGGATGCTGGACCTGGCCAATGAGCAGATGAAGATGGCAGGCGGCGGGGGCTCGCCCATGAGATAGACGCAACAACGCCGAGCGATGCTCCGATGAGCAGCTAGATCAACTTCCGTTTTTGACAATCCTCTCCTGCCAGATACGGCCAAACCTGCAGCTGGCATGAGCCCCTGCCCTGAAACGTAGAGGCTCGGGTTCACCTTGCTGCCTCCAGCCCTACAACCCACCTGCGGGCTGGTGGCCATGGCGAAGCCGAGCCGCTTACGCCGGTGCCGAAACGGAAGCCGTCCTATCCTGCCCGTGCTCGAGTTCCAGTTCGCTCAGCACCGTAATTTCCAACGCGAGATCCGCCGCAAGAGAAAGCAGGCTTTCCTGAATGGCCGCATCCATGCTGACGAAGCGCTCGAGGGCGCTGCCGTGCGTCATGAGCAACAGGGCGTGGAGTTGCGCGGCTTTGGTGGCGGCGAGCTCGGCGGGGGACTCAAGCTTGGCGTGGGTTATTAGAACGGTACTCCGACCCGCCCGGCTTGCCTCTATTCCGTATCGCTTTACTTCACGCATGCCCGATCTCCTCAGACTGCTGGCGAACCATTCCGGCAACAGGAAGGAACCACTGCGCACACGGAGGCCCCCTCCTATCGTGCATGACCACCGATAAGCAAAGGGTTTTGATAAGAGGAAAATCCTGAAAAGGTGCAAGCACGCACCCCTGGATGGACACATCATGGACAGGCTCCGCACAGCGACAATTATCCAGCAGCGTTGCTACTGGTCCGCCTGTACTTCAGGACGCCAATCCCGGCTACCGTGGCATGGCAGCGGAGGGAGTATAGCTTGGTTGGTGGCCTGGATCGAGCTCCATAAGACTGACGGGCGCACCGCGGTATCCGCCCGGTACCGGCCGGCCATCACAACGTCGAATATTGCCCTGCTGCAATGCGTCTACCTTCGCGTTCGATGTAACGCCGACAAATGATATGGCGCCCATTTTTTACGGACCGCCTTCACTTCGGCATGAGCAGGTGCATGACTTGACCCAGCAAACATCCAGCCAAACACAAGCCACGCAAACGCGGCGACTTCCCAAACACCTGTTAGCGCTATAGCGAGCCAAGTCAGCAGAAGCGTATATGCTGCCCCCCTAATATTAACGTCCTTGGCCTTGAACAGAATCTGATAAAAAATTGCTAACACCACAAAAAAATAGAGTGCAAACCCGATAATCCCCGTCTCTGCAAGCATGACCAACGGGACGTTGTGTGCATAGACATGAAGAGGATTAGCCGTCGGAAAAGCACCAACTCCGATTCCTGTCAACGGATTATCACCGAAAGCTTTAAGTGCATATGGCCAAATATCCTCCCGCCCCGTAAGATCAACCGTCCCACCGCTCATGCTCACCGCTTCACCAAACATCTCTAGGCGCACTCTTACGGGTTCAGGCAAATAATCATACAACACGTACATACCCAAAACCGCCCCAGTGATGGCGACAACTGAACTCAGAAGATTACGACGCGCCCGGATAAAAAAGAAGACAATTAGACTCGCCAAAATCGCGAAAATGGCACCACGCGATCCTGAGAATGCGATTGCAGCCCCAGCTAATGCAACATATGCACTAACCATTAACCTTACAGCAATTGGGTACCGTTTCGCAGTCATCAGAGCCAGCACAACAGGAATTGAAGTAGCGATTGAATACGCTACGTAATTTGCATTCAATTGGCCGATGGTCGCCCTTTCATCTCCGATACCGCCCGTTACAAATTCGGCTCCTTTGCTAACCACAATAGCACTCGCGACTCCGCAACCTGCGATAATTGCCCATCCGATTAAGCGCCACCACCGTGGTTCTGCCGAAACCCTCGAGATCAAGATGAATGCTACAAAACAGCCAAAGTATGAATTTGTACGGTATAGACTTTGAATTTGGTCATGCGACCAAATGAAACTCATCGCCGCCCACATCCAAAACAATACCAATGCTACCTCCAATCCGGAGATGGGGATTATTCGATTTCGCTGCAGCGAATTTAGGAACATCGTCAATATCCCCATCATGCCGAGCACAAAATAAATCGGAATGGCAGAAAATGGTCCGATTTCTAGCGCCCAACTGCAAAAGAATGCACTGGCGGCAGCCAAGAACGCTGAAAAATACGGCCATAAACTACTGCGATTATTCATTTTTTTGAGGTGGCGAACCGTCGCTGCCCGGAACAGATGGAAGGAAGGAAGATTATTGTACTCCGACGACTCGGGCTGGCACAGCGAAACCACACCCGGCCCCCTCCCCCCCTAAGGGGGGGAGCGATCCACGGAGATCATCTAAACACACAACATCGTACAACGGATATTGGACCACTCCTCAACACGAACCGACGTAGGCAGGACCTTGCGCGTTGACGTACTAACTACGGCATCTGTCGCCTCCCATGGTCCCAATAGGAGTCATGTCGTGCTCGACCAACAACCGCAACTTGCCGATCTCATCCGCCTGAACTTCGGAACACTAATCCCGGCGAACACTGTGTCGAGAGTGACAGCAGCATAGCGCGATTGGTGCGCCGCGACTAAAGGAGGGAGCCCACCCTCAAGCTCGTACGACACTCCCTCAACCATGCGCTGACCCCGTCGCTCACATGCTTAAGTTCCCACAACTCAGCCTGCCCCAAAATCGGGCGACAGAGGAAGTATCCTTAAATCCAAGACTACTTTATCAACTCTTCTATAACAACACGCCGCACGGCATCAGCATCCAGCGCCGATCCTGCCGGTGCGGCCAGCACCCTCTTTGCCGTATCCTTTGAAACCATCCGACCGAGCTTATAGTCCAACGCTCGCAACAGTGCGGCATCCTCTAACCCAGCGCGCCATGCTTCCCATCGACGACTTGACCGCAGGTTCTTGCTGCCATCAATATAAACTGGCGAATAATTGTAGGCACTTACCCCTTGAATATCATTCCATCCACCAGGAACCCCACCGAAGTCAGAATAACTCCAAAAGCCGACACCCGACATCGAATTGGCGATAGCCCGCCAAGGCAGCAGTCTGTAGTAGCCATATATGTCGTTTGTCTTTCCGGGGCCTTTGGTATCGTACATCCAGGTCTGCCCATTCCCACTGAACTCTCCACCAACCAGATCTGGCTGCACCACCAAAACATCCACTATTCCGCGCAACGCCAGCGCGGCTTTATTGCCAGCTGTGGCAAATAATTTCACGCCAACGATACTGGATTTCACCCAACGATAGAATGAGACCGCCTCTGGCACAGTTTCCATTGATGGCTCATCATACGGATACAAATAAATTTGACTGGACCTCCAGCCATGCTTATTTAGTATGCGGATAGCACCGCTGTACCAATCAACAAACTCCTTCCTCCAAGAATCGGAACCAAGATCCGCCTTCCCTTTTAATGAGAAAAAAAGTACAACTTTTGTCACTCTCCCGCTCTTCACTACTCCATCATATAGAGACAAATATTCGTCTAACTTTCCTATATTCTTATCCGGATATGCACCCAAAGATCCTACCGGAACGATAACAGTTGTCTCATGATGGCTCACCAAATCTTCCACAGCTTTCGTTCCAAGCGTACGCAGATCACCGACATTTAGATAGCTCCATGTCGTCGAATCCAATGCTGTTTTCATCAGATCAATCGATACTGTCTTCACCGTACCGCTTAGTACAAAATCTTCCACCCCACTCGTCATTCTGAGCCGATATATTGCCTCTCCCGGCTGGCGACCGCAGAACCGTAGCATAATGAACTTTGACGTGCCGGCAACCATCGAAAAATTCTTCCCCAATTCGACCAACGGATCGAAGGATGCCTTTCCTGTCGCGTCACGCACCTCCTTTGCCTCGAATACGTCCACATTAAAGGATGCAGCCAAAGGCACTTCCTTATCGATAGAGATATCGATATCTTTTTTAGAGCTATTGCTAACGATAAATGATCTGTAATCACACCCGCCATTTGGTAACAGCATTGTGAATGTGCTAACATTCGACACGCTCGCAGGAATTTCCAGCGGTGATATTGCCGCCCAAGGCGAAGTGATCTGAACAACAAACTCGCGCCCCGGATAGCGACCCCGCAATATATCGCTCCTTCTTTTATTTAAATCGCCATAGTTCGAAGCACCAACTTTTTTAAGGCTGAATTCATCATTTGATCTATATGATGCATTTAAATCAACATCCCTTCTTCTATCCACGTCCCCACTCAAATCCTCCAATCCTATTTGGAAGCTGGTATCACTACCCTCGGAGCCACCACGTTTTACTATAATCTCATCCAACGAGAAATATGTGGGCGGTGTAATGACTTCAATCCTAACAAATCGTGCTTGCACATTGAGCCTATCCAACAAGAATTCTCTCTCGACGTAGCTTTCCTCAACGGACCTGTCTGCTCCCTTCATCATATCTCCAGCATAGGCAAAATTCTTGCCATCCTGGCTTACGTAGACGTAGATATGATATGGAAAACTAACACCGCCTCCTAATCCGGCTCCGGAATGCACAGCAATCTGACTTAAATTAGTCAGGTCCTTCAAGTCGAGAGACAGCGAAATCCTCGCAGTATGCGTCCAGGTCAACGCCTGTCGTGATACCCACATTCTCCCATTAGCCAGCATACCATCCGTTAGTACTGATTCAATTTCCTTTTGGGAGTAATCCTTATAATTTGGCAGCGGATTTAGACCATATGGCTTTCCAATGGAAGCGACTTGCGAATCCGTTGCCGCGCAGCCATACGAATTCAACGCAATCACAAGTACAAAAATCTTGATAGCAGATTGTATATTCAATGGCATTTATTTGCTCGAAGTAGCTATTTAAAATACGTACCTTTCATATTTCCAGATCACACCTCAGCACCACCCAAAGAATAAAAATTAAATCAAACGGATATACAAACCGAAAAACACCTACATTTCACCAAAACTATCTTCAAATTCGGCATATCACGTTTCTCACATCAAATATGACCTTTTATTACCAAAACAGCCCTTCCGATTCCATTCGGATTCGGATAAATCCATCGAGAATAGTATTCCGTGACACCCAGCCAATGGGCCACTCCGCGCCAAATAGCGTGCTTAGCAGGATTGACCGCACCGTGCCAATCAGTCAATTCATAAAAACAAATGGGAAGGCCAATTAGCAGTGCCGAGTTAATCGCTCCCAGATGCGGCTTCCAGCGCCAATATGTATGAACGACGGCCAATCCAACCGTTATGCCGGCTACAGTTTCGGACAGCGTGTGATAATTGCCGGCTACAAGCGTAACCGCCATAAATAGCGCTACCGCAACTCCCAGATAGAAGCCCCATCGTGCCGCCCGCGTGTTCAACATGGATCCCATCATCATAAATAGCAGCGGATAAATTGCCATAGTCTGCATAGCGTGGCCACTGATACTGTAGAGGCCTATTGACGGCAGACACCATCCCCCCAGGTCGAAAGCTAGCTTCCCCGCGATGATCACCGTAATACTTGCGGTAAAGGACACCAGCCAACGCAAAGCGCTTGCCCGATAACCCGCTAGGAGCAAGACGATCGCGATGGATATAGCAAGCGGAAAAGTCCATGAACTGTTACCAAAGGGAATAACATGTGCCCACAGCGTCATATACAGATTATCCAATTTGCCCGAAAATAGCATCGAAAACAAATGAAATCCATAGTTATCGTTGCCAGCTTACCTGCGAACCAGCGCTATCAGCGTAGCATTTATGATTCTAAGATCTCCAAGGAAGGTGCGCTCCCGCACATAATCTGTGTAATAACGGAGCTTGATCGGTAATACCTCATTAACGTAAGCGTGATGCGGGTCCTCGGTCTTGGCAAGAATCTCATTCTCGTCCTTGAACTCGATGGATGCTCGATCTGTAATTCCCGGCTTGACCGACAACACAATATCGCGCGTCTCCTCTGGGTAGCAGGCCACATAACGAGGAACCTCTGGCCGAGGGCCAACCATACTCATTTCACCCGAGAATACGTCGATCAATTGGGCAAGCTCATCCAACTTGTACTTACGCAACGTTAAGCCTACGCGAGTTACTCTTGTATCCGCTCCCACTGTTATCTGTAATCCGCGGATCTCTGCATCGGTGACCATCGTCCGGAACTTGTGGATACGGAATTTCTTTCCGAAACGTCCAACTCGCTCCTGTCGAAAAAAAACTGGCCCTGGAGAATCAATTTTGACAGCAAGAGCTATAAATAGAAGGGCTGGTGATAATACAAGCAACCCAAATCCGCTCGCTATTAAATCAAACAAGCGCTTCGCCATCACTGTATAGCTGCTTTTAAAGCGACGATGACACGATTAACATCTGATTCCGTCATGCGCGTATATATTGGCAATGACAGTGTCCTCTCATAAATCTGCTGACTCCGAGGGAACATCTGAGGTGTCAACTTGTAAGTGTCCCGCCAATACGGCTGCAAGTGCAATGGGATATAATGCACGCTGCATCCAATTCCCTGCTCGAACATCCGATCAATCACGTGATTACGGCTAACCTTGACCGAGTCGTCGAGTCTAATTACATAAAGATGCCATGAATGTGTGTCGCCTTGTTCAGCATGAGGGGGACGAATTACTGGCAGATCGGCCAACTGCTCATCATACATAGCCGCAATATCCAAGCGTTTTTTCTGGAATCCGTGCGCCTTTTTTAGCTGATGGATACCTATCGATGCCGCAATATCCGTCATATTATATTTGAATCCTGGTGCCACAATTTCGTAGTACCAGCTCGGCGCCTTCGACGTAAATCGATCAAATGCATCCCGGTTGATACCATGGAGGCGCATTACGCGAGCGCGCCTAGCGATCTCCGGGTTACGTGTGACCAACATTCCACCTTCCCCGGTCGTAATAGTCTTGTTCGCGTAGAAGCTGAACACTGTCACATCGCTATCCAACGTACCGACTAGCTTGCCATCACACGTCGTCGGAAGAGAGTGCGCTGCATCTTCCATGACATACAGGCCGTGTTCCCGAGCGACCCGCAGCAATCTCTGCATATCCGCAGCTCGTCCAGCAAAATGCACAGGAATAATCGCCTTGGTACGCGACGTGATTGCAGCTTCTACGGCATCCACATCAATACAAAGCGTGTCCGCATTGACATCCACAAATACCGGATCCGCGCCCAGATAGCGAATAATCTCCGCAGTAGCCGTGAATGTATGTGTAGTTGTAATCACTTCATCACCAGCCCCAATCCCCAGAGCCTCCAGCCCCAAGTGCAAACCTGCCGTAGCCGAATTGACAGCGACAGCTTCGACACCACCCCCAAGAAATTGAACAAAATCGGATTCAAACTGCTTGGCTCTTGGCCCAGTAGTAACCCATCCAGAACGCAATGCGCTTACAACATCCGCAATTTCCTCTTCGCCGATCTCAGGAAGAGCAAATGGTAGAAATTTCTTGTCCAAATCACTCATCATTTACCCCAGTTTTTAATTAGTAGACGGAAATATTTTTTGCATCACTAGCATGGATCTCGAATTATCCTGCTTAAATTTCTGATTGATTTTATAATTATTCTTCAAATAGAAATTAATCGCTCTATCATTACTCTCGGCATCGGTCGTCAGTACAACCTTTGAGGCTCCCTTCTGCATCGATATCTTCTCGAATTCGCAGAGCAATTTACCGGCAACCCCACCTCCCCTTTTTTTCGGAGAAACCCCAATGCTTCTTAAAATAGCCGCCCCTTCCGGTATGTCCGGCTGTCCGCCATAATTAAAAAATTGTCTCCAGACTCGCGCAAAAACACCAGATGGATTTCGCAGAACAGCTGGAATAATTGCAACCAAGAACTTCGGTAAAAACTTGATCGCCAAGCCCCTATCTCCGCTCGCCGTCTTCAACATTCCGACAGCGAATCCATTTATCTCTCCATCTACGTCATCGACCAGAAATATGCTGCCAGAATTATTCAGAAAGGCGTGATACATAACCCTCAGGAAGGGCTTACCGAGAGACGTAAGGAAAAAACCCGGAAATGCCACCACATGAACATCAACAATCTGATTAAGATCCTCATATTCTGCGAGCCTTCGCATACCCCGTTACCTCTCTTAGTCAGGAAAATTTAACGATCCCTTTCAGCATCGACTCAACCTTCTTCACACCATTTTGCATGCTCATGTGCGCTAGATAATAGTCACGTCCATTGCGCCCCATCGCACCCAACTCCAGTGCGGACATACTCGACATTGCTTGAGCGGCGCGTGCCAATTGCTCCGGTTGACAGGGTTCAACCACCATACCAGCGCCGGCTTCCTTGACAATAGATGCTGCATCACCTCTTACTGCCATTAATATCGGCCGCCCCATCATTAGATAGGCTTGCGTTTTAGATGGTATCGTTATCTCAAATACCTTCTCATCGGCGAGATGTACCAACAGCGCGTCCGCCGCTGGAATTATTCTGCTCGCTTCCTCGACGGGGACTTGCGGGAAAAACCTGACATTATCAAGAGCTAGATCAGATGCTTTCTTTTTTAGAGCTTCACTATAAACACCCGCCCCGAGAAAAACAAATCTTATCCGGTTTTCTCCAGATTTCCGTAACAACTCTGCTGCATCGATGACATGCTCAAGGGACTGCGCAGCCCCCATATTTCCCGCGTAAAGTATGTTAAAGAAACCATTTTCAAAAATTTCATCGGAAGTCTCTAAATCGGTTTTCATGCGACTTTCATCACACCAATTGAATAGCCTTTCGATCTTCTCTCTTGGCACTCCTTTAAGCGCAATAGCATTAAGGTATCCATCTGACAAAACGACAACGCGAGCTGCTTTCCTATAAATCCAGCCACAAATCTTATCGATGATGGCGGTTATTCGGCCTTCCTTCACCGCCCCGGTGGCAACAAGAGCCTCAGGCCAAAGGTCCTGCACATCATAAACAAATGGTACTTTCCTAAACCGAGAAACGCATGCCGCCATTATTCCAACGACTACCGGCGGGTAGTAAGCATACAAAACATCCGGCCTTTTCAAGAAAAAAAGAGAATAAAACGACGCAACCATACCGAATGAGGCATAGCTCATCATTCTCTTCACGGCAGATCTTCCGTGGCTTACGAATGTTGGCAACCTTACTACCGTTACTCCATCCACAACAGATCGTTGTATCAAACTGACCTTGTACCCAGGGAATATCCTCCCTCCCGGATAACTCGGGAACGTAGTTACAATCTCGACCTCATGACCGAGCGCACTAAGCCGTTTCGCGAACTCCAAGCCCTTGATCGAGTTTTCCGGATCAAAGATCTGTGATACGAAGACTATCCGCAACGTATTTACCTCAGTATCAGTATTTTTTCCACACAACGCGGTTCACATAATCTGTATAACTATGGATTATCCTTAGTACCTTATCGGAAACGTTGGGCATGCTGTAGTCCGCGACTTGCCTCAAAAGACGTACCTCGCCTCGTGACTGACTACTCAGGATCGCAAGGCCCTGCATCACGCGTTCCGCTTCCAAACCAACCATCATCACTGCGCCCTCCTCCATGCCCTCCGGCCGCTCATGTGCCTCGCGCAAGTTCAGCGCTGGGAAATTCATAATGGACGATTCTTCATTGATGGTGCCGCTATCGGACAGCACTGCCTTGGCCGCCACTTGCAGCTTGTTGTAATCCGTGAACCCAAGCGGTTTGAGGAGCTGCACCATGGCATGAAATTGCGCGCCAATTGCGTCAACACGTTTCTGCGTGCGCGGGTGAGTCGACACAATAACTGGCAAGCCATAGTGCTCAGCGACGGTGTTCAGCACCCTCACTAACCTGCCAAAGTTCACGTCGGAATCTATATTCTCCTCCCTATGGGCACTCACGACGAAAAATCGCTCTTCGGTTAATCCGAGTCGATTCAGCACATCCGACGCTTCAATGCCCGGTCGATAATGTGCCAAGACCTCTGCCATCGGGCTACCGGTCTTTATCACCATGTCTGGCGGCAAGCCTTCGCGTAGCAGATACTCGCGCGCGATGGAACTGTAGGTTAGGTTGACGTCTGCTGTGTGATCAACGATCCGGCGATTGATCTCTTCCGGCACTCGCTGATCAAAACAGCGATTTCCCGCCTCCATATGGAACACAGGCGTCTTGCGCCTCTTAGCGGGTAGGACAGCCATACAACTATTTGTATCGCCCAGGACAAGCATGGCCTCCGGCTTTTCCATAGCCAGCACACCATCCACGGCGATAATGATCTTGCCAATAGTTTCTGCTGCACCGCCACCCGCAGCATTCAAAAAATGATCCGGTTTACGAATACCAAGATCATCAAAGAATATCTGATTCAATTCGTAATCGTAGTTTTGCCCTGTATGCACTAGAACATGGTCGCAGTGCTCATCGAGCCGTGCCATTACGCGCGAAAGACGAATGATCTCCGGACGTGTTCCGACTACGGTCATGACTTTCAGTTTATTCATATCGTTCCTGCTTACAGCGGATGAGCAAAGGTGTCAGGCCGGGCGCGATCAAAAACCTCGTTGGCCCAGAGCATGACGATCAGTTCGTCAGTGCCAACATTGGTTATGTCATGCGTCCAGCCTGGCACTGTTTCCACAATCTCGGGCTTATCGCCAATGGTAACCAATTCATGCGCCTCGCCGGTATGCATGTGACGAAACTTGAATCGGGCCTGCCCCTTGATCACCAAGAATTTCTCGGTCTTGCTGTGATGATAATGACCACCACGCGTGATGCCAGGATGGGCGGTAAAAAAGGAGAATTGCCCAGTGTCTGGTGTCTTAAGCATCTCGACAAAAACGCCACGCGGATCACCGTACTGCGGCACTGAGTATGCAAACTCCTCAACCGGCAGGTAACTAACGTAGGTTGAATAAAGTGCCCGCACCAACCCAGTACCTACTCGTTCGGTCATAAGCGTGGCACGGCTGTCCTTAAAGGCTTGAATCTGCGCTGCCAACTCACCCACAGTCGTGGTGTACTGGGGTGTCACGGTGGAAAAACCGGGGTCATCTGATCCCACGTTAGCGTCGACGCCATCCATTAGCTGGACAAAGCGTTCAATCACGTCGTCCACGTACACGAGCGTAACCGGCGCCGCCGGGTCATTGATCTGTATGGGTAAGCCTCGCGCAATGTTATGGCAAAACGTTGCCACAGCAGAGTTGTAGTTAGGCTTGCACCATTTTCCAAACACATTGGGCAGCCGGAAAATATACACCGGCACCTGGCTTCTATCTGCAACGGCGAGCAAGGCCTCTTCCCCTCCGCGCTTGCTCTGACCATAAGGATTGTCGCGTTCTGCCTGAATGGAAGACGTATAAACAATAGGAATCTTCTTGCCAGTGCTCTCCGCCACCGCACCGATCGACTGGGATAGCGCCAACGTCAATTCCACGTTGCCGGCAACAAACTCCTGCGGATCTCTTGGCCTGTTCACACCTGCAAGATGAAAAACAAAGTCCACACCATCCAACAAGGCGGGCAGACTGCCTACATCATCGTCGCGCGTAAAGCATATGGCCTGCACGTCCTCGCGCTCAGCGAGGTGTAACTGCAGATTTCTGCCCACAAAGCCGTTGGCCCCGGTAATCAGTACTTTCATAGCCTCATTCCTCCGCTACGGCGTGCTCGCCACGTGCAATGCGTTGCATGAAGTCGAGTTTCAGCAAGAGCGCCTTCATGCCCTCGACGTCTAGTCGCGTAGTGTTATGTGAGTTGTAATCTTCGCCATGCGTGCTCTTGGTGATGCGTCGTTCGCCCTTCTCCACAAACTTGGCGTAATTCAGATCGCGCCCATCGGGCGGCATGCGGAAGTAATCTCCAAGATCTTCAGCACAGGCCATCTCCTCACGGCTGAGCAGTGCTTCGTAAAGCTTCTCACCATGGCGAGTACCTATCTCACGCACCTCGTGATCGGGCTTCCCCATCAAGCCTAGGAGAGCCGAGGTAAGAACTTGCACGGTAGCCGCTGGTGCCTTCTGCACGAAGATATCCCCGTTGTTACCGTGTTCAAATGCATACAACACTAGGTCCACCGCGTCAGCTAATGTCATCATGAACCGGGTCATGCTAGGATCTGTTATCGTGATCGGCTTGCCCGCTAGAACCTGTTCAACAAAAAGCGGAATCACAGAACCACGCGACGCCATCACGTTGCCATAGCGTGTGCCGCAGATTACTGTGCCAGTGCCTTCTAGGTTACGACTAGCGGCCACCATCACCTTTTCCATCATGGCCTTGCTAATACCCATTGCATTGATGGGATACACAGCCTTATCGGTGCTGAGACACACTACTCGTTTCACGCCAGCATTGACTGCTGCCTCCAGCACATTTTCAGTTCCCAGCACATTCGTACCGACCGCCTGCATCGGATGGAACTCACAAGATGGAACCTGTTTGAGCGCTGCAGCGTGAAAAACATAGTCCACCCCACGCATCGCCCCGATCACACTACGCGCGTCGCGAACGTCACCAAGGTAAAACTTCAGCTTGGGATTGTTATATCGCTTCCGCATATCGTCTTGCTTCTTCTCGTCGCGGCTGAAAATTCTAATCTCAGAAATTTCCGTATCAAGGAATCTCTTTAGCACGGCGTTTCCGAATGAACCGGTGCCACCGGTGATTAGTAGATTCTTTTCTTTGAACATTGCATTCTCTCCGTAGTCTTTATTTCAATAATCTTTGCTTATCGAACCAAGCAGATTGGCTATTTTTTTACCAACCGCAATCTCCGAAGCCTCATTTCTTATAAATTCACCGGCCCGCAGAGCGTGATTCTCTCTGCATGTGGAATCCATTCTCATGGTTGTCACTATTGCATTTTTCATGCCTTCGACTGATTCGTCATCAATATAGAAAAAATGCGGCCGATAACTATCTGGAATACTTTTAATACGCGTGGTAAGTACTGGTCGCCCCATAGCTAGGTACTCAATCAACTTCGAAGGGAATGACATAACAGAGAATTCTTCCCCTGTTGGCCTAGGATTAATTAGCAAGTCGGCGCCGACAAGCTCGGGAACTAATAGTTCATTGCTAAGAAACCCACCATACTGAAAACGATTGTCATGGGTTACCAACTCGCGAATTCTCGTTTCCTGATCACCTCTCCCAAACAACTTTAAACGCACATTAATACCTTCCAACCCCGCTATTGCGTCTAACAATCGATCAACACCGTAAGCCTTACTCAGCCCTCCGGCATAGGCGATTGTGAAGGGCTCCATCGACGTCTTTTTTTGCCGATCTACCTTAGCAATCTCCGAGACAATGACGGAGTCAATAATTCCTGGAAATATCAACGTCGGCTTGCGAATAGAAAATCTCCTTACCAGCTCCGGCGCGAGCGCAATCACTGCATCCGTATGCTCCAGTACCCAACTTACCAGTTGGACGTCCAGTCTCTTAAGAACTCTCGAAAGACTGCTATCCGTCGGAAGTTGCACGCCCGGTGGATCGGTAAGTATCACTACTACCTTCTTACCGAAGACTCGAGCTAACAAGCCAAATAGTAAGAATGGCGTGTGGATTCCGTGGATAAAAACCAGATCAACCTGATATCTGGTCAACATCTGCGGCACGGTCCATACGCAAGCTAGAAAACGGGTTATGTGCTTCAACACCAAAAGATTGATGAAGCCGAGCAATACGCCTTCGGTGCCCCGCTCTTCGAAGCCCCCCCCTCGAAACAGAAGCTGACGACCAAGGGGATAGTTCTGAATGGGACTAGCCGACGCCAATACAATCTTTCCGAACCCGGCCTGTAGTGCCCTAACCAGGCTCCAGGCAAATTTGTGGGTCTGAACCGCCGGCGTACTGTCAATCGAAAAGAGATGGCGAGCCAGAGCATCAGGTATCGTGAAACCAAGAAGCAGAACTCTAGGCTTTACCATGGCCATCATCCAAAATTCTTGAATAAATCGTTTCCCAACCGGTTACCATTTTCTGCAGGGAGTAGTTCTGACGGATATTCTCACGGGCTTCATTTCCCATAGACGTCCTGGACACGCCATCGTCCAAAAAACGGCTGATTGCGCTGGCGAGAGCCTTGGAATCATCAGCAGGAATCAAAACTCCGCCACCTTTAGCCACTACCTCAGTATTACCTCCGACCTCCGTTGCTATTACGGGTAGCCCATACGCCATCGCTTCAATCAGGGCATTCGATAGATTCTCGTGTAAGGATGGGAATATAAAAAAATCGCTTGCCGCCAAAAAATCCCCTACATTGTTCCGATGGCCGACAAAATTTACTTTTATGTTCTTCAAATTAATAAACAATGCTCGTAAGCGTCCATCCTCATCACCGCCTCCGATAATCATCAGAGCAAAATTACGGACGCTCCCGTCTAAAATCGCTAGTGCCTTTGCTAGCACCCGATATCCTTTCTCTTCTGTCACACGGGATACGCAGACACCAACAAGCCAATCCCCCGGTATGTCCCATCCCTCCCTAATAGAGGTATTGTGGAGCTGTGAAGCATCAGGAAGAATCACTCCATTCGGCACCACCCCCACAAGCTTACTGCGATGAGCAGCAAGAAAGCTTCGCCTTGCTCCAAACTCACAAACCGTAGCAATGTGGGAGGCCATAGTTAAAGTGAGTGGCTCAAGAAAATCTTTGACAATGCTATGGCGTAGGCTGCTTCCTGGTTTAGTCAAGTCACGATGGGTTCCGTGAATAGACACCAAGATATTCGGAACACCGGAAATCCGCGCTGCCAATGCAGCGTGAAACCCCTCATTTCCTAGTCCTCGAACATGAATCAGCTTCGGTCGTTCGGAACGAATTTCGGCTACAAAGCGTCGAATAAGAGCGAAATTTAATCCGCCAGCCGGCTCAACCTGTCTGATCTGAGAATAGCGCCAAGTTGAATTATTGATCAACCGCTCAAATGCCATGACTGGACCGCCGGTGCCGGTCTTACCGAAGCAATGTTGCATAACATGCCTTTCCACTAACCTCTCCTAGCTATTGTCCGCACAAAGTGAATTAACCAGACAATTAACACAAAGAATCGTCGATAATTCACTAAATCTTGTTATTCGATGCAAAAATCGCTACAAGAAATAATGATTTATATATCGAAAAATTAGATCAGACAATATTAATTTCAGTGGATCGTTCTTATGAAATTCGAAATCCTATTTGAGAAAGAACTGACCGTGAAATTAGCCTCTGCACAGCTGAGCGCGGATGCTCTCATACGAGCGCGCTCACTCATGTCTAGATGAGATGCCCGCAACACGGCATCACAGAAATCCTCCGAATTTGCTCCACCAACAACAATAGAATTATCGCCGTCCCGAAGGTAGTCACCCAGATCACTGCTCAAATTCGCCATGACAGGTACACCCAAGCAAAGACTCTCGGCAATCTTCGATGGAAAGCCTGCTCGCGTGAAGCGGAGATCCTTTCTAACTAAGACCATAAAATCGGACTTTGAAATAATGATCTTTGCTTCGTCATTTTTAAGGCGACCGTAAAATTTGACAACATTCTTATTCTTCAACACATCCAGCGCTTCCATCCGGAAATCTCGCACGCACTGGTCATATGTCATTCCGACCATATGCATCGTGAACTTAGCGCCTTTCCTATAGGCCAATTGCAAGCCCAAGAAGATCGACTCCATATCCTCCTTCTTGCCTGGAGACCCGACATAGCAGAGATTTATTCCTTCGCTCTCCCCATTCGAGTCCTTCGACGTTTCCGAGGAGAAGGAGAACAAAGGTGGAACTCTTAGCGTCTTACAACCGCACCTATCAAAGTGATTTTGCAAAAATTTACTAATTACAAACATGCCATCAGCTTTCTTTGCAAAAAAATGCATACTTAGTTCATTTGATGCGGCGAATGGCCCAATAATTCCGCCCGGAAGATGCCGCGGGTCATACCACTCCACCACGTCTAAAAGCAAAGGTATATCGAATTTCTTGCAATATGGAAGCAATCTCAAAAGATACCCAAGATGCGTTCCATAAAGGACGATAGCATCCGGTTTTCGGTTTAGTGATTCCAACCAACGGAGAGTAATATCTCCAAGAAATAGCCCTCGAAAACCCGAGCTCACAGAAGAGAAGAGTCCGTCTTCATATTCATCTACTGCGTGAATGCGTATTTTTTCATTCAACCCGACGCCTATGTTTTTCTCACGTGACGGGATACTCGAACAGATATCAACCTCGTCGCCTGCCATAGCTAGCGCCTCCGCCATACCCTTAATCCTCAGGGAATTAGCGCTTGACGCCGGAAATGAAAATGGCCCTACATACGCGATATTCACTACGACCTCTCCACGCCATCTACAAATCTAGTCATCGAGAAAACGCCAAAGCCAGGTATATTTCGATAAATATACACACAGACAGAAATACTTATTGTCAAAAAATAGACTATCGCGCTAGTTGCAGGTATTACCCACAAATTACCTTCACTCAGAGCAAACCACTTTATCGGCACTGATAAGGCTAGAAACATAAACCACGCCAACACTTGAAGCCTAACGATCCCCAAGCCATTTAAAATCATATTAAACGGAGACGTAATGGCCATAAAAAATGGGAGCAACGATAAAAATAGAAGCAACTCAGTCTGATCACCAAAATCCCGGCCCATCCATACCCTCAAAATGGGCCCACCAAGTACGACCAACCCGCCTCCAGCGGCAAACACTGCAATACCGCCATAAAGGCTCATTCTTAATGTGGTTCTCCTTACCCAGACATAGTCTTTTTTTGCTAAAGCCTCACCGTTTGCCGCCCACAGGGGCATAAATAGCGTAGTAACGACCAAGCTTAACAAAGATACTAATTTTGCAGGAACAGCGTATTCCATCACCGCTTGCGCACCTAATTTGTGAGCCACAATCATGTTGTCCACGTTTAGCGCGACCGATGTCATTACTGATAGAAGGAAGAAATTTTTTCCAATTTTAAGTAGATCTGCGGCGTGCCCTCCGGAAACATCTGATATTCCCGGCCTGAATTCAGGATTTTTCCGGTAAAACCATATCGCGGACACTAGCATCGCAAATAACGGGAATGCCGAATACGCGCCAATCACTTCCCAGGGCCTTAGCGACAGCTTTATGCCAACAAGGCAAAATACAACCGAAAAACACGCTCCAGCTATCTGCCAGATATTACTTAACCAAGCCCTCTGACATGCATACATAACCCTTTGAATAACTGAAATCGGTATGCCAACTATAAAACTAACAAGGCACACAACGAATATCTTTAGTGAGTCAGAATTAATCCTCAACCCAACTTTTTCAAGCCAACCGCATTGGACCGCATAAAGAGTGGCTGCAAATAAAATTAAAATCACCACTGCGATTGCCGATAACGCGGCATAGGCACTGGCTATATATCTCCGCATGCTACTGTAATCAGCGGAGCCAAAGGAGATAGAAAGGCGCGTTAGCAACCCGTTCCCAATACCAAAATCAACAAACATCGCCATACTAGTTAGCGATACAGCTGTCATCCATATGCCAAAACTGCTCGCCCCCAAATAATTCAGCATGGCAGGCATAACAATAAGAGGGGCAACTAATGAGAAGCCACGCCCCGCTAGACCACCAAGGATTCCAGCGAAAACTCCTTTGCTCCTAGCTCGTGTCAATTGATTCAACCTTATTCAATTACTGCACGCGCAGAAGGCCAACGTACCAAGGCATTGCCTCTGCGATTCCTTCAGCCAATCTGTGGCGAGGCCGATAGCCCAGGAGCTCGCGCCCCTTCTGGACATCGGCTAAGCTGTGGCGAACATCACCGGCACGGAAGTCGCGGTGGGTTGGTTGAGTATCCTGAGGGACGCCGTACCGCGCCAGATTGGCTCTTAGCAGGCTGAATAGAGTATTAAGCGAGGTTCGCTCACCGACAGCCATGTTGTAGACTTGATTTCTCGCTTCCTCGCTCGAGGTAGCTGCTAGCAAGTTGGCCTGAATTGCATTCTCTACATATGAAAAATCGCGACTAGTCTCGCCGTCGCCGTTGATGTAAACCGTCTCTCCCTTTAGCAGAGCCGAAATCCATTTCGGTATGACGGCGGCATAGTCCCCATTAGGGTCCTGTCGTTTTCCAAAAACGTTGAAATAGCGAAGGCCGATTGTCTTGAAGCTATATGAACGAGCGAATACTTCCGCGTATAGTTCGTTGACATACTTGGTGACGGCGTAGGGGCTCAGAGGCTTGCCAATGTTGTCTTCCACTTTTGGTAGGGCCGGGTGGTCGCCATAAGTGCTGCTACTGGCGGCGTACGTGAAGCTATGCACATCTGCGTCACGTGCAGCGACCAGCATGTTTAGAAATCCTGTAACATTGGCGCTATTAGAGGTGATGGGATCTGCCAAGCTTCGCGGGACGCTGCCCAAGGCAGCTTGGTGCAGTACATATTCAACCCCTGAGCATGCGCTGTGGCAGTCTTCTAGCTTGCGAATATCGCCATCTATGAAAGTGAAGCGCGCCCACTGTTTGGTTGTGACTAAACTCTTCACTTCGTCGAGGTTGCGCTGAAAGCCGGTAGAAAAATTGTCGAGACCGACGACGCGTTGGTTTAATTTGAGCAGAGTTTCCAACAGATTGCTGCCGATAAAGCCTGCTACACCGGTGATGAGCCAAGTGTGGGACTCGTGGAGCAAGCGTTCTTTGAGAGAATCGTATGCGTCGGACTGTGTGTTGATGTTTGTCATGCGAAGGATTTCAAACGATCGAATATTTTTTAAAGGCGACCGTCGGCGGCGCCCAGCGGCAGGATGCTTTTTACGTCAAACAGCACGGCCCCTGGCTTACCTAATGCCCTGATTTTCTGCTCGCCAAGAGCCACGAACTGGTAGTGGCCTACAGCGAGCACAATGGCGGCGTATTGGTCGGGCGCAGGCATGTCGGCTAGGCACTTCAATCCATACTCGTGTTCGGCTTCCTCGAGGTTTACCCAAGGGTCGTACACATCCACCTGCGCGCTGTAGCCCTGCAGGGTCCGTACGATATCCGCGACCTTGGTATTGCGCACGTCGGGGCAGTTCTCCTTGAAAGTCAGACCAAGTACTAGCACTTTGCTGCCAAGCACAGGCAGACCTTTGCGCAACATGAGCTTTATGGTTTCATCAGCAACGTGACCAGCCATGTTGTCGTTGATTCTTCTGCCGGCAAGGATGACTTCGGGGTGATACCCGACTTCCTGCGCCTTGTGGGTGAGGTAGTAAGGATCTACGCCAATGCAATGTCCACCAACTAGGCCGGGGCGAAATGGCAGAAAGTTCCATTTGGTGCCGGCGGCTTGCAACACTTCCACTGTGTCGATTTCCAGCTTGTGAAAGATCAAGCTCAATTCGTTCATCAAAGCGATGTTGACGTCGCGCTGGGTGTTTTCAATTACTTTTGCGGCTTCAGCCACCTTGATGCTGCTTGCTTTGTGGGTACCTGCGATAATAATTTGTCCATAGAGCTGGTCTACGGCTTCTGCCACTTCTGGGTTACTTCCGCTGGTGACTTTCTTAATGGCAGGTAGACGATGCTCTTTGTCACCGGGGTTGATTCGTTCCGGACTGTATCCACAGAAAAAATCAACATTGAATTTCTTGCCACTAACATTTTCTAGCACGGGGACACAAACTGCTTCCGTGGCACCCGGATAGACGGTAGATTCGTAGATAACCACTGCCCCTTGAGGCATGACCTTTCCTACTGTTTCGCTGGCCTTCACCAGAAGAGTCATATCAGGGCGATTTGCCTGATCCACTGGCGTCGGCACTGTTACGATAAAAATCTTACAGGCCTTTAGGTCACTTGCCTGGCAGCTGAAGCTCAATTGCGTCGCAGATTCCAACTCTTCGGTACTGCACTCTCGCGTGCTGTCTAGGCCAGCTTGCAGCTCCTCGACGCGGGCGTGGTTGATGTCGAATCCAATAACGGGGCGGCGTTTTCCAAATTCAACAGCCAAGGGCAGACCGACGTAACCTAAGCCTATGATGGCGATGGTTTGTTGGCTAAGATCCATGATTTTGATACTTCCTTTACAAAGTCAGTTGCTTCGAGGGTTTGCTTTTTCCGCGAAACGCTACGTCGATTCTCCATGACTCCACCGCAGCCAGAACTGGGCACCGTGGTTAGATGACCCACGTTATCGATTCGGCTTTCTGGCGAGCGAAACGGTTTTTTGGCATTTTACAATTGCGCCTCCAGGACTGAATCCGATCTTCGCGACGTCTATTTCCAGTTTCATGGATTCAATTGACAACAAATATATTTCCCAGGATCAAGACAGGCTAAGGGAGAGTTAGTCAAAGCAACCATAGATCGGCTTGCGTTATGCGAAGGTCCGTTTCTGTGCGATCGACTTCTTCTCCCAAGAGGCAACTTCGTTACACTGCTCTACAGGCGGAACAATCGCATCGAGATGCCGAACTCGGGAAGTGCATCAGATCTGAATAAACATATGCACCACGTTGATGCCTGCGCACGGAACCTCAACCCATGCTATGGGGCAGTCGAATCCGCTCCTACTGATCATATCTAATCTACCTCTATACCTTGCCAGTCTCGCTTGTGTAGCCGTAGTACGCATATCGATACCGACCATACTTTGATCCATATCCGTATCGATAAGCATTGG
The DNA here is from genome assembly GCF_057798855.1 of Cupriavidus sp. 96C5-1. Classification (NCBI taxonomy): domain Bacteria; kingdom Pseudomonadati; phylum Pseudomonadota; class Betaproteobacteria; order Burkholderiales; family Burkholderiaceae; genus Cupriavidus; species Cupriavidus sp. 96C5-1. The sequence continues at coordinate 34,833 of NZ_JBYOJU010000016.1, read as the reverse complement.
GGTCTAATCCGTTAAAAACAACGCCATTCACTTCGGCATTAGCTTGGCGCAATTGTTTCGCCGATTCCCCAACCTCGCCGATGGTCGTCTTCTCAAAGCGCGTGATGAGGAAAACGGTACCGCAGCGCGCCGCTAGGATTGCAGTGTCTGACACGGCGAGAACCGGCGGCGTATCTATCAATACCAAGTCATACTGCTCGCCCACGTCATTCAGCAGCTTCACCATGCGCTCATTGAGCAATAGTTCCGCTGGATTCGGCGGTAATCCCCCTGTACTCAAGAAGTCCAGGTTATCGAATACACCACGATGCACGGCTTGATCGAACGTGACCTGGCCCACGAGAACGTCGGAGAGACCATGCAAGCGTTCTTTGCCGAAGTATTGGTTCAGGTGGCCCTTGCGCATATCAGCGTCTATTAGCAGAACTCGCTTGTCCCCTGAGGCCATCACCACAGCCAAGTTTGCGGAGACGAATGATTTGCCTACGCCGGGTGTGGGGCCAGTGAGCAAGACACGGTTGTTGTCCGCATCCAGCATGGCAAACTGCAGTGCAGTGCGGAGGCTGCGAAGGCTTTCGATCGAGGGATCGTTGGGGTAAAGGTCCGCAAGCAGGAACTTGCCGCGCTTTCGCTGCCGGATTTCCTCGGTGAGCCCGACCTGTGCCACGGAAAGGGGTACCGTGGCGTAGACATTCAGGCCAGTATGCTGCTCAATGTCCTGCGAATCAGTAATACCGCCATAGAGTGCGTTGCGCACAAACGCGGCCACCACACCTATCAGGAGTCCGAGAACAGCGGCCAGTACGATGGTCTGGCCCTTTTTGGGCTTGATCGGCTGCTCGGGAACCTGAGCATTGTCGAGCAACCGGACGTTACCTACTTTACCCGCCTTCACCAGCCTGAGCTGCTGCATGTTGTTCAGCAGACCCACGTAGAGATCATTGTTAACTTGCACATCGCGCATGAGACGCAGGGTGTCCTGTTCCACATTTGGAAACGTCCTCATTTGGGCGGCCATGCTGGCAGCTTTCGCGCTCAACGCGGAAATCTGCTGATCCAGTGCCTGGATACCTGGGTGTGTAGATGTGAAGCGTGTCAGCAGTTCTGTACGTTTCTGCTTCAGTTCGAGCAAGCTAGTTTCGACTGTGACACTCTCCTGCAGGAATGCCTTGCCCTCTTCAGTGAGGTTGAAAGTGTTGCGCTTGTTGCGCATGTCGTTGTACTTCACTTCTGCGCGCTCAAGCTCGCCTTTCAGCTGAGGTAGCAGGTCACCAAGGAATACCAAGGATTTCTCCGCTTCAGCGGCCTTGCGCTTGATATTCTGAGCGACGTATTCATCGCCGATGTTGTTGAGGATACCTGCGGTTAGCGCCGGGTCAGTACCATCAAGCGAGGCGCCGATGATGCCGCTTTGCTTACCCTTCTCGGCGATTTTGAGTTGGTCCTGCAGTCGCTCCAAGGTCTGCAAGCGTGATGCACGGGTCAGATTGAAAACAGCGCCGGGCTTGGCTTTGAGATCTGTCACTAGCAGGTCAAATGCTCCGGCATTCTGCTCTGCATGCAGCAGTTCACCCACGCGGCCTTCTAGAGGTTTGTCGAGGCTGTTCTGTTCGAGCCGATACTTCCCCTCTCCCAACGCCACCAGTTTGAATTTCTCGCCCTCAAGGGAATCGGGAACATCAAACATTTGCACCTTGATCGACTCTTTTGCCCATGCGAAGCCGCCATAGCCCAGCAGGCCCGGCTCCGACAGCCCTTTTGCCCGGCTAGCGATCCACGCGCCTACAAAAGGAAAGTAGTTCGGCCTAGCGGAGATATACAGGCGCAGGTTATCCACGGCTTTACCTACCACCATCCGCGATCGAATAATCTCAATCTCCGCAGTTGCTTGTGCCTTGACGTCAAACAGGCTAGAGACATCGCCCAGCAGACTACTCGCGCTGTTCGGATTGTCTTCCACTTGCACCAGAATATCGGCTTGGTAGACAGGGCGCGCTAGGAAAGCATAGGCGATGCCAAGCGTGATCACCACGGCGGCAATGGATGCAATCAGCAAGCGGCTGTTAAGTAGCACATCCAAATAGTGAACGAGATCGATCTCGTCTTCCGGTGGTCCGGCAACAGGAACGGGAGGAGGATTTTGATTCATTTTCTCTACTGCGAATTCTGTTATCGGAGGGCCCGGATGCGGGGCACCCAGCTTTCCACGCCCCGCTGGATCAACTCGAGCGCGTTCTCAAAGGCAGGCAGGGCTTCTCGATATGGGTCCGGCACATCAAACTTTGCTAGTTCGCCGAGTCGGAAGACCCGCCCAGTTGTTGCCGGATGCAGGCGCTGTATTTCCTGCCTCTGCGCGTTGTCCATCACAAGAATCAGGTCCGCCTGCCTGGCAAGCGTGCCGTTCAATTGGTGGGCACGGTGGCCAGATATATCGAGACCTAGCCTTTTCATTAGCGCAACCGCGTGCGGCTCGGCTGGTTGCCCCACCAATGCACCCAGACCAGCGGATATCACCTTTGTCTCCGGCAATGCATGCTTGAGTAACCCCTCCGCCATCGGGCTCCGGCAGATGTTTCCGATACACACCACGAGTACTGTCTTAATCATTTCAGGGTGTACGCAGTTGAGTTAAGTAGGCTGCCGAGCGGGAGCAACTGGTTGATCACGCGGCTCCAACGGACTACACCGGCTGCATCGACATACACCACATCCTTGGGCTTTAGCTCGAACGATTCTGCTAGCGCAAGTGAGACAGGTGATTTCCCATCGAGGTGAAACACTTCGGCTTCACCGTCAACGTTCTTACGGATTACATACAGTTCTTTCGCGTCGGCAGAGAGCGGATTCACACCGCCTGCCTCACCAATGGCTTCGTTCAGTGTTAGACGACCATTGCGCGGAAACACCGGAGACGGCTTTACCACTTCGCCAATGACGAACACCTTGCTGTCCTCTCGCTGCTCCACTCGCACTATGTCACCGTTGCGCAACATGACACGCGTTGGGTCGATTCCCTGCCGCAACAGGCCTGGCAAGCTAAGTTCGTAGTTCTTGCCGTTGCGGGATACACGGATGCGACTGTTGTCACCCGTGGTCGTATTGATGCCACCGGCGCGATTGAGTGCTTCGACGAGAGTCATCGGTACGTCGTCGATATTTTGCGGGCCTGGGGCCTTCACCTCGCCATCCAGATAGACACGTTTGCTGCGAAACGCGAGCACGCGCACAGTTACCTGCGGCATGTTCACAACGCTCTTGAGCTGTTTGCTCAATTCGCCTCGAATCTCGTCTGGCGTTTTACCGAGCACAGTGACCACACCGGCGTAAGGAAACTGGATCGTACCCGCAGGGCTGACCACATACCCGGGGACATTGGGTGCCCCGCCCATGCCAGGGAGATCGCCGCCTGTTGTGATGGCGCTACCAATCGTATAGGTCTGCGTAGGAAACACCAACTCCGGATGATCCCAAACAACGATAGACAAGATATCGCCAACGCCAACCGTATAAGCCTGCGCCGTGCCAAACAGATCCTCCACGCCTTCATTCACAGGCTTGGTGGACGCCTTCAGCGCACGCACCAGATCCGGCGTAATCTGCGTAACTTTAGGCGTGGAGTTTGGATCTTCCGGATTGAGCGGGCGACCTGGATCGAATCGCATGCCCGGCGCCAGCGCACAGGATGCCAGCAGCGGAACCATTCCCAGCCACACTACCGCTCTACGGCAAGACTGAATGCTTGAAAGCTTGAACACGTGTAGATAATTCCCTTGATACCCGAAGGTCCGCGCACCCGTCGGTTACCCGGTCCAGGATTGCTGCGACGGATCCGCTTGTCCAACACGGCACGCTTCGGTGCCTCTCCGCTTCTTTTGCCTGCCGGGCGGATACGAACTTTGCGGCGATGATTTTTTTCTGCCTTCACACATTGCTTTCGCACTGCATCAGATCGTGAAGACCGGCGAAGTGTATGGCGCTTGCGGGTCTGTCTTCAAGGCGAAGCGGCCGTTTTTGCCGTGTTTTCTATCCCCCCTGAAGTGTGGACCCGACAATAGTGGGGATGCCCCCAAAAGGGGTAATACAGCACAATCCGGCTCGTGTTCATGATGGAAAAATCCGTCGCTAAGTTGAGTGTTTCACCCGTTTGGGCGAGCCTTTTTTGCGTGGTGCTTTTTCCGCTTTTTTTGCCGATTTTTTCTGTTCTTTCCGGCCACGTTTTTCTCCGCGCGAAGGCGGCTATGCGCCGCGAATTTCGGTATCCCACCAAGGTGGGGATAGATTCAATTCGGCAAGACGCGGCGCTTCATGTATGCCGGTGCCGGATACCGGTGTCGCGCGTGTGCACGTGGGGTGCTACTGCAACGGGGGATACCTGGCATGGCGTCGACCGGCGCACTTCACTTGCCGATGCATCGCAAAAAAAGAGGGTGTAGGCGCGGGGAGTGCCTACACCCTATCGGGAATTAGCAAGGGGTCACGCTTGCCGGGTTGCATTATTGATGGGGGTGCCGAGCACAGTTACCCTGCTTAGGTAGGCCCCACGCTAATGGGGGGAAAGCCGTGGATTTCGCCTGCCGATGGCTTGCAGGGCGCGCTTTGGCGGATTGCGTGAATGCCCTGCGATTCCCTCTGCGGTTGTGCTTGCCGCCTTACCCTGCGCAAGAGTGGGGCCTACCAAGGCAGGGTACCGACCAGCGCTTTGCCAGAGCAGACTTGCGCCCAGACACACGATGGTCAAGGCACCGGTTTGCTGGCGCTGCGATGTGCGCCGCACAGGAGTTGGCGCTGATCGCGCACCGCGGGCATTGCGTGCCACCTGGAAGGGCGGAAGCAAATGCAGGATTCAAGTTCTACCAACGGCGGTGTGCTGGCGGCACGCGCGGCGAGCGGGTCTGGCGAGGCCTGGGTCGAGGCGCACCTGACGCCGTCGGGCTGGACCTATGGCAGTTACAAGGACGCGGATGCGGGGCCGGTGCTGGTTCCGGCGCCAAGCGAGTCGGTGCTGACGGTGCGGCGGCATTACATCGTCAGTGGCGCGGCGGCGCCCAAGCGGCTCAGCGAGGTCCGTACCACGCGGGCAGATTCCGCGCGGGAGATCATTCGGCTGCTGGAGGCATTTGGCGAACCGCATTTCAATATCAGAACGCCCCACGTGCCGAGAACGCCCGGAGGATCGCTCTGATTGTCCGGTGATGAAATCGCGCTGCCGGACTGATCATGGCAGCCGCAGGATAGCCGGATCTGCGCGCACGGATAGCGATCGCGACGCATCCGGCGATATCGGCGGCGAGCTGGACGCTTCGGCCAGCACATAGTGCCTGGCATGAATTCCGCAGCACATGCGCTGTCGATGCCAGACATTGCACCCGGTGCCCCCTCCCCTTTGCCGTCACAATCGACGCGCCCCCAAAACATTTAGAACATTTCGCGTACGGCCCGCGCCGGTCATCGCCGCCAGGTGGGGGAACGCACGCCCAGCCGTCAGCCGAAAGGATGAGGGGCTACGGCAAACGGCGCATTGACGCGACCTGCCCCGGGGCTAACATCGGCTTTAGGCCTGTGGCAAATGGGCTTGGCGGGCTTGGAGAGATCGCTTAAAGAGCGCAAAGAGCCCCAAGTTGGCGCCAACGTACGCGAATGGGCAAACGAAGGTATCCTAGCCACCGCGTTTAAAGCGCCTTGGACAGCATACGTATACACTGCCGGTTTATTTGGGCAACGGTTTGCCCGCGCTACCGGCGGCGCGCATTGCGCTGTAGCCATGCATGCGCGACCCAATCGATGAGACAAGGCAGTAAGAAAATGAAAGTTTCAACCACCAACGTTCTCAACATCCTCGAGCAGGACGAAATTGCGACGGTGCAGGATCTCGCGCGTACGATTTCCAACCCCCGCGGCTTTGTGCTGCTGCGCACCGCCTTTGCGCTGATGGCAGCCGTGGCGGTGCTGTGCTTTGCGGCCGACAGCTTCCACCTGGATGGATTCCACAGCGTGGGGATTGGCGCGGCGGCGCTGGCGGTCGTGTTGTTTTTGGCGGAACGCCGCGCATTCGGTAACCGCGACGAGTTCGAGGTGTCGGCGGCGCAGGTGACGGTGCTGCGCGCCGAGCTTCGCCCGGAGATGTTCAGCAAGCTGGAGGAGCTTGCCGTCCGCCTGACCCACGATGGCCCGGGCGATGGCGTGATCCGGGCTCGTACCTTGTGGCTTTTCCTGTCCGAATCCGTGGCCAGCGATACCCTCAAGCGCAGGAATGCCCGCGGCCCGGCCCAGGAGTCGAAGGCGGGCTGATTCACGCGGGCTCGCCGGGGCGGCGCCTGTCGCCCCCTATTTGTCTGTTTTTAGTCACTTTTCTTGACGCTCCGCGTTCTCGTCCCAGGACGGATGCGGAGGGCTGTTGGGAAGGCATTGTCATCGCCTTCCCCCGTGGCGGGGGCCCGGCCTCCTGTCGCCATTTGCGCGGCCTCTTCTTCAAGCGCCATCGCCCGGCGGCGTTCCCTGATTGATACCCCTCCTGCGGGTGCCCCGCTTTCTCGTTTTCCCTCCCTGCCTTCCGGCGTCCTCCCCTTTAGCGGGGTATGGCATCCGTTGCCAGGCAGCATAATCGCCGCCGATCAAGCAAGAGACGGGTGCATTCTTCATAGAGGAGGCGCCAGGGCGGCGCCGTCTGCCCTTTGTGCTTTGCCTGGGAACAATGGATTCGTACAGGAAGCAAGATCATGTGGATATATTTGCCGGGATTCCTGCTCTTTGAGCTGCTGTGGTTTCTGCCTTACCGGAAGGTGTTCAAGGCTGCGCATTTCAGCGGCTATTACGCCTATCTTGCCTTGCTTCCTGTCGTCGGCCCGATGATCTGCATCTGGATCCTGGCTTATCGGCCTTGGCCTCTTAAGGCTAGGCTGGTCCGCATCTATTCAACCCAGTGACGATTTGCCCGGCCCGAAGAACATGCCGATCTGCTGGCCGGGCTTCTCTTGCCGAAGCATGTGAATCGGGCGCTTTGCCGACCCGCGCCGGCATTGGGAAGAACCGGGAATCGCCCCGGCGCTGCCCCAGCCGTGCATGTGGCTGTGATGCTGCGGCAAGCCGGATGAGAAGCACTCGCCTGACGCATCGATGATGTGTCAGGCGGCCTGGATATAAGAGCGTGGTCAGGCGCGCCTGCCGCGCGAAGCCTTTGGTGAAGAATTTCAGGGGCATGCGGGACCCGGCAGCCGCCGCCATGACAAGTTACGGCATGCATGCGAGAAGCCCATTTTTTGCCGTGAGGGGGACTCATGCAACACCCGGAAACATTTACCAGTCAGGAACTGGACCAATACTTTGCGTCCTATGTCGGTATGGAAGGGGGCAACCCGCAGGCATCCGTCTGGATCTGCGACCGGAGCCCGCATCCGTGGCTGGAGCCTCTTGCCAGGCCGTTGCAGCCGCGCACGGCGCCGCCCGCGTGGGATGCGGCGTTTCGCGCGCGGCATCTGGAGGACATGGGCAAGTGGCTTCATCATCAGCGCATTGCGCGCTTCATGGCTGCGGCCCGGGCAGAGGCGCTGGGTGTCGCTCTGGGCGACGACGACTGGCGGCGCTATTACCGGAGCCAGCTCTACGCGCCCGATGGCTGCGAGTTCAAGCTGAACCTGTTTCCCTTGCCCGCGCAGCTCGATGGCCTGATGCCTTGGTCCAAGGTGTTTCGCGGCCAGACGGCGCTTGTGCCCAAGCATCGATACCTGGCACTGTGCCGGCAGGGTGGGCGCTTTCATTTTCTGCAGCACATGCGTGCGCGCTGGCGGCCAAAGATCGTGGTCTGCCTGGGCTATCGCCATGCCGACGATTACCTGCGCGCTTTCGGGTTGCAGGGGCTGGAAGGTGAGGATCTGCTGCTGCAGCCGGCGGATCAGGTGAAGATATTGCGCGTGTTCGTGAAGGACGGCACGAAGTGGATCATCTGTCCGGCGCTGGCGGGCCCCGAGGGACTGACTTCCGATGTGCTGCTGAATGCCTTCGGCAAGTTGCTTGCTGCCAGCCTGCTGCCGGATGACTTCGGTAGGCTGCCGTCGCGCCGAGCCGGCTCGGATTGCCGCTGCCCTCCGGCGTTCCCCGCGCTTGCGCCGGGCACTGCCTGGGAGCCTGCTGCCTGACACCGGCTGCCTCCTTTCAAAGCATGCCATTTCCGCGATTGCCAGTTGCCAGGTTATACCCGGCACAGCCCGGCGATATCCGGCGCGGCGCCCTTGCCCCTGATTTCCGAACCAACGTCACTGGGGCCGCCCTGGCCCTGCCCGAAGCCCTGTCCCTAGCCCTGCCCCTAGCCCTGTCCCTGTTCGGGCGCTGACCCAGCCTTGCTCCAGCCTTGACTTCGCTCCTTTCATTCTGTAATTTCTGTCTTCACAGAAACAACAGAATTAACAGGTGACCTATGAAGGTTCTTGTTGCCGGGGCCAGCGGGCTGATCGGATCGGCCGTGGTGGCCCGCCTGCTGGCGGATGGGCACCAAGTGGTGGCGCTGGCGCGCCGGCTGGCGCATCTGCCGCGCCATCCGCGGCTGCATCGTATCGGCGCCGATTTGTCCGGCTGGACCACGCCGGCGCATTGGCAGGCGGCCTTGCGCGGCGTGGATGCGGTCCTGAATGCGGTGGGGATTTTTCGGGAGCAGGGGCGGCAGCGCTTCCAGGCATTGCATGTGGAGATGCCGCGCGCGCTGTTCATGGCCTGCGAGCGGGCTGGCGTGCGCCGGGTGGTGCAGGTTTCCGCGCTGGGGGCCGGGCCCGATGCCGCCACGGCTTACTGGCGCAGCAAGGGCTTGGCGGACCAGGCCTTGCGGGCGAGCGCGCTGGACTGGCTGATCGTGCAGCCGTCGCTGGTGTACGCGCCGGCCGGCCGCAGTGCGGCATTGTTCCGCCGGCTGGCGGCGTTGCCTTTGCTGCCGGTGCCGGCCGGCGCCGGGCATGTGCGGCCCATCTATCTGGACGACGTGGTGGCGCTGCTGCGCCATGCGCTCGACCCGCATTGCCCGGGGCGCCGCGCCGTGGCGGCGGTGGGGCCGGTGCGGCTGGGGCATGCCGGCTGGCTTGGGGCGCTGCGGCGCGGCATGGGCATGCGGCCGGCGCGCGTGCTGCGCGTGCCCGGCTGGCTGGCCGGCGCGGCGGCGGCATTGCTGGGCCGGTTCCCGGGCAGCTTGGTGGACCGCGACAGTCTTGTCATGCTGCATAGCGACAACAGCGCCAGCCCGCACGCCGCCGCTGCGCTGGCCGGGCGCCCGCTGCGCGATCCCGGCCGCTTCGCTACCCCCGCGGAGCGGCTTCCGGCCTTGCTGCATTGGCATCTGTGGGTGGCCCGGATGGCCATTGCGGCGGTGTGGCTGGCCACGGCCTATGTCTGCTTTGCGGACCTGGACGCCGCCACCGGGCTGCTGCGCGATGCCGGGCTGCCGCTGGCCTGGCGCGCGCCCCTGGTCTGGCTGGGCGGCGGCCTGGACCTGGCGCTCGGCGTGCTGGTGCTGTGGCGCCCCACGCGCGCGGTATGGGCGGCGCAGGCCGCGCTGGTGCTCGGCTATACCGCGCTGATTACCTGGCTGCTGCCGGTCTGGTGGCGCCATCCGTTCGGGCCGGTGCTGAAGAACCTGCCGATGCTGGCGTGGTTCGCCCTCTTCCTGCAGCTCGGCCGCCATGCGCAAATCGAGGAGCAAGCATGACTTACCTGATCGTCAAGTGGCTGCACATCCTGTCCGCCACGTTTATGTTCGGCACGGGCTTTGGCACGGCCTTCTATATGTTCTTTGCCAACCGTAGCCGCAATGTACAGGCCATGGCCGTGGTGACCCGCTGGGTGGTGCGCGCGGATGCCTGGATCACCGCGCCGGCGGTGGTCTTCCAGCCGTTGAGCGGGCTGTACATGATGCACGCGGCGGGGTATCCGCCGTCGGCCATGTGGCTGTGGGTATCGGTCTCGCTCTACGCGCTGGCCGCCGCCTGCTGGCTGCCGGTGCTGTGGCTGCAATGGCGGATGCGCGATATGGCGGCAGAGGCGGCGCGGGCATCGGGCTCTGCCACGGGCGTGGATGGCCTGCCGGCAAGTTACTGGCTGTATGAGCGGATCTGGGTGGTGCTGGGTTTCCCGGCGTTCGGCGGGCTGCTGGCGGTGTACTGGCTGATGGTGAGCAAGCCGGCCTGACTGCCGGCGCGCCGGCGGCGCTGGACGGGCAAGGAGCAAGGTGCAACGGCAGGCAACATGCCGCGATCGGTCTTTGGTAGGATAGCCAATCGACGCTGACGGGGAGTCGAACAGCCAATGCCCCAGATTGACCTGAGAACCACGGTGATGCTTGCGTCGGTCATGTCGATCCTGATGTCGGCCGTCCTGTTATCGGCGTATTTCAGTTTTCCCCGGGCGATCAAGGGCATCGGGTACTGGGTGTCGGGCTCGTTGATCCTGGTGGTGACGCCCGTGCTGTTCTGGCTGCGGGGCATCGCCCCGGACTGGCTGTCGATCGTGGTGGCCAACGGGCTGATGATCGTCGCCATGGGCTTGTGGATGCTGGCTACGCAGGCGTTCTACGGGCGGCCGCAAACACCCAGGCTGGTTGCCGGGATCGCCGTGGCCACTACCGTGCTGGTGGCCTGGTTCTCGCTTGTGGAACCGAGCTACGGCGCGCGGCTGCTGATCGTGACCTTTGTCGTGGCGTGCTTCTACGCTACGCTGAGCGTGCTGATCCTGCGCCAGGGCGATCGCCATTTCAGCACGTATTTCTTCGGCGGCCTGATGATCGTCCAGACGCTGGTGGTGCTGATGCGCTTTGCCACCGGCCTGGTCGGGGGACTGCCGAATCCAACGCTCTTCGCCTCCGACGACGTTGTCCAGACTATCTACCTGGCGTCTTACACGTTCATGGACCTGGCGCTGTCGGTTGCCTTCATGCTGGTGGTGACGCGGCGCGTGCATCTGGAACTCGAGACGCTGTCCAGAACCGATCCGCTCACGCAGTTGCTCAATCGCCGTGCCCTGTACGATGCCGGCAAGGTTGAGCTGGCGCGCATGCATGACCACGGGGACGAGATGACGCTGCTGTTGATCGACCTCGATCATTTCAAGCGCATCAACGATAGCCTGGGGCATGCGGAAGGCGACCGGGTGCTGACGGATTTCTCGGCCATGCTCAAGCGCGAGCTGCCCGCCAATGCCTACCCCGGCCGCTTTGGCGGCGAGGAGTTCCTGGTGCTGCTGCCCCACACCGGCATGGGCGCCGCGCTTGGCCTTGCGGAGCGCCTGAGGGCCACCTCTTCCCGGTACTTCGGCAGGCGCGTTGCCGACCTGACCATCAGCATCGGCGTGGCCTGCGTGGACAAGGCGGATACCCGCCTGGATGCCGCCATCGGCCGCGCGGACCGGGCGCTCTACCGGGCCAAGAGCGCCGGCAGGAACCGGGTGGAAGGGGTGATGGAGGCGGCCTGACCTGTTCGGGAACGCGCTTCGGCCGATGACGCGGCTACGCCGGGAAGCGGCGACCCGAATGTGGCTCAGGCGCTACATTGGCACGGAAATCATGCAGCCAGCTGGCCTAGCGTGGCCACCGCGATGGTGAGCGCGCCGAGCAGCAGGTTCAGGCCCACGGCCTGCCGGATGCGGCCCAGCGCGGCGCCGGCCACCTTCCAGTCCTGCGCATCCACGGCGCGGCGGAGCGCGCCGTAGGGGCCAAAGTACACATAGATGAAGATGGCATTCATGACCAGGCCGAGACCGAGCATCACATGCCAGTTGAGCGGTGCCGCGGCAAACCCCACCCTGGCCAGCATGGCAACACCGCTGACGGCGATCAGCACGACGGCGCCCCAGACCCAGGCCAGGAAGCGCGCGAACACGCCGCGCCACAGGCGCAGCCGCTGCGGCGGCTCCAGCAGCGTGCCCGCCGCGGGGCGCAGGCAAACATAGGCGAAGAACATGCCGCCCACCCACAGGGCAACGCTGGCGATATGCAGGAAGTGGAGCAAGGGGTCCATGATCACAGGGGAAAGTTGCCTGAAAGTCTAGATTAAGGCGCAGCACTGCAATGGGGCGGCGCCGGTGAATCCGCCGATCCGGTCAGGCCCGGAGGGCCGGCGCGCGCCCGGGCGCTGGCGCCACTGTTGGGGGAATGCCGCATTCTAGCCCTCGCCGGCCTTCAGCATGCGAGCAAAGCAACCGATAAGACACACAATGCCGAGTGAAGGCGTTGGCATTGGTGGGGCGGCCCCTTTCCTTCTGCTAACCTACGACTCGGGGTCGGTCGCTCGCAGGGGGCGGTTTTTCGAGAATAGCGCAAGCCAGGTCAAGCCAGGTCAAACGGTCATGATCCGCAAATTCGAACAATAAGATAATGATGCGGCATTCCTTAAAATACAGGATGGCGGTGGCCACCGCGCTGGTGGTGACATTGATCATCCTCGCGCGGGCATTGTTCGCTCAGTATTACGCGTTCCAGGGCCTCCAGGCCTTGCGCCAGGCGCAGCAGGATACGCTTGTGAAGCTGGTTGCCGAACAGCTGGACGAGAAGTTCGAGAACCGGGCGATCGCCCTGCACCGCCTGGCGCGCCAGCTTGCTCCCATGCTCGGCCAGCCGCCGGCGGACATGAAGCGCTTCGCGGCCGATGCCGTGGCCATACCGCAAAACTTCAACGCGGTGTTCCTGGCCTGGCCCGACGGGGACATCGCATTCAGTACCGCGGTGCCCGACGGGCAGCGCCTCCATATTTCCGATCGCGACTACTTCCAGCAGATTGTCCGTGGCTCGGATTTTGCCGTCTCCGACCTGCTGCGGGGAAGGCTGACCAGCTCGCCGGGCGTGATCCTGGCGGTTCCCCTGCGCGGGCCGGACGGGCAATTGCTGGCCGTGGTGGGTGGTGCGTTGAATCTCTCGGCCAGCAATTTCCTGGGCCAGATCGCGCACAGCCGGGTCGGGCTGACCGGCAGCTTCTGCCTGGTTTCGTCCGGCACCAATCCGCGCTACGCGATGCACCCGGACGCGTCCAAGGTCATGACTCCGGCCAAGGCGCATGGCGAGACGTGCGGCCTCGAGACCGCCCCCTCCCCCTGGGAAATCCTGCAACCCACGCAGCCCATCGTGGCGCGCTACCTGCTTGAATCCAATGGCTGGGAAGTGGTGTCGGTCCTGCCCGCCAGCGAGGCTTTTGCCCCCCTGGTGGATGTGCGGCGCAAGACCATCGAGACCGCGGGCTTTTCGCTGGCGCTGGCGGCCCTGATGATGTGGCTGGCGATACGGCGCATGCTGGCGCCGCTGGAGTTGCTGCATCGCGTGGTCGGCGAAGCGCCGCAGAACCCGGCCGTGCTGGCCTCGCTGCCAACCGGGAGCAATGACGAGATCGGCGAGTTGGCCAGCACCTTCAGCACGGTCATGCGGCAGCTTTCCGAACGGGAAGCCGCGCTCAGCGCCGCCAAGGACCGCGCCGCCGAGAGCGAGAAACGCATCGAGGCCATCGCCAATCACGTGCCCGATCCGGTGTCCTTCATTGACGCGAACGAACGCTATGTCTTCGTCAACGAGGCCTACGCGAAGCGGTTCAAGCTGCCGGCGCGGCAGATCGTCGGGCTTACGGTGCGCGAGCTGTTGGGTATGCCCGTCTATATGGCATCCAAGCCTTACCTGGAGCAGGCCTACCAGGGAATGCCCGTCACCTTCAGCCTGGAGGGCAAGGATGGCGCCGAATGCATGGAAGTGACATACCAGCCCGCCTGGAACGACAGCAACGATACCGTGCAGGGGCTGTATATATTCGCGCGCAACGTGACCAGCGAGCGCGAGAAGATGCGAACCCTGGAAGCGCAGACGCTGACGGACCACCTGACGCGGCTGCTGAACCGCAAGGGGTTCGACCTGCGCATGTCCGAGGTCATGAGCCGGGCCGTCGCGAACCATCAAAGCGCCGCCCTGCTGCTGGTGGATGTGGACGACTTCAAGGCCGTCAACGATACCTACGGACACGCGGTTGGCGACCAGTTCCTGGCGGCGTTCGGCGAGCGCCTTTGCGCCTGCGTGCGCACCAGCGATGCGGTGGCGCGCATCGGCGGGGACGAATTCGGCATCGTGCTGGACGATGCCGCCAACCTGGCGGCGCTGGAGCGCATCGCGCAGGACATCGTGGCGGCGTCGAAGCGCCCGCATTTCATCGAGGGCCATACCTTCGTGGCGACGGCCAGCGTGGGCATGGCCGTGCATTACCCCGACGATGGCCAGACCGCCAACGAGCTGTTCATGCGCGCCGACATGGCGCTTTACGAAGCCAAGCGCGCCGGCAAGGCCCGGTATTCGCCGCCGGCTACGCCGCCAACCACGCCGCCAACGTCAAGCAGGCGCGCGTAGCGGATACGCGCAGCCGATGGCAGCCGGCGCCCGCCGCACGGCTACCAGGATACGTCGCGATCGGTCACAATTGCGGCTGGCACCGCACATCGGAATGCCACTGGCAACGCCTGCCAGCCTCCCAACCCATCACACCGAGGACGCACCCATGACCACCGCCCCGATCCAGATCCGCCCAGCCGAGCCGCGGGATTTCGAAGCCTGGAAGGTACTCTGGGATGGCTACAACGCCTTCTATGGCCGCAAGGAGCAGACCGCGCTGCCGGCTGAAATCACCCGGATGACATGGTCGCGCTTCTTCGACGCCTACGAGCCCATGCACGCCCTGGTGGCCGAGCGCGGCGGAGCGTTGCTGGGCCTGGTGCACTTTCTCTACCACCGCAGCACCATCCAGATCGGCCCTAGCTGCTACCTGCAAGACCTGTTCACCACCGAAGCGGCGCGCGGCACCGGCGTGGGCCGGGCGCTGATCGAGGCGGTCTACCAGCGCGCCGAAGCCGCCGGTGCCAAGCGGGTCTACTGGCAGACGCATGAGACCAATGCGACGGCGATGAAGCTCTATGACAAGGTGGCGGAGAAATCGGGGTTCGTGGTGTATCGGAAGCCGGTGTAGGTTTGCATGGGTGAGCCCTGAAGGAGGAGGCTGCGGTCCTGGTGGAATGTGGCCGGGGGTTTTTCCTTCTGCTGGCTCTATTGGTCTATTGGCTCTATTGGCTCTGTTTACGCAGGTTTGCGTCTGACGATTTTTCGTGGAACCCAGTAGACCTCGGTAGCGCTTGCAGGACATAGCATCCCTTTTTAAATCAGCGGGTTGTGATTGAAATGCGGTCTATTGAGGTTTCCTATTGAGGTTTCCTATTGCGTTAAAGTCGGACGCTTACCCCATCTCGTTATACAGATCTCACAGCGGTTCGGCGCGAGCAGGATGACCCAGCTCCTCGGCTCGCCGCATCAGTACAGCGATGTCGCCTTCACGATCCGTTACGTAGACCATGCGGGTCTCTGGCAGCGTGCCCGCCTGCTCGGCCACGCGTTCATGGCTTTCAATCCACCGCACGCTCTCCTTGATGCCGCCGCGCTCTCCGTTCGCATCCCGCACTCGCGTGCCCACATGCAGGCGTCCACAACCCCCAATGGTTCCCGATCCGGCGTCACCGCATAGGTCGGATGCAGATAGATCCCTCGCTGCGCTTCGTAGCTCAACGGTCCAGTGCCTTCCATCTCCTGACCGTTGAAATCCAGTTCGGTCGCATCGGCAATACACAGCACCACCGGAAACTGCCCCATGCGCGCAGCCGTACGCTCCCAATGCGGCTGCATCAGGTCTCGCCATTCGATCTCTTCGTTGCCGAGAAACCGGTAAGCAGCCATGGTCTCCGCCAAGCCGTCGCAGGCGCTCGGAATGCTTGCCGTTGGCATGGCTGCAACCCGCTTGAGCAGCGCCTTCGCTCGCCGATCCCGCCTCGGATCGCCCGGATATAGCGTTTCAAATTCCTCGTCCAGCTCCGTCAACTTCTGGCGGCGAGGGCGCTGATCGCACGCCTCGACTTATGTACAACGAGATGGGTTGAATCCGGATCGAATTCGGATTGATGGCGAAATGGGCTGAGTGGTCCTTCTTCCAGATAAGTCTTGTAGCCTGAATAGGCACACGGTCGGCAAACTTGCCGGCGTGGTGGCGAAATGACTTTTCCGGCACCGGTCACTTGGTGCAGGCCATCATTTTTCGGTTCATTTTTTATTGGAGCAAGGCGATGAAGAAGAAACTAGCAGGATTGGGGCTGCTTGCCGGTGCGTTGGTTGTTGCCGGTCATGCGCAGGCACAAACCGCGGAAATCAAGGTCACTGGCAAAATCGTGCCCGATGCGTGCCAACTCACGATCGCCAATAGCGGCGTCTATGATTTCGGCAACATCGTGCCGGACAAACTCAGCCAGGATGCCACGACGACACTCGACGCCAAGACGCAGTCCGTGGCCATCTCATGCAATGCAGGCGCCAAGGTCGCGTTGAACGTGCGGGACAATCGCTCGGGTACGGCCGTCGGTGGCAAGGGCAACGACGACGAGTTCGGCCTGGGCAAGGGGAAGGCGGGCTACTACATGCTTGCGCTGAAACGTGCCGTTGGCGACGGCAAGACGGCGGACGTCCTGGCCGCACCCGCTGGTTCCAACGTGTGGGCGTTCGACAGCGCGGGTTTGGTGACGAGCGGCAGCGCGCGCAAATCGTTTGCGGAATCGGGCAGCGTGGCGCCCGGGGCCTATAAGACCATCACGGCCGATCTGACCGTTACCCCGACGATCAACAAGCTGTCGGCGCTGGATCTTTCCGGTGGTGGCGTCGAGCTGGATGGTTCCGCGACCGTCGAACTGCACTATCTGTAAACGAAGCGATCGAAGTTGGCCGGAGCGTCGGGCGGTTGCGATGGCCGGCGCTCGGCGTGATTTCTCTCGGACACTGCTGTTCGCTGGGCAAGCAGGGGTGAGGGATGCGGATAGCTGACGCTACGCGCAGCGTCCCGATTTGACGGGTATTCCGAAAGGCGGGCAGTTCGGTCTGGGCTTCACGACATTGGAGCCGAATATCCGCCTGTGTTCGTGCTGCCGCGATATGCGTTTTCCCATGCCATTTCAAATGAGTGAGATATTCAGATGAGCTTGAAGCAGTGGTGTGTTCTTTCCGTGCTGGCCAGCACGTTGTCGAGTGCGGGCGTGACGTCGGCTGCCGACCTCAGTGTCAACGGGCATATCCAAACGGGTGGTGCTTGCAGCATGGCGCTGGGCAATGGTGGCGTCATTGATTTTGGCACTCTATCGCGAAAGAATCATTTTCCTGGGCCAACCTATGTGATCGAACGTTCCGCAACGTTGACGCTTAACTGCCAGCACCCGACCAAAGTCGGCGTCAATGTGATCGATAATCGCAAAGGTACGGCATCCGAAGATGCTCCCCATTATTTTGGCCTAGGCAATCCTGCAATCGGCCATTACCACATTACGGCCTACGGTGCTCGGATCGATGGAAGGGACGGTATCCGGATTTGGCGCAAGAAAGGATCGAATACTTGGGGCGAGAAGGGGGACAACAATTTGTGGGGTGACAAGACGACCCTTTCGTGGGACGTGAGTGGGCCGCAGATCGAGCCGGTGGCGTTCAAGACGCTGACGACCAAGTTGGATCTCACTTTCCAGCCCAAATACGACTCCGCGTTCACCGACGAGCGCGAGTTCGACGGTTCCGCGACCTTGGAACTCGTGTACCTGTAGCGCACGCGCGTCGTTGGATCCCCCCATTTCAAAGGGTCAGCGGTGGGAAATCGGACCGTGTTGCTGCTGTTCGCCGGGCTGTTGCTTGGTGGCGATGTGGTTGTTGACGCCACGCTGGGCGCGTGCGGCTGATCGCGCTATCGAGCCGGGCACGTAGCAGCGTAGTGATTCGGATCGCCGGCGCTACGCGCACCGTCACGATTTGAAGGGCATTCCGATATCCGGTTCGGGGCTTCACGACATTGGAGCTAAGCATCAGCCCGCATGCGCGCTGTCGCCATATCGGTTTGTCCATGCCGTTTCGAATGAGAGAGATATTCAGATGAACTTGAAGCAGTGGTGTGTTCTTTCCGTGCTGGCCTGCACGTTGTCGGGCGCGGGCGTGACGTCGGCGGCCGAGCTCAGCGTCAACGGGCATATCCGAACGGTTGGTGCTTGCAGCATGGCGCTGGGCAATGGCGGCGTCTTCGATCTGGGCAATCTGACGCGCAAGGATATGAAGCCCTCTTCTGGCTGGGAATACAACTACATTTTTCGCGAAATTCCGTGGACGATTAGCTGCCAGCGGCCGACCAAGGTTGGATTCAAAGTGACCGACAATCGCGCCGATACGAGGCCGCATGGAAAGACGCACGACTCCAGTTTCGGTCTGGGCAATCCTGCCATCGGCTACTACAACATTTTTAACGGTTCCGATGAGGCCGATGGGAGGCGTGCCGACACGATATACGCTCTTGGAGGGGGGTGGGATGGGGGGCGTGATGGCTATAGCTTTAGCTCCGGCTTTATCTTCTCGTGGGCCGTGCCGGGGGCGCAGAAGAAAGAGCCGTTGGCATTCAAGACACTGACAAGCAAATTGGGGGTCAATTTCTTTTTCAGGAAAGACATCACGTTCACCGACGAGCTCAAGATCGACGGTTCCATGACCATGGAACTCGTGTACCTGTAGCGCACGCACGTCGTTTGAACCTCCTCGTTTCAAAGAGACTGAGTCATGCAAATGATGAGACACCTGATTGCTCCGGCGGTGCTCGCCTTCTTGATGGCGAGCGCCGTTCCCTCCCGGGCTGCCGACTTGAGTGTCGCAGGAAAAATCGAACCCGCTGGCGCATGCGGCATGGTGCTGGATCGCGGTGGCGTTATCGACCTCGGTACATTCACTCGCAATACTCTGCCAGCAGTGGCTAGCCCCAGCGCGTTGATCAACGTTATTTGCTCGTCGCCGACCAAGATTGCTGTACGTGCAGTCAGCGACAACCGGGCAGGCACCGCCAATCTGGACCTGTACCATAACGCGATCGCGAACCCGGAGATTTACTACGGGCTGGGAACCGCCGGCGGAAAAAAGATCGGTGCATACAGAATGGAGTTGCTTGACGGCGGCAGCTATGGGGATTATGGGTATCTTCAGATCCTGACGCTTGATGAAGACGGCCGCTGGTCTCCCTCTCCCGATGGCCGTCATCAGCTGCGGCATGCGAACGGTACCTTGGTCAGTTTCAAGGAATACGGGGGTAGCACACCCGATGTACCGAAGGCCTTCAAGAACTACGCCATTCGCATCTACTTGCCAATATATCTGTCGGGGAAAAATTCCCTGGATCTGACGCAGGAGAACGTCATCGACGGCTCCGCCACGCTGGAGCTGCTCTACCTGTAACGCCCACTCGTCACGAATATCGCGCCTGGCGTCGGCCGCCGGGCCAACGCAGCGATCGATCCCGCTGCCCCCCTTGAATTTCCTCGCCCTTCCGGGCGGAACGGTCATTCCTGTCCTTTAAATCCATTTAAGTTGGATTCCTAATCATGTTTAGTAGCGCCCTGCATTTCCCGTCATGG
The DNA here is from genome assembly GCF_057798855.1 of Cupriavidus sp. 96C5-1. Classification (NCBI taxonomy): domain Bacteria; kingdom Pseudomonadati; phylum Pseudomonadota; class Betaproteobacteria; order Burkholderiales; family Burkholderiaceae; genus Cupriavidus; species Cupriavidus sp. 96C5-1. The sequence goes on along the minus strand of NZ_JBYOJU010000016.1, from coordinate 15,384 downwards.
CCTGTTTCCCGTCTCCAGTCTTTTTCGTCGTGCCGGTACGCATTGGCGAAGGCCCTTCTGTTGGCGGGACTGCCGATATGCCTGAGTATGTCGACCGTTGCGCAGGCCTCGGGCGTCCTGCCTGAATCGTCCGTGGTGATCCTGAACGAGGCGGACGGCGAAACCACCATGAACGTGAAGAACACGGAGTCGATTCCGCTGCTGCTGCATACGACCATACAGAACACGCCGGAAGACCAGGACTTGCTGGTCGTGGCGGTGCCGCCGGTGAGCCGGGTGGAAGGTCAGGACACCCAGCTGGTGCGCTTTCTGCTGCAGAGCCCGGCGCCGCTGCAGGTGCAGCGGCTCAAGCGCGTGACGTTCGAGGGCATTCCGCCCAAAGGCCCGGACGGCAAGGCGCGCATCAGCATGACGATCCGCCAGAACCTGCCGTTGATCGTGCATCCCGCCAAGCTCGCGAAGCACACCTCGCCCTGGACGCTGCTGCAGTGGTCGGTGGCGGACGGCAAGCTGCGCGTGCGCAACGACAGCCCGTATGTGGTGCGCCTGGGGCAAGGCGTGCAACTGCTGCCCGACAACACCGCCGTGGATCTGGGCAAGACATATGTCCTGCCCGAAAGCACGGTGGAAGTCTCGTTGCCGCCGGGGGCGGGGGCACGGGCAACCAGCGTCAAACTGTCGCCCGCGACGGTCTACGGCTACGAGGTCGACACCTACGACGCCCCGCTCGTCAATGCCGCGACGCAACCGTAATGCGGCTAGACCGTACGTCGCGCCGGGCACGGCGCCAACGTGAATCGAGCGTGTACCGCAGCGGGACGGCCGCGTCGCTGTTGATGCTGCTGGCCGGCGCCTATCCGCCGCGGGCGCACGCGCAGGCGGCCGCGCTGCCTGACGCGGCATCCGCCGCGCAAGCGACGGCCGCGCAACCTGACGCGGCATCAGCCGTGCAAACGACGGCCGCACAACCGGACGCGGCATCCGCCGTGCAAACGACGGCCGCACAACCTGACGCGGCGTCCGCCGCGCAAGCGACGGCCGCGCAAGCCACGGCTGATTCGGTCGCCGCGGATGCAGCCTTCGACACGAGCATCCTGCAGCAGCGCGGGCTCGATCCGCAGATCGCCGACTATTTCCGCTCCGCGCCGCGCTATCGGCCCGGCCGCAACCGCGTTGTTGTCTACGTCAACGACATTCGGCGCGGGCGGATCAATACGCGCTTCGACGAGGACGGTGCGCTGTGCTTCGATCGGGGTTTTCTGGACGCCGCCGGCCTGGTCGTGCCCGACGCGAAGTACGCGGTGGGCGGCGATGTCGGCCCCGATACCTGCTACGATTTTGCGCAAGCTTTCCCCGGCACCGACGTGGCGCTCAAGCCGGGGCGGGAAGAAGTGCGGCTGGTCGTGCCGACCACGGCACTTCGTCAGGCGGTGGCGGATTTTTCCGGCTACAGCCGGGGCGGCAATGCGGCGCTGTTCAACTACGAGTTGATGACCATGCGCAGCGAAGCGAGCGGCATGCCGGGCTCGAACTTCCTGTCGCTCAATTCCGAACTCGGTGCGAATGCCGGCGACTGGATCCTGCGCAGCCGCGCCTATTCGCAACGTCAGGATAATTCAGGATTCCAGAGTCGCCACCTCTACGCGTACGGCCAGCGAACCTCGCTGCAATGGGGCGCCACGCTGCAGGCCGGACAGATCAACATCGCCAATTCCGTGCTGACCGGCGCGCCGCTGACCGGCATCCAGGTGTTCCCCGATTCGGCGCTGGGCAAGCAGACGCGCAACATCGTCATGGTCGAGGGTGTGGCGCATTCGCAGGCGCGCGTCGAGGTGCGCCAGGCGGGCGGGTTGATCTATACCACCGTCGTGCCGGTCGGCCCTTTCGCGCTCACCGACTTGCCGTTGCTCAACAATAGCAGCGACCTGGAGGTGACCGTCATCGAATCCGACGGCGCGCGGCGCAGCTTTGTCGTGCCCGCCGCGTCGATCAGCGCGGGGGCGCTCGGGCAGCGGCCGGGCTATGCTTTCGCGTTCGGCAAGAGCCGCAATCTCGACGGCAACAAGGCGCGCAATCCGTGGGTGGCGAGCGCGAGCGGCAGCTGGGTGCTGGGCAAGCGCGGCAACGTCGGCGCTGCCGCGCTATACGCTCCCGGATACCAGGCCGGCAGTTGGGGCGTGGATATGCGCATGTCGCGGTCGAGCAGCGTCAAGCTGCAGCAGCGCATGTCGCTGGCGGCCGGCAAGTCGGGCACGCAGATCGAGGCCTCGGGCATTTTAGGCGGCCTGCACGAGAACCTGACCATGAGTTTCAGCAGTGCGTACCAGAGCAACGGCTATCGCACGCTGGACGACTTCACCGTGGATGCCGGCCAGCCCGGGTTCGGTGCATCGCGCTACCGGAGCCGGCATACCGCGGCCCTGGCGTGGTCCGATTCCAAGCTGGGCAGTTTGACCTTCGGCTACGCATTATCCAACCAGCAGAACGGGGAGCGTACCCAGCGGCTGAACGTTTCCTGGGGAAAGAGCCTCCCCTTCGGTACCGTGTCGCTGAACGTGGAGCGCGAGCTCGGCCCCCGCCACGGCGGCGGTGCCTACGGTAGGCCCGGCAGCACCTATTACGTGTCGCTGAGCATCCCGTTCGGGAAGCGCAGCGTTCGTACTTATGCAAGCAACACGAGCGGCCATACGCGATTCGGCGCCAACTACAACGAGCGGGTTGGCGATCACCTGAATTACTCGCTGAACGCGGAGCGCAACACGCGCGATCAGAGCGATGCCGTGTCGGGCCAGGTGGCCTCGACGCTGCGCATTGCCCAAGTCAACCTGGGGTTTTCCGATAACGGCAAGCGCGCCCGCTCGTATTACGGCGGCGCCTCGGGCGGCGTGGTGCTGCACGCAAACGGGGTAACGCTTTCGCCCTATCCGGTGCAGGACACGTTCGGCATCGTGTCGGCGTCGGGCGTATCGAACGTGAAGATCAACACCCCGCAGGGGCCGGTATGGACCGACTTCTGGGGGCGTGCCGTAGTGCCTCGGCTCTCCGCGTACAGCAGCAATCGTGTGGAGGTGATGACCGGCACCTTGCCACGCAACGTCGACATCGGCAACGGCTTCCACCAGGTCGACCCCGGGCGCGGGTCGGTGAGCCAGATCGACTTCGAGCTTACCCGCGTGCGTCGGGTGCAGCTCAATGCACGCGACTCCGAGGGTAATGCGCTGCCCTCCGGCACCTATGTGCTGGACGGCCGCCAGAAGTATGTCGGCATGGTGCTCGAGCAGGGTAAGGTGTTTCTCAACAACGGCGCCGGGACCGATGCGTTGACGGTGGCGTTGTCTGACGGCAGGCAGTGTCTGTTGAAGTATGAACTGCCCGAGCGGGTCCCTCCGGGCACCCTGTTCGAAGACGCCGATGCACGTTGCGTACTCCAATGAGAATTCCAGCCTTGAGAGACGATATGTTGCGACAACCGAAGTTTGTCCGCCGCTGCGCTTGGACAATGTGCGTGGGCTTGAGCCTGGGCAGCGCTGCGACGGCGGCAGATAACTGTCAGGTGCATGCCATGCCGGCGCAACTGGACTACGGCGCTCAGTATCGGCAGACCATTCTGGGGCAGCCCGCATCGGCCCAGGGGCATGCGTTGGGAAAACGCGTGGTTTCCGTGAGCGTCGTCTGCAAGGACCCGGTGCGCATGGCGATTTTCCTGCGCGGCGATGCGCTGGATCAGAGCGCGTTCCGGTTTGGTCCGCAGGGCGTTCTTTCAGTGGTGGCCGGCGACGCGAATCTGGATGGCAGGTCCGTTGCGTTGGGCAGTGTGGAACATGCCGGCCAGCAACCGTCGGAGCAGGCCGGCAAAGCCAGCTTGCATCCGAACAAGGGCGTCGTCGTGCTGGAGCAAGGCGTGCCGGCGACGGGCAGCCGATTGGCCTTGCAACTGGAACTGGATCCCATGATTCCACGCGCCTCGATCGAGGTCGTCAACAACGAATCCCTCTGGTCCAGTAGCCACTTCCTGGAGCTGGTCCCGTTCTGAGGCCGATAGCGCTTCGGGGATGCAAGTGTCGGCGGAGCGATGAACCAGGCAGCGGCGCGGCGCTCACCGAAGTGTTCATGCCTGCATGGGAGCCGGGCATCCACCGGCGTGCATGCTGTCTCGATATGGGTTTATCCATGCTGTTTCGAATGAGGGAGATATTCAGATGAGCTTTAAACAGGGGGGTGTTCTTTCCGTGCTGGTCTGTGCGTTGTCGAGCGCGGGCGTGGCGTCGGCTGCCGAGCTGAGCGTCAACGGTCATATCCGGCCGGGCGGCGCATGCAGCATAGCGCTGGGCAATGGCGGCACTTTCGATCTGGGCACGATTTCGCGCAAGGATCTGAAGGAAGCCGAGGAAAACCCCCTAGGCCCTCCGAGCGGTCTGAGTATCTCACTGGGCATCCACTGCCAGGCGCCAACCAAGGTTGCCTTGCGAATGCTCGACAATCGCGCAGGAACGTCAACGTCGTCGGTTGCGTGGGCGTTTGGTTTGGGCGCATCTGGCGGCAAGAACGTCGGCTGGTACAGCGTCTGGGTTGACAGGATCAACGGCGATGGCAAGCCAGGGCTGCACCAAGTGCGTAAATCTCCTGGGAGTCAAGCTTGGGAGGCTCCCACGGTTGGATGGGGCTGGGCGACCCGTGTGTCCTGGCTTTACTCGTGGGCGGACGGGTATGGCCAGACCTTGCCACAGGCGTTCCAGGACATTCGCGGTGAGCTGCAGCTCTTTCCCTACATAGCCCCCGCCAAAGACCTCGACCTGAGCCAGGAAGTCGCCATCGACGGCTCCGCCACGGTGGAGCTGGTCTACCTGTAACGCGGCAGGACCAGTGTGCCGGCCCCCTTCGCACTTACTTCAAATCCGAGAGATCGCATCATGCACCTCAAACACCTGCTTGTTCCCTCCCTGCTCGCCAGCGCCTTGCTGCTGAGCGCCGGCTATGCGCTGGCTGGCACCGACCTGAGCGTCAGCGGCCATATCCGGCCACGCGGCGCCTGCAGCTTGGCGCTGGGCAACGGTGGCACTTTCGACCAGGGCACGATTTCGCGCAAGGATCTGAAGGAAGCCGAGGAAACCCCCCTAAACCGTCAGAGTTGGTCGACCTCATTGAACATTCACTGCCAAACGCCCACCAAAGTTGCCTTGCGGATGTTCGACAATCGTGCAGGAACGTCTACATCGTCGAATGCGTGGGCGTATGGTTTGGGCGCATCTGGCGGCAAGAACGTCGGCAGGCTCGAACTCAGCATTGTTAATGCCATCGGCGATGGCAAGGCGAGGCTGAACCACTTGCGTGACGCTCCTGGGAGTGAAGCTTGGGACGCGACGGATGTTGGCTGGTTTATGAGACGGTCCTGGCTGTACTCGTGGGCCGAGAAGGGGCAGACCTTGCCGCAGGCGTTCCAGGACATCAGCGGTGAGCTGCAATCCTGGGCATGGATAGCCCCAGCCAAAGACCTCGACCTGAGCCAGGAAATCGCCATCGACGGCTCCGCCACGATGGAACTGGTCTACCTGTAACGCGGCAAGGCCAGTGCGCCGGCCCCCTTCTCGCACACACACTTCCAACCCGAGAGAACGCACCATGCACCGCAAACACCTGCTTGCTCCCTCGCTGCTCGCCAGCGCCTTGCTGCTGAGCGCCGGCCATGCGCTGGCTGGTACCGACCTGAGCGTCAGTGGACGCATCCAGCCAGGCGGCGCCTGCAGCCTGACGCTGGGCAATGGCGGCACCATCGATCTGGGCACGATTTCGCGCAAGGATCTGAAGGAAGCCGAGCTAAACATCTTCCGGCCTGAGATCTCACTGGGCATCCACTGCCAGGCGCCCACCAAGGTTGCCTTCCGGGCACTCGACAATCGCGCAGAAACGTCGATTAATAAATACGCGTTCGGCTTGGGTGCATCTGGCGGCAAGAACGTCGGCAGGTACTACCTCATTCCTCAAAACCGCATTGGCGATGGCGCCGCGCTCGCTCACTTGGTGGGCAAGGGGGGCGGTGGCTGGGAGGTGGTTGACGATGGCAATACTGGGACGACCCGGTTTATCAGCCCGTCCGATCTTTCGTCGTGGGCCAAGCCTGGCCAGACCTTGCCGCAGGCGTTCCAGAACATCAGCAGTAGGCTGTGGTTCGAGATATACATAGCCCCCGCCAAAGACCTCGACCATAGCCAGGAAATCGCCATCGACGGCTCCGCCACCATGGAATTGGTTTATCTCTGACCGGACGACCGGCGCTTTTTCTGAGTGAAAAGGAAACTTCAATGAAGCCGAAAAGGATGATTCTGGGGTTGCTTTGCGCTTCCGCCCTGGCCGGTAACCAGCCGGTCATGGCTGTTGACCTGAACGTTGTCGGGCGTATTCAACCAAGGGGTGCCTGTGACCTGACCTTGCTCAATGGGGGCGTCGTTGACTTGGGCGTGCAGTCGGCTTCGCAGGTAGAAAAAAGCGAGCTGGGTATGGTCGGTGGAAACACGTATTACACCATCGGCCATATTCGCGAGCGCATATCGATCCAGTGCCAGGACGCCACTCGACTGGCGCTTCGCGCTCTGGATAACCGTAGTGGCACTGGCGCCGAGAACAATCCATATACCTACGGCCTGGGCCTGAGTGATGGTTCGAAGGTGGGCGTGTACCGTCTTCAGGTGATGGAATTTGTCGGCAATGGGCAGCGGATTAACTCGTTGCAGAGTTGGAATTCGGGGGGGGCCTGGCATGAGAACAATATATCGAGCGAATTCGGCGGCGAGGTTACCCAGGTCTCCTGGGCGGAGCCGGGACAGGGACTTCCACAGGCTTTCAGAGCGATTTCCGCCGTTCTTTTCGGAGCGGTCATGGCCTTGGATGACCTCGATATGAAGGCATCGATCATGATCGATGGCTCCGCCACGCTGGAACTGGTTTATCTGTAAGGCGGCAAGGCCCGTGCGCCGGCCCCCCCTTCGCACACACTACGAACCCGAGAGATCGCATCATGCACCTCAAACACCTGCTTGCTCCCTCCCTGCTCGCCAGCGCCTTGCTGCTGAGTGCCGGCCATGCGCTGGCTGGCACCGACCTGAGCGTCAACGGCCATATCCGGCCAGGCGGCGCATGCAGCCTGGCGCTGGGCAATGGCGGCACCGTCGATATGGGCACGATTTCGCGCAAGGATCTGAAGGAAGCCGAGGAAACCGAAATCTTCTGGTGGAAGCATGAGATCTCACTGGGCATCCACTGCCAAGCGCCCACCAAGGTTGCCTTCCGGGCACTCGACAATCGCGCAGGAACGTCGCCTTCCAGATGGAAGTTCGGCTTGGGTGCATCTGGCGGCAAGAATGTCGGCTGGTACTACCTCATACCTCGAAACCGCATTGGCGATGGCGCCAAGCTCGTCCACTTGGTGGACGAGGGGCGCGGTGGCTGGGAGGTGGTTGGCGATACTGGGGCGACCCAGGCTATCGGTCCGTCCGATCTTTCGTCGTGGGCCAAGCCTGACCAGACCTTGCCGCAGGCGTTCCAGAACATCAGCAGTACGCTGGGTTTCTGGATACATATAGCCCCCGCCAAAGACCTCGATCTGAGCCAGGAAATCGCCATCGATGGTTCCGCCACGATGGAGCTGGTCTACCTGTAAAGCGGCAAGGCCAGTGTGCCGGCCCCCTTCGCACTTACTTCGAATCCGAGAGATCGCATCATGCACCTCAAACACCTGCTTGTTCCCTCCCTGCTCGCCAGCGCCTTGCTGCTGAGTGCAGGCCATGCGCTGGCTGGCGCTGACCTGAGTGTCACAGGAAAAATTGAACGCGCTGGCGCCTGCAGCCTAGCGCTGGGCAAGGGCGGCACCATCGATCTGGGCACGCTGTCACGCAAGGATTTGGCGGAAACCGAGGAAACCATCTATAGCTTCCGATACGATCTTCCACTGACTATTCAGTGCCCGGCACCAACCAAGGTTGCCATCAAGGTGGTCAACAACCGTGAAGATGTGAACTATTATGGGAATCCTATGTATGGCTTGGGGCCATCTGGCAGCGAGAACAGGTATTGGTTCTATCCGTTCGAGCGCTTTGGCGATGGCAAACCGCTTTTCCAGTTGGGCAGTTACGACGGTCAATATTGGGGGAAAAATTCCAGCAGCACTACTGATGCCGAGATGATTTCCCCGTCCAGCTTTTTCTCGTGGGCCGAGCCAGGCCAGACTTTGCCCCAGGCGTTCCAGAGCATCAGTAGCACGCTGAAGTTCAATATCGCCATAGCCCCCGCCAAAGACCTCGACCTTAGCCAGGAAATTGCCATCGACGGTTCTGCCACCATGGAGCTGATCTACCTGTAACGCGGCAGGGCCAGTGCGCCGGGCCTCTTCGCGCACGCACTTCCAACCTGAGAGATCGCACCATGCACCGCAAACACCTGCTTGCTCCCTCCCTGCTCGCCAGCGCCTTGCTGCTGAGTGCCGGCCATGCGCTGGCTGGCACCGACCTGAGCGTCAACGGCCATATCCGGCCAGGCGGCGCATGCAGCCTGGCGCTGGGCAATGGCGGCACCGTCGATATGGGCACGCTCTCGCGCAAGGATCTGCAGGAAGACAATATAAGTTTCTTAAAAACGCAGCGGATCTCACTGGGTATCCAGTGCCAGGCACCCACCAAGGTTGCCTTCCGTGCACTCGACAATCGCGCAGGAACGCCGATTCACGGCAACGGGTTCGGCTTGGGTGCATCTGGCGGCAAGAACGTCGGCACGTACTACCTCGTGCTTGTGGACCGCATTGGCGATGGCGCCCCCCTCGTCCACTTGGTGGGCAAGGAGGGCGCCGATGGCTGGGAGGTGGTTGGCGGTACTAAGTGGCTCAGTCCGGCCTGGTTTTCCTCGTGGGCCGAGCGTGGCCAGAGCTTGCCGCAGGCGTTCCAGAACATCAGCAGCACGCTGCAGGTCGAGATCATGATCGCCCCCACCAAAGACCTCGGCCTGAGCCAGGAAATCGCCATCGACGGCTCCGCCACGATGGAGCTGGTCTACCTGTAAGGCGGCAAGGCCCGTGCGCCGGCCCCCCTTCGCACACACTTTCAACCCGAGAGATCGCATCATGCACCGCAAACACCTGCTTGTTCCCTCGCTGCTCGCCAGCGCCTTGCTGCTGAGCGCCGGCCATGCGCTGGCTGGCGCTGACCTGAGTGTCACAGGAAAAATTGAACGCGCTGGCGCGTGCAGCCTGGCGCTGGGCAATGGCGGCACCGTCGATCTGGGCACGATTTCGCGCAAGGATCTGAAGGAAGCCGAGCTGACCACCTTCGACAAGCATGAGATATCACTGAACATCCAGTGCCAGGCGCCCACCAAGGTTGCCTTCCGGGCACTCGACAATCGCGCAGGAACGACGCTTTTGGGATATGGGGGGTTCGGCTTGGGTGCATCTGGCGGCAAGAACGTCGGCAGTTACTACCCCATGCCTGATGACCGCGTTGGCGATGGCGCCAAACTCGTTCAGTTGGTGAAATCGGAGGGCGGTGGCTGGGAGGTGGTTGGCGGTACTGGGGCAACCCGGGGTCTCCATCCGTCCGAGCTTTCCTCGTGGGCTGAGCCTGGCCAGACCTTGCCGCAGGCGTTCCAGAACATCAGCAGTACGCTGCTCATCAGCGTAGACATAGCCCCCGCCAAAGACTTCGACCTGAGCCAGGAAATCGCCATCGACGGCTCCGCCACGATGGAACTGGTCTACCTGTAAAGCAGCAAGGCCAGTGTGCCGGCCCCCTTCTCGCACACACACTTCCAACCCGAGAGAACGCATCATGCACCTCAAACACCTGCTTGCTCCCTCGCTGCTCGCCAGCGCCTTGCTGCTGAGCGCCGGCCATGCGCTTGCCGGCACCGACCTGAGCGTCAACGGACGCATCCAACCCGGCGCCTGCAGCCTGGCGCTTGGCAATGGTGGCACCATCGATCTGGGCACGATTTCGCCCAAGGATCTGAAGGAAGACGACGAAACCGGCTTCAAGCATCAGATCTCAATGGACATCCGCTGCCAGGCGCCCACCAAGGTTGCCTTCCGGGCACTCGACAATCGAGCAGGAACGTCGACTTCGGACAACAAGTTTGGCCTGGGCGCATCTGGCGGCAAGAACGTCGGCGCCATCGCCGTCCTCCTTGAAGAGATCATTGGCGATGGCACCAAGCTCGTTCACTTGGTGGACTGGAGCGCCAAGGGCAGTAACTGGGGGCTGGGTTGGGGGGCCATTAAAGTGGACACCCCTCTTTCCTCGTGGGCCGAGCCTGGCCAGAGCTTGCCGCAGGCGTTCCGGAACATCAGCAGTAGGCTGCAGTTCTATATCGACATAGCCCCCGCCAAAGACCTCGACCTGAGCCAGGAAATCGCCGTCGACGGCTCCACCACGGTGGAGTTGGTCTACCTGTGACATCTTGCACCAGGGCCCGTGGCGCCGTCCGGGCCCTGGTGCAGTCCGGGCGGCATGCCTTGTCGCGCTTCCCACGGGCGCTCTGCCGCCCGGCGCGCGGCACCGCCTTCATGCCGGTGGCCGACAGCGCGCCGGGCGCGAGAGGGCGCGTGAGGCCGAGCGTTGGCTGACCTGAAATCCGTGGTTGGGAGCCAGTCCATCGGCCCGCTCCACGTCGAGGTCCACGGCAATCTTGCCCAGATCGTGCGGCAGCGCGGCGTAGGCTGTCGCTGCCGTCCAAACCTCCGCCTGCGCGGTCTGGTCCTCTGGCGTGGTGCCGACGGGCAATAAGCTTGAATTCCGTCTCTGCCCAGTGCGTCGATTCGGTTGCCAATGCGTCACGCAAAAGCAGAGAGTAAACGCCAAGTGCCGCAAGTTTACAAGGGCCGCGCCAGCTTATTGAACGTAACCGCTCGCCCCCGAGGCCGGGCGGTGGTGGTCAGAGTTGTGTATAACCGGATGCGCTTACCCCCCCGTGTGAGGGCTGAGGCCAACGCGCGGCGGCCTTGTGTATTCTCTCTATTGCCGCTCGCGCGATGGCGGCTACCCCAATCGACGCTGTCAGCGGAGAACGGAGAACGGAAGACTAGTCTTTCAAACAACGACATTCCCGTGTGACGGCTCTCAGGCCGAAAGCCTCTCTACACCTTGCCATAAGACTTCCGATAGCTCTTTGATCACAGGATCCCTAAGGGCATGTCGCGATTGATAGAGGACGATCTCAACTCTCGGAGGGCGAGGGAGTCCCGCGGTCGCAGGATCCAATGCGACGAGTCCATTCCCTACTGAGGACGGCAGCAGAGCAGCGATGGCAGACCCTGATCTGACTGCCGAAAGCAACGCGGGCGTGCCACGGCTTTCTACAGCAATTCTTGATGCAATTGATGCCGCATCGAGCGTCGCCACGATCTGTTCTCTCCAGATGCAGGGGGCTCCATAGACGGCAAGAGGAAGGGGGCGTTGAAGTGAATCAAAGTCTGGCGAAGCAGCCCAGACAAGCGGGACGGAGGCAACGGAGATTGGTTCAACGCCTCCTGCTGGCGACCGCAATCTATCGCCGATGAGCATATCCACCTTGCCCGCCCTGAAGGCTTCTTCGGCCTGATATCCGGATTCGAAGTTCAAATCGATCTTGATGGGGTCGAAGAGCCGCCTGATGCTTGCGAGTCCATGATCGAGTGCGGCGATTGATGACAGATCCTCGATCATTCCAATCCGTCTCGATCGCTTGTCAATCGGCATCTTATGACGCGCCATGAACTCCTGCGCTTCGGCGGCGAGCGTAAGGATCCGCTCGACGTACGGCAAAAACTCCAAGCCAGCCGTTGTCAGTGTGACTCCTCGTGTGGTCCTGTTGAAAAGCGGCTGGTCCAGGATGTCCTCAAGACGCCGGATTTGCAACGTCACGGCGGCCTGAGTCCGCCCCATTGCTGCAGCAGCTTGGCCGAAGCTGCCACGTCGGGCTGCCTCCACGAAAGTTCTGAGCAGAATCTCATCCAATACCGACGCCATAACAGATCCTTATTACCGCATTAACAAAATTGGGAGTTCTCGGTTTAGTGGCTCCTTGCTAAATTGGTCGCCGATAGAACAGCGCGGAGGCTATTTATGAATCCTTGGATATATCTACTCGCAGCTGGAGCACTCGAAGTCGTGTTTGCCACCAGTATGAAGTACGCCGACGGGTTCACCAAGCCCGTCGCTTCCGTCGTGACGCTCATCGCTGCCGTTGGCAGTGTGGCGCTTCTTACAATGGCGCTCAAGGTAATTCCGTTGAGCGTTGGCTATATCGCTTGGATGGGTATCGGCGCGGTCGGGACGGTCGTGTTTGGCCTCGTGTTGTTTAGTGAAACGATGACAATCGTAAAGTTGTTGAGCCTTACAGTAATTGTCATCGGGGTGCTTGGCCTAAAGATCAGTGCCAGTGCCTAGGGCCGACCTCCGCTGACTGCGGACTCCACCATCCATTCAGAGTTCAATGCAGATTTTACTCCCGCCTCGGTTTATCCATTTTTGGCGAATGATTTGTTGTGCCTAATTGTAAGACATCAATTCAAAATTATATTGAAATTTTTACAAAATCAAATATCAATCAACCGCTTCTCCCCGGCAGGGAAAACAAGCCGCTCACGGCCAGCCATGGCGAGTCGGAGCAAATATCCACCGCCCTCTATTCCGCACCCCAAAATTCCCCGCCCGCACACCAGTTTCGGCTTTGGCTCCAAGTGTGTCGCCAGGCCGGTCAACACATCGTGGCAGAATACGGCTCACACGAACGTTCTCATGGAAGGATTGGCCATCGAGTAGATCCATCCGGAGCGAATCACATGTGTTCGCAGCGGCAGTCAACATCCATGCCGCGCGAACCGCGGCCGACACAAGGAAGTTCACTGATGAAGATGCTAGTGCGACCCTTGCAAACTGCCAGGCTGCAGTTGCATGCGTTATGTCTGGACGATGCGCCAGCCTTGTTCGAGCTGTTCCACGATGCCGAAGCGATGCCGTATTGGCACACGCTCCCGCACCAAACAGTGGAGGAAACGCGGGCGGCTATCGAATCCATGCTGCGCCCGCCGCGCGCATGCTGGTGGACCGTGCGTGCGAACGCGTCGCAGGAGACGATCGGTTTCCTGGGTTTTCTCGGCTTCGGTACGATCCCGGGCTTTGGTTACGCCATCCATGCCGCACACCGATCCCAGGGATACGCGAAGGAAGCGGCGCGCGCGGCGCTGGACTTCGGATTTCTGGAGTTGAACCTTGACCGCGTCGAACTGTGGATCCATGAGGCCAACATGTCGTCCCGACGGGTCGCGGAGTCGCTCGGGTTCGCGCGGCGAGGCTGTTTCCGCCAGATCTATCCGCGAGAGCGCCAATCGCGCGAAACGCTGGTGTACGGGAGCACGCGTTCGCAGTGGCTCGACCGCAATTCGCAGGAGAACGATCGGGTGCCAACTCACCAAGACAGCGTGCCGCTGTTCTATGGGGTCGAACCGGTACTGGAGGTAGCTGACGTCGCCTCCTCCGTGTAGTTCTACCGCGAGCAACTTGGCTTCTCAGTCGAGTTCATGTTTGGTGACCCGGTTTCGCATGCCGGGATGTTCCGGGGCGAGTGGTCCACTCAGGGGCTGCGGCTGCAACTGACACAGCGCGAGCAGGCATCTGGTGCGCCTTCCGGTTCGCTGTACCTCGTGGTCGCTCCGCGATTGGACATGCTCTATGAGGAGTACCGGCGCAAGAACGTGCCGATCGTCAAGGAGCTCGCTTTATGGCCCTGGGGCCGACGGGAGTTCACCATACGCGACCCGGACGGCCACCTGCTGCGCTTCGGCGAGCCGGCGTAACCGCGCCTGCGACCGTCTGTCGGCATGGCCCATGCCCCGGATCTGCGCGTAGCTGGGAACGCTGGACGCCTACTCTACTTGCGCAGGTTCGCGTCTGACCGCGACGCAACCGGCGGCTCCCTGCCCACAAAGATCCGCGACGGCAGCACAAAGCCGCGCAGCGCCAGCATCTCCAGCGGGCCATGGCCGACCTCGGTGCGCAACTGGTAGCGGATCGGGTAGACCATCCCCGCCGGCGCCGGCAGCCGTGCGTCGCGCTCGGTCAGGCTGTCCGGGTCGGCGGGGTGGGATGGCGCCTGCCCTTCCGGCTGGCGCTCGCCCGTGCCGGGCTTCGGCCCCGTGCCGTCGGGCACGCCCTGCCAGGTCAGCTGGAAGGTGGCGCTGTCGATCGGTACGATGCGCGCCCGCTCCAGCATCCGCACCAGCCCCCAGCGCCCGCCGAACTCGTAGTTCTTGTTGGTGCCGGCCTTCTCCGTCTGCCATTGCAGCCGGGTGCCCGGATCCTGCGGGTGGCTGGCCGGCCAGGCCATGGCCTGCCACGTCTCGCGCTGGTTGTAGTAGTGCAGCTTCTGGCCGTCCAGGGTCAGCACCGTGTCGGTCAGGCCCGGGGTCGGAATCGGCATGATTTCAAAGCGGTACCGCGGCTCGCCTTGCGCCAGCAGGTGGGCGGCAATCCGCTGCAGGGTATTGATGGCCTTGAGGAAGGCCGGGTCGAAGGCCTGCGCCTGCCCGCCGGTGGCGGCGGGCACCCATTGGTCGCCCTGCAGCTCGAGCACGCCGGCCAGCTGGGTGCCGAGGAAGCTGGCGATCAGGCCGCCCTGCGGGCGCAGGAAGCGCGCCAGCTCCGCCAGCGAGGCGTCATTGGCGGTGTCCGCGAACGGGTAGCGGCCGGCGAACGACCGGCCCCACGCCATCGCGATGCCGTGCCGCCAGGCGTCGTTCAGGCTCGCCTGCGCCGGTTGCAGCACGGTCTGGGTGGCCTGCGCGATCGGCCGCACGAACAGCGTCTCGCCCATGCCGGCCCATTGGGTGCCCAGGCTGGCGGCCATCAACTGCGCATAGGCCTGCGTATCGGCCAGCTCCGAGCCCTTGCCCTGGAACAGCGCCTGCGCCATCTGCCGGGCCTGCGCATCGGCATCGGCGCTGTTGCTGATCTGCTGCAGGCGCAGGCGCAAGGCCGTGGCGCGGTCGAGGAACCGTTGCAGGCTCAGGTCGCCGCCGGCGCCCTGCCCGCCCTGGCCACCCTGGCCCTGTCCCACCAGCCGCAGCACCGGACCGAACGCGGCCCCAAGCGGCCCGGCCGGGTCGGCCTTGGGCGCCTCGGGTCCGGGCGCCTGCTTGCCGAGCAGGTCCTGCGCCTTGGCCACCAGCGTGTCGGACAGCGTGTCCTTGCGCGCGCCGGCGCCGCCCTGGTACTCGAGCGACCGCATCAGCGCGATCACCGGCGACTGGCGCGCATCGGCCAGCAGCTTGAGCTGCCCGATCGCCGCCGGCAAGGTGGGGGCGGCTTCCCACTGCAGGCTGTTCATGAAGCGCTGCCAGTGTTCCGCGTAGTCGGCGAAGTACTGCTC
>NZ_JBYOJU010000015.1:0-161179 GCF_057798855.1 Cupriavidus sp. 96C5-1 | reverse complement strand
ATTCCGAAGAATCTCGCTCTTTCGAGCGGTCGCTCACTCTCAGAAAACTGACTGGCTACGTCCGAAGACATAACCAACATGTTTTACTGTGCGAGCACTTTATAACTTGTAAGCTAAAAGACCGAAGTCTTCCGCATCCGCTATCAAGCGCCCACACTTATCGGTTGTTTGTTTGTTAAAGAACTGGCCGCGGTTCGCTTTGCTTACCGCGTCGCTGCGTTGTCTGCAGCAGAGAAACGAGATTATGAAGCGTGATCATCGTTTCGTCAACAGGTTTCGCAAACTTTCTTTGCTGCGGCCGGCGCCTGAACTCCGCTCGCCAACCTCCCCTGCCAACCCCCGCAACCCTTGTCCCGTCTGCGTTGCAGCGGTCTTTGTGTGGCGAAGGGGGCGAATCTTAAGGGACTCCGCCGGTCCTGGCAAGGCTTTTCGGAAATTTCTTCAACACCGTTCATGACGCCCGTATGAAGCCGCGCCGGGAACCCGGAAAAGAGGTGATTTCGGCACTGGCACAGCGCCATCGCCATGCCCTGTTCCCGCTACCCCTATCTATTAGATATTAGAATCGACGGATGCCCGACCTCCCCATCTATCAGCTCCCGCACCAGGCAGCGAATACCCCGCGCCACCTGGATGCGCAGGCGCTGGCCGCCGCACTGTCCCGCCCCATCGTCTTTGTCGACCTGGAAACCACCGGTGCCGACGCCACCCGCGACCGCATTACCGAGATTGGCGTGGTGGAAGTGGGCCCGGACGGGATCGTGGAGTGGGACACCCTGGTCGATCCCGGTATCGGCATCCCACCATTCATCCAGCAACTGACTGGCATTACCGACGACATGGTGCGCGGCCAGCCGAGCTTCGAGTCGCTGGCGGAAACCCTGGCGGAACGGCTGCAGGGCAAGCTCTTCGTCGCCCACAACGCACGCTTCGATTATGGATTCCTGAAAAACGAGTTCCGCCGCGCCGGTGTGACCTTTCGGGCCGACGTATTGTGCACCGTACGCCTGTCGCGTTCGCTGTTCCCCTCGGTGGCGCGCCACGGCCTGGACGCGCTGATCGCCCGCTTCGAGCTGCAACCCAAGGGCCGCCACCGCGCCCTGGCGGATGCCGAGCTGCTGTGGCAGTTCTGGCAGAAGATCCACGGTTTGTATACGGTGGATCTGGTCGAGGCTGCCGTGCGGTCGCTGGTGAAGCGCGCGAGCCTGCCCGCCGGGCTGGAAGAAACCGCCCTGGACGACGTTCCCGACACCGCCGGGGTGTACCTGTTCTATGGCGATCAGGATATGCCTCTCTATATAGGGAAGAGCATCCACCTCCGCCAGCGCATCGGCGCGCACTTCTCCGGCGACCATCGGGCCGCGCTGGAAATGCGGCTGGCGCGCGCGGTGCGCCGGGTCGAGTGGCGGGAGACCGGCGGCGAAGCCGGTGCGCTGCTGCTGGAGGCCCACCTGATCAAGACGCTGCAGCCGCTGCACAACCAGATGCTGCGCCAGAACGCGGGGCTGTTCGCCTGGGAACTGGCACCCGGACTGAGCGCGCCAATACTACGCTCGGACCGCGACACCGACTTCAGCCGCCATCCCAATCTGTATGGCGTCTTTCCCAGCCGGGCGAGCGCCGAAGCGCGCCTGGCTGAACTGGCGCAAACCCATCAGCTCTGCCAGGCCACGCTGGCGCTGGAGAAAGCCGCACGGCGCGGTTCGCCCTGCTTCGCCCGTCAACTGCACCGCTGTCTGGGCGCATGCACAGGCGACGAGCCACTGGCAGCCCACCGCGAACGCATGGCCGCGGCGCTGGCCGGGCTGGCCATCCAGCCCTGGCCATTCGCCGGCGCGGTAGCATGGCGCGAACAGGATGACGCAAAAGCGTGGTGGCATATCCTGGAAGACTGGGGCTACCTGGGTTCGGTAGCCACGCTCGAGGACGCGCCCAGCCTGCTGGTTGCGCCAGCCCGCTTCGATCTGGATACCTACCAGATCCTGGCGCCGAGGGCGGCGGGACTGCTTGCCAGCGCCGTTCCGCTGGAATCGGTTCGGCAGTTTGAATTGCGCTCGCCAGCGGCGCCACGGCAGGAGGCCGGGCCGAGGCCGGAACCCGCCCCGGTGACCACAACGGGTCCACGCCGGAACCGGCCGCCCAACCCGGACCAGCAGCTCCTGTCTTTCATCGAACCTTAGCCCGGAAGCAACCATCGGAGCACTGCCATGGCTGACCAGCGCGACTATCTCACCCTCGGGATCGATATCGACTTGCCAGCCGCAGCGGTGTCTGCGTTTCTCGCCGTCCCCGAGAACTTTCAGCTGTGGGCCAGCGGCCTTGGAGAACTCTCGCGCCAGGCGGATGGCAGCTGGATCGCGCGCATGCCCCAGGGCGCGATGCGCGTCCGGTTCACCCCCGCCAATCCCTACGGGATTGCCGACCACTATGTGCAGCCAGCCGAGGGGAACGAGATCTATGTTCCCATGCGCGTGATCGCCAACGGCAGCGGCGCCACGCTGCTCTTCACGCTGTTCCGCTATCCCGGCGTCACCGATGCCCAGCTGCAGGCGGATGCCGATTGGGTCCGCCGCGATCTGGCCACTCTCAAAGCGCTGCTCGAACAAGCGCCATAGTCAAAGCGATACTCCCGCCTTCCGGCAGAAAACGGTATACCAAATCATGAAAAACACGCCCTTCAGCGGTGCGTGAATTGGCGCATCACGCCCCCTCGCATCCCGTTTTTTTGCCAAAAACTATTGCATTGCACCAAAAAGCGGCGCAGCAGGCCACGTCTCACATTTGTCTTGCTCTTCGTAAAATTGTGAATATAGTATACCGATTTTCGCGGTAGGCAAAACAAGCGCAAGCTCGTGCGCCCTTGGCCACAGCCCCCAACCGGAGTGCAGCGTGACGCGGCAAGACATAGCAAGCACCGATTCCTGGCAGCCCGACGACGCGTGCTTCCTGTCTGTACGGGAAGCAGCCGATCTTCTGGCCCAAGGCCGCGCCAGCGCGCAAGACCTGGTGAACTGGTGCGAGACCGCCTATGCCGCGGCTCACAGCCAGGTCAACGCCATCGTCCTGGCGGACTTTGCCGCTGCGCGCGTGGCCGCCAGCGCCAGCGATCTGCGCCGGCACCGCGGCCAACCGTTGGGAGCGCTGGACGGCATTCCTTTCTCCATCAAGGAGTCCTTCGATGTCGCCGGCTGGCCCACTACCTGTGGCAGCCCGGACCAGCGCAACAACATCGCGGCCAGCGACGCCGCCGTGGTCGAGCGCCTGCGGGCCGCCGGCGCGGTACTGCTGGGCAAGACCAATGTCCCGATCGGGCTGCGCGACTGGCAAAGCTACAACGCCGTCTACGGCACCACCCGCAATCCGCATGACCCCACCCGCACACCGGGCGGCTCGTCCGGCGGCAGCGCCGCCGCGGTCTGCGCGGGCATGAGCTTTTTCGACGTGGGTTCTGACATCGGCTCTTCGCTGCGCAACCCGGCGCATTACTGCGGGGTGTTCTCGCACAAGAGCAGCCACGGCCTGGTGCCGCTGCGCGGCCATGGCATCGGCCACGGCTATGGTGAGCAGGACATCAATGTGGCGGGACCACTGGCGCGCAGCGCGCATGACCTCGAATTGCTGCTACAGACACTGGCCGGACCCGACGGTAGCGAAGCGCTGGCCTATCGCCTGGCGCTGCCGCCCTGCAACAAGCGCACGCTGGCCGAATTCCGCGTCGCCGTGCTGCCCACCCACCCGCTGTGCGAAGCCGATGCGGAAGTCAGCGATGAGATCGAAAGCCTGGGCCGCTGGCTGGAGGGGCAAGGCGCCAAGGTGCGCTGGAACGTGCGCCCGGACTTCGATGCCGCCACGCTATGGCACACCTATGTGCTGATGCTGCGCGCCACGACCTCGGTCCATATGGACGACGCAAGCTTCGGCGCCGCGCTGGCGCGCGCGGCCACCGCCCCGGCCCAGGACCACGATTACGCCGCACTGCAGTTTGCCGGGGCCGGCATCCGTCATCGGCACTGGCTGCAACTGCAGCAGCAGCGGGCCACCTTCGCACGGGCCTGGCAACGCTTTTTCGACGACTACGACGTGCTGCTCTGCCCGGCCGCCGCTACTACGGCCTTCGTGCTCGACGAGGAAGGCGAGCCATGGCAGCGCAGGCTGGTGGTCAACGGCCGGGAGCAACCGCTCACCAGCCAGTTGTTCTGGGCAGGCCATTCCGGCCTGTGCGGCCTGCCCTCGACGGTGGCGCCGATCGGCCCGGGCCGCGGCGGCCTGCCGGTGGGTGTGCAGATCGTCGCCGGACGCTTCGCCGACCTGACCTCGCTCCGATTTGCCCAGTTGCTCGAAGCAGCGGGCTTTGCCTTCCGGCGGCCGCCGGTTTCCTCCCTTACGGTGCAACGCGCCCCGGCGCAATAAAACAACAACGCACCGCCCCCACAATTCGTAGGAGAGATGATGTTCGACTGGTTCAGGGACTTATCGAGAATGGAACGCAAGGGCTTCTACGGCGCGTTCCTGGGTCATGCGGTCGATGTGTTCGACTTCATGATCTATTCCTTTCTGATCTCGACGCTGCTGACCCAATGGGGCATGAGCAAGTCGACCGCCGGCGCCATCGTCACGTGGACGCTGGTGTCTTCGCTGGTAGGCGCCATCGGCGCGGGCATCCTGGCCGACCGCTACGGACGGGTGCGCGTGCTGCGCTGGACCATCGTGGTCTTCGCCTTCGCCTGCTTCCTGTGTGGGCTGGCCAATACCCCCGAGCAACTGCTGGTGTTCCGCATGCTGCAGGGCCTTGGCTTCGGCGGCGAATCCTCGCTGTGCATGGTGCTGGTGACGGAGATGATCCGCAACCCTGCCCACCGCGGCAAGTATTCGGGCTTCACCGCCAGCAGCTATTCCTTCGGCTGGGGCGCGGCGGCGATTGCCTATGCCATCACCTTCAGCGTGTTCCCTGCCGATACCGCCTGGCGCGTCTGCTTCTTCATGGGCATCCTGCCGGCGCTGGTGGTGGTCTACCTGCGCCGCAACCTGGAAGAGCCGGAAGTCTTCCTCAAGAGCCAGGCCGAACGCGCCGCGGGCAACGGCCCTTCCGCATGGCAGCAGCTGGCGCGCCTGGGCCGCCGGCCGCTGCTGGGCAAGACCGTGCTGTGCAGCCTGCTGTCGGGCGGCATGCTGGGTGCCTACTATGCGATCGCCACCTGGCTGCCGACCTTCCTCAAGACCGAACGAGGGCTGTCCGTGTTCGGCACCAGCTCCTACCTGGCGATGACGATCTTCGGTTCGCTGGCGGGCTACGTGGCCGGCGCCTATGCCACCGACCGCTGGGGCCGCCGCCTGACCTATATTGCCTTTGCCGCGGGCGCCTTCGTCATGGCGCTGGTCTATATGGTGATCCCGGTGTCGAACACATCGATGCTGTTCCTGGGTTTCCCGCTTGGCGTGCTGATGCAGGGCGTGTTCGCCGGCATCGGCGCCACCATCTCGGAGTCGTATCCCAACGATATCCGCGCCACTGGCTATGGTGTCTCGTACAACGTAGGGCGGGTGATCGGCTCGCTCTTCCCGCTGACGGTGGGATGGCTCAGCACCGGCCGCACCTCGCTGCCCCTGGCCATCGCCATCGTGGCCGGCGTAGGCTACGCCATGGTGATGGGCGCCGCCTTGCTGCTGCCGGAAACCAGCGGTATCGACCTGGGCCAGGCCGGTGGCGACGACTGCCAGCATGAGCCGTCCACGGATGCGGACAAGATCGTGCTGGCGCCGACTGTGGGGAAACCCGCATAAGGGTGCCTAGGCCGCTTGCAGCAGAGCGGGGCGCTGGACTAGTCTGCCGCAGAGGGGGCACGCCTGTTCCCTTGGAGCCGTCATGTCCGCCGTTCGCCCCCGCCATCCCTTTGCGCCCCGTCTCCTGTTGCTGCCACTCGCGGCCATCTCCCTGAGCGCGTGCGCCGGAATCGAGCAAAGCGCCATGCAGCGCGTACTGGATTCCTGGCAATCCGCGCCAATCGAGCAGGCCAAGGCACAGTGGGGGCCGCCGCAATCCGTGCAAGCCGTGCCGGGCGGCACCGCCTACCTGTGGGTCGAGGACGTGCCGCCGGCGCGCGCCCCGGGCAGCGGCCCCCGCGATGCGCGCGCACCCACTTCGCCAGAACCTCCACTGTTGCCCGGCCAATGCCAGCGCCGCCTGATCGCCGGCCCGACCGGCCAGATCATCGGCGGCGACTGGTCTGGCAACGCCTGCTGCGTCACGACCACGATCGGGCGCTGCGGCGCACTGGTCAGAAGCAGCGCCGGCACCTGACACACACTGCGCGCACGCGTGGCACGCAGAGCTGGTGCAGCGGATGCACCAAGCCAGTCTGTTATGCACCGGGCCAGCCGCCCCGCTCCGCTGGCCCGGGCATCTTTGCGCCGGGGGCACCACCGCCGCCGTTGGCACGGCCCTTGCTAAATAGCCTATCGAGTAGAAGCGGTTAACGCCGATGCGTCTCCCGCCCCAGGCGGGCGGATGCATACCGGCGTGGGACATTGCTCTCGCGGCCATACGGTCGCATGCCCGGGTAGCTCGCAGCGCGAGAAATCCGGGCGTTTGGATCCGGCCACCGGGCCGGGCACGAGAGAAAAGAGAGAGCGCCCACGATGTCCCCCATCCTCAAGCCCTTGTTCCATTTCGTAGTCGCCCGCCGTGGCAACGCCAGCGTTCGCGTGCCGCCCGCGTGCGCCGCTGCGTTGCGTGCGCTCAACGCAGCGGCGCGGACCGTGCCTGGCCTTTGTCCGCCTGTCGCAGCACCCATCCGGATTTCCCCCGCAAACATCCGCACAGGAGCCCCCATGATGACGCCTTCCCTATTGCGCCGCCTGCTGATCGCCGGCGCTTGCGCCGCACTCGCCCTCGCGGCGGTTCCAGCCACCGCGCAGGCCGCAGACAAGGTGACCTTCCTCACCTCGTGGTACGCCCAGGCCGAACATGGCGGCTTCTACCAGGCGGTGGCCAAGGGCATCTACAAGAAGTACGGCCTCGATGTCACCGTCCGCATGGGTGGCCCGCAGGTCAATGGCATGCAGATCCTCACCAGCGGGCAGGCCGATTTCCTGATGGGCTATGACCTGCAGGTGCTCAAGAGCGTTGAGCAGGGTGTGCCGGTCACCACCGTGGCCACCTCCTTCCAGACCGACCTGCAAGGCATGATGACCCATGAGGACGTCAAGAGCCTGGCCGACCTGAAGAGCCGCACGGTGCTGGTCTCCACCTCCGGCCGCACCACGTGGTGGCCGTGGCTCAAGGGCAAATACAAGCTCGACGAAGCCCGGTCGCGCGTCTACACCTTCAACCTGCAGCCCTTCTTCGCCGACCCGCAATCGGCCCAGCAGGCTTACGCCTCCTCCGAGGTGTTCGCCGCGAACAAGGCCGGCGCCAGGACGCGCTTCTTCCTGTTCGCCGACGACGGCTACCCGCCCTATGGCACCACCATCGTCACCATGCAGAAAACGGTCAAGGAAAAACCGGACGTCGTCGCCCGCTTCGTCAAGGCAACGATGGAAGGCTGGAAGAGCTACCTGGCCGACCCGGCTCCCGCCAATGCGCTGATCAAGCAGGAGAACCCCAATATGAAGGACGACCAACTCGCCTGGGGCGTGGAAAAACTCAAGGAATACAACATGGTCGGCGGCGGCGATGCGGCCCGCTACGGCATCGGCGTGATGACGGATGCGCGCTGGCAGAAGACCCGCGACTTCATGGTGGGTGCTGGCCTGCTAAAGGCCGATACCGACTGGAAACAGGCCTATACCACGCAATTCGTGAAGGACCTGAAGGTCATGCCCTGACGTTGCGCAAGCCGCCCGACAAAGATCACCCCCATACAAGGATTTGACATGCTGGTTACCCAACAACCCGTGCTGCGCCGCTTCTGGTATGCACTGATGCCGGTCTCGATGCTCGACGGCGGCCCCAAGCCGTTCACCCTGCTGGGCGAAAACCTGGTGCTGTGGAAGGGCGCCGACGGCAAGCCCGCGGCACTGCAGGACCGTTGCTGCCACCGCACCGCCCGCCTCTCCAAGGGGTGGGTCAACGAACGCGGCGATATTGTCTGTGGCTACCACGGCTGGGAATACGACTGCTCCGGCAGTTGCGTGCGGATTCCACAGGCGCCGGACAACGCCATTCCCTCCAGCGCCAAGGTGCAGGCCTATCGCGTGCAGGAAAAATATGGCTACGTGTGGGTGGCGCTGGACGATCCGCTACAACCTGTTCCCGACTTCCCCGAGGACGGTGATCCCGCGTACCGCCGCATCTTCCAGTTCTACGAGAAGTGGAATACCAGCTCGCTGCGCGTGATGGAAAACGCCTTCGACAACTCGCACTTCAGCTTCGTGCACCGCGCCAACTTCGGCCTGGCAGAGCAGCCCACGCCGGAGAAATACGCGCTGCAGCAGCGCGAGTGGGGCTTCGAGGCCGAGACCCTGGTGCCGATCCGCAATATCGAAGCGGGCCACCGCGTCACCGGCACCACCGAGCCGATCACGCACCGCCATCTGTTCAACCGCTGGGACCTGCCGTTCACGCGCCGCTTCGGCTGCACCTATCCGGCCAGCGGACGCCATCACATCATCTACAACTGCGCTACGCCGATCGACGACCAGAGCGTGATGCTGTCGCAATGGCTGTATCGCAACGACGACGAGGAAGACTGCTCGACCCAGGAACTGATCGACTGGGACGCACCCATCGTTGCGGAGGACCGCGACATCCTGGAAGCCACCGACTACGACGCCTGCGTCGACACGCGCCGCCGTGTCGAATTCCATATGGAATCCGACAAGCCCGGCCTGCTGATGCGCAAGATGCTGATGGAACTGTTCACCCGGCATGGCGAGAAGGAAGCCTTCCGCATTCCCGTGGTACGCGGCTGAACCGGACAGACCAGATACGGAGACCGCCATGAGCGCCTTCTTTCGCAGTGCCATGCAAACCCCGGCCGCATCCCCGGGCCCAGGCACCGGCAACGGTGCACCCGACGCCGGCGGCGAACCCGCGCCTGCCGGCCGCGGCGCCCGTGGCGCCGACGCGCCCCTGCTGTTCGCCAACCAGGTCGAGAAGACCTATCCCAACGGCACCGTGGCGCTGGAGCGCGTCAAGCTGGCGATCCAGCCCGGCGAGTTCGTTTCGCTGCTGGGCCCGTCGGGCTGCGGCAAGAGCACCCTGCTCAAGCTGTTTGCCGGCCTGGAAACACCCTCGGCGGGACATTTGCGCTGGTGGGGCAACCCGGCCCTGCCCATCGCCACCGACGCCGCCGGGCGCACGCTGGCGATGGTGTTCCAGGAAGCCACCCTGATGCCGTGGGCACGCGTGGCCGACAACGTGCGGCTACCGCTGGACCTGGCCCGCATGCCGCGCGCAGAGGCCGGCGAGCGCGTGCAGCGCGCGCTGGCGCTGGTGGGACTGGGCCGCTTTGGCTCGGTCTATCCGCGTGAATTGTCCGGCGGCATGCAGATGCGTGTGTCGATCGCGCGGGCGCTGGTCACCAACCCGGACCTGCTGCTGATGGACGAGCCCTTCGGTGCGCTCGACGAGTTCACCCGCAACAGGCTCGACGCCGACCTGCGCGCGCTGTGGGCCGAGCGCGGCCTCACCGTGGTGTTCGTCACCCACAGCATCTACGAAGCGGTCTACCTCTCGAGCCGGGTGGTGGTGATGGCGGCGCGGCCGGGCCGCGTGATTGCCGACGTGGCAATCGAAGGGCCGGAGCTTCGCGACGAAGCCTTCCGCGTCTCGCCCGCCTTCACGCAGTACTGCGCGCAGCTTTCGGCGCTGCTGACGCAGGCCAATACCGGCGCCGGTCCCGGCCAGAACGCGCACTGAGCACGCCGGCAGCACCGGACCCGCAACCATCAAGCAAACCAGGAGCCCCCATGCATCCCCCGCTACTGTCACGCCCCGCCGTACAGCGCGTGGCCGCCCCGCTTGCCGTCGGCGTGCTGCTGTTGCTGGCCTGGCAGGTGATCTGCACCGCGCTCGCCGTACCCGCCTACCTGGTGCCCGCACCCACCGCCGTCGGCCATGCGCTGGTGGAGGACTGGCGCCTGCTGGCCGGCTCCCTATGGGTCACGCTGCGCATCACGCTGCTGGCCTTCGCGCTGGCGGTGGTGGCCGGCACCGCCGCGGCGTTCGTGTTCGTGCAAAGCCGCGTGATCGAGGCCAGCCTGTTTCCCTATGCGATCCTGCTGCAGGTGACGCCGGTGGTGGCCATTGCGCCGCTGATCATCATCTGGGTCAAGGAGCCGACCCTGGCGCTGGTGATCTGCGCGACCATGGTGGCTGTATTCCCGATCATCTCCAACACCGTACTCGGCCTGCGCAGCGTCAACCCCGGCCTGCTCAACCTGTTCCGCATCAACCGCGCCAGCCGCTGGGATACCCTGCGCCGCCTGCGCATCCCGAGCGCGCTGCCGTATTTCTTCGGCGGCCTGCGCATCTCCTGCGGCCTCGCGCTGATCGGCGCAGTGGTGGCGGAATTCGTGGCCGGCACCGGTGGCACCGGTGCCGGCCTGGCTTACCAGATCCTGCAGGCCGGCTTCGCCCTCAATATCCCGCGCCTGTTCGCCGCGCTGTTCCTGATCACGCTGACGGGCGTCCTGCTGTTCGGCGCGATGGCGGTAGTCTCGCGGCTGGCGCTGTCCCACTGGCACGAAAGCGAGCTGGCATGACGACGAACTCCATCCTGATCCGCAATGCCACCGCGATCCTGACCGGCCTTGCCGGTACCGGAGAGCGCCATCCGGGGCCCGACCTGCGCGTTGCCGGCAGCATCATCGAGGCCATCGGCCAGCTCGGCCCGCGCCCGGGCGAGCCAGTCATCGACGCCACCGATTGCGTGGTCTACCCGGCCTGGGTCAATACGCATCACCACCTGTTCCAGTCGCTGCTCAAGGGCGATCCCGCGGGGCTGGACCTGTCGCTCACCCCCTGGCTCGGCGCCACGCCCTACCGCTTCCGCGCCGCCTTCGACGAGACCACCTTCCGGCTGGCCGTCCGCATCGGCCTGGTGGAACTGGTGCGCAGCGGCTGCGGCACGGTGGCCGACCACAACTATCTCTACCATCCCGGCATGCCCTACGACAGTTCGGCCATCCTGTTCGAGGAGGCCGAGGCGCTCGGGCTGCGCTTCGTGCTGTGCCGCGGCGGCGCCACCCGCACCCGCCAGCTGGAGAGCGACCTGCCGCAGGCGCTGCGGCCGGAATCGCTCGACCGGTTCCTGGCCGATTGCGAACGGCTCGCCGCGCGCTACCACCAGTGCGCGCCGGACGCCATGCGCCGCGTGGCGATGGCGCCCACCACGCCGCTGTACTCGATGCCGCCCGAGGCGCTGCGCACCTGCGCGCGCACCGCGCGGCGCCTTGGCATCCGGCTGCACAGCCATTTGTCGGAAACGGTGGAATACCAGAACGCCGCGCGGGAGATGCACCAGGCCACGCCGGTGGCCTTCTGCGGCGAGCATGAATGGCTTGGCCCGGATGTCTGGTTCGCCCACCTGGTAAAGCTCGGCGCGGACGAGATCCGCCAGCTCGGTGCCAGCGGCACGGGTATTGCCCATTGTCCGCAAAGCAATGGGCGGCTGGGCAGCGGCATTGCCGACATCCCGGCACTCGAAGCGGCCGGGGTGCCGGTCTCGCTCGGCGTGGATGGTGCTGCCTCGAACGAAGCGGCCGACATGATATCCGAGGCACATGCGGCCTGGCTGCTGCAGCGGGCGCGGCGCGGGCACGAGGCGCGGCCACGTGCCGAAGGCGGGAGCTTCGAAGGCGGGGCCGATGCGGCGCGGGTCGAGGACGTGGTGCGCTGGGGCACGGCCGGGGGCGCCGCCGTGCTCGGACTGGATGCCATCGGCACGCTGCAACCGGGCAAGGCCGCCGACCTCGCCATCTACCGCCTCGACGACCCGCGCTGCTTCGGCCTGCACGATCCGGCCATCGCACCGGTGGCAAGCGGCGGAAGGCCGTCGCTGCGCGCGTTGCTGGTGGGCGGACGCGTGGTCGCCGAGCACGATGCGATTCCGGGCCTGGACCTCGCCGGGCTGGGCGCCGCCGCGCGGGAGGCTGTGCGGCACTTGCAACAGCGCGCAGCGCAACTGGCTGCTTAGTGCCCTCGATGCAGGTGGGCGGCGGCACCAACCGGCCCCGCGTGGCATGGCCGGGGACTGGCGTCGATCGGGCCGCCCGGGTTACGCGCCGCCGAAGCTGCGGCCGGTCTCGGGCCGCGGCCCGACATAGGCCGCGCGCGGCCGGATCAGCTCCGCGTCGGCGCGCTGCTCGATGCCATGCGCGATCCAGCCGATGGTGCGGCCAAGGGCAAACAGACCGAAGGCAGCGCCAGGCGGGAGCCGCAGATGCCGGCGCAGGGCAACCAGCGCGAAGTCGACCGACGGCCGCTGCCCGATCAGGGCGAACGCTTCGTCGATGATCTCCTGCCATTGGGGATGATGCGGAAGAATCCGCGCCAGCAAGGCGGCGGCGCGGACATCGCCGGCGGGATAGAGGTGATGTCCGAAGCCAGGCAGGTCTTCCCCCCTGGCGAGCCGCTCGCGCAGCCTCGGCCCCGGCGGCGCGTCGCCCAGTTCGTCCCACAGCGCCTCGCCCCGCGCGGTGGTGCCGCCGTGCCGCCCGCCGGTCAACGCGGACAGGCCCGCCACCACCGCGGCGCGCAGGCTGGCGCCGGTGGAGGCCACGCAGCGCGCCGTGAAGCTCGAGGCGTTGAGCTCATGGTCGGCGCACAGGACGAGCGCCATGCGGATCAGGTCCGCGCCCTCGCCGTCCACCTGCCAGGCGCTGGCGCACTGCCGATGAACGGGCTCGCTGGCGGGCGCCGTGCCAAGCAGGCAGGCTGCCATCAGGCGCACCAGCACGCCGCAGCCCTCGGCCAGCCGCGCCGGCGATCTCTGCCACTGCGCAGTAGCGGCGTCGTCGCTGGCGATGGTGAACAAGGGCAACAGCGCCTCTTCGGCACGGCGCCCGGCATAGGCCGCCTGCATGGCCGCAAGGTGTGCGGGCGCCGCGGGCGCGCCAGCGCCGAACGCCGCCTGCTGCGGGCATTGCCACAGCAGTGCGGCCAGCGCCTCCACCGTATCGGAGGCGGCCAGCGCGACGGCATTGTCGCCGCGGTAATACAGCTGCCCGTCCTCGATCAGCGTAATGCCCGATTCCAGCACCGGCAAACCCCAGCTCAGTGTGGCCTTGGCGACTTCGCGCGGCTTGCGCCCGCGCGTGCGCTGGCCGGCCAGGCGCTCCACGTCGTCCGCGAGATAGCGGCTTTCACGGGGCGTTTCGCCATCGTGCGCATGCAGCAGGCCACGGCTGACATAGGCATAGAGCGTCGGGCGGGAAACACCGAGCCGGGCGGCGGCTTGCGCGGAGGTCAGGTAGCGGGACATGGCGGTGGCACGACAGGAGAAGGAGGAGAACACGCTAGCGCGAAATATCGCACATTAAGTTGATTAAGATAATCAATATTGACTATTAAAACAAGCCGTCTATGCTGCAAAGCACCTAAACGACCTGACCACATCCCGCCATGCCGAATTCCGAAGACACCCTGCTGGTCGCCAAGCCGGCCGCGAACGACCCGTCCACCGCCGCAGGCTTCGCGCGCGAGATCTGGCGTAGCGTGAACGGGCACCCCGGCTCGCTCGAACGCCTGGCATTCACGGGCTCGGGCAACCTGCAGTCGGTCTTTCCCGTCACCGACCTGGCCACCGCCGCCGTCGGCGCCGCCGGCCTTGCCATGGCAGACCTGATCCACGCCGCGTCGGGACAGGCACCGCTGGTCGAGGCGGACCGCCGCCTCGCATCGCTATGGTTCGGCATCTCCCTGCGGCCGCAGGGCTGGGAGCTGCCGGCGCAATGGGACGCCGTTGCCGGCGACTACCAGGCGGCGGACGGCTGGATCCGGCTGCATACGAATGCGCCGCATCATCGCGAGGCGGCGCTCAGGGTGCTCGGCGTGCCGGCCGACAAGGCGGCTGTCGCGCGCGCGGTATCCGGATGGCAAGCGGGCGCGCTGGAGGCCGCCATCGTCGAAAACGGCGGGTGCGCCGCGGCCATGCGTTCCGTGGCGGCATGGGCGACGCATCCGCAGGGGATGGCCGTCAACAGCGAGCCGCTGCTGCACTGGACGACCTGCGATGCCGCACCCCGGCCGGACTGGGCCATCGCCCGGGAGCGCCCCTTGCGCGGCATCCGCGTGCTGGACCTGACGCGCATCCTGGCGGGCCCGGTTGCCACGCGTTTCCTGGCCGGCTTCGGCGCCCATGTACTGCGCATCGACCCGCCCGGCTGGGAAGAACCCGGCACCGTGCCGGACGTCGTGCTTGGCAAGCGTTGCGCCCGGCTCGACCTGAAGAACGCGGCGGACCGGCACACACTGGAGCGCCTGCTGGGCCAGGCCGACGTGCTGGTGCACGGCTACCGGCCCGAGGCGCTGGCGCGCCTTGGCCTGGACCCGCAGCGGCGCCGGGAGATCAATCCGGGACTGGTGGATGTATCGCTCGATGCCTATGGATGGAGCGGACCGTGGAAGGGACGGCGCGGCTTCGACAGCCTGGTCCAGATGAGCACCGGCATTGCCGAGGCGGGCATGCGCATCAGGGGGCTGGACCGTCCCGGGCCGCTGCCCGTGCAGGCAATCGACCACGCTACCGGCTACCTGATGGCGACCGCCGTCGTGCGGGGACTGGCGCAGCGCCTGGCGACGGGCGCCGGCTGCGAGGTGCGGGCATCGCTGGCGCGTACGGCGCACCTGCTGGCCGGCGCCGGCAGCGCCCGGGAAGAATTGCCGCCGCTGGCAGCCAACGCGCCCGCCGACCTGGCGGATGCCATCGAGGCAACCGCATGGGGCCCGGCGCGGCGCGTCAGGGCGCCGGCCGTGGTGCAGGGCGCGCCGATGCACTGGGAGCGTCCGGCGGGCAGGCTGGGCACGTCGCCGGCGCAATGGTAGCGGCGCAGGCCGCCTGACCGGAGGGCGGCCGCTCAGGCCGCCTTGCTGCGCAGCCGGAGCATGCCCAGGCCAAGCGCCACGAAAGCACCGCCCGAGACCCGGTTGAACAGACGCACCCGGCTGGCATCCGAGAAGCCGCGCTTCATGCCGCGCGCAAGCAGCACATAGAAGGTGTGCGACAGCAGGGTGCAGACGGAGAAGGTGGCGGTCAGCACCAGGAACTGCTCGAGCATCGGTGCGTTGCGCGTCAGGAACTGCGGGAAGAGCGCCGAGAAGAACAGGATGCTCTTCGGATTTGTCACCGACACGATCACGCCGTGCCCGAACAGCCGCAACGACGCGCGTACCCCCCTGGGCTGGCCGGGACGGACCACATCAGCGAACGCATTCGCGCCGCTGCGCCACTGCCGGATGCCGAGATAGATCAGGTAGGCCGCGCCCAGCACCTTGAGTGCGATAAAGGCCGCCGCGGAAGTGCTCAGGACCACGCCAAGGCCGGCCATGGCAACAGCCGACACCAGGAACACCCCGGCGGCATTGCCAAGCGAGCCGAGCATGGCGCGGGCGGGCCCCACCGACACGGAATTGGAAACCGCCAGCAGGACCGCCGGACCAGGGGTGAAAGCCATGAACAGCGCGACGCCGCAAAAAACAAGCCAGTTGGACAGGTTCATTTCCCCTCCCAGGAATCATCCCAGATTGTAGATTGGAATTCGGATGACCGTGGGCCTCCTCCTGGCGGGCCGTCCTGCCCACGTCGCTTGAGGTGCGGCAGGTCAATACCTGCCGTCTAGTCGATCTTGGCGCCGGCAGCCTTGATGGTCTGCCCCCAGCGCTTCTGCTCGGCGGCGATGGTCTGGCCGAACGCTTCCGGCCCCTGCCACGCTGCCTCGGCGCCCTGCTGCGCAAGCTTGGCGCGCGTATCGGCGTCGGCCAGCACCGTCTGCAGCGCGCCCGACAATCTGGCCACCACGTCCTTGGGCGTACCCGCCGGCGCCAGCATGCCGTAGAAGCCAACCACCTCGAAGTTCTTCAGGCCGGCCTCTTCCATGGTCGGCACCTCGGGCAAGGCAGGCGAGCGCTGCCTGGAGGTGACCGCCAGCGCGCGCACCTTGCCGGCCTTGATGTACTGCGTGAACAGCGGAATCGAGTCGGCCATCATCTGCGCCTGGCCGCCCATCACGTCGGTCAGCGCCGGGGCGCTGCCCTTGTAGGGGATATGGACGATAAAGGTGCCGGAAGCCTGCTTGAACATTTCCGGCATCAGGTGCGAGATGCCGCCGTTGCCGCCGGAGGCGAAATTGAGCTTGCCGGGGTTGGCGCGCGCGTAAGCAATGAATTCCTTGAGGTTGCGTGCCGGCACATTGTTATTGACCACCATCACCAGCGGGGTCAGCGCGGTCCGGGCCACCGGCGCGAAATCCCGGGGCATCGCGTAGGGCAGCTTGGGATACAGTGAACCATTGATGGCCATCTGGCCGGTATTGGCCAGCAGCAGCGTGTAGCCGTCCGGGGCCGCCTTGGCGACAGCGTCGGAGCCGATATTGCCGGCGGCGCCAGCCTTGTAGTCCAGCACCACCGACTGGCCCAGGATAGGCTGCAGCTTTTCGGCCAGAATGCGCGCATGGGTATCCACCGGTCCGCCAGGGGGGAAGCCCACCACCAGCCGGATCGGCTTCTCCGGCCATGCGCCAGCGGCGGGGGCTGCCGCACCCAGGGCCAGGGGCAGGGCCGCGCATGCCAGCAGCACGGGCAGGAATTGCCTGTTTAATACGGACTTCGCCATCGCGTCATTTCTCCTCGTTTATATTTCGGCCTGGGTTCGGCCCGGCTCCACGCCTGCCTCGCCCCTGGATGGCGCGGCTCGCGCCGGAACCAGCAAGCCATCGGCCTGACCGGATACCCGCAATTGTGACGATTTTATTACATAACGCCATGCGACAATGCCCGGCGCGAACCGATGAGGCCCCTGCCCGCCCGCAGCGGCAAGTCAGCCGCGCGCCCGCCTCGCGCGTTCAAGGAGCGGCGGGCCGCTGTGCGCTGAGCGGCACCGCCGCACGCGTCAGCCGCCGGCACGCCACCTCCAAGCCAGCCGGGGGCCTGAACCTGCGCCAGGGCCTCAGCCAAGGAAAGCCAACGTGAAACCAACCAACCGAGCCCTCGTCCTGCTGTCGTGGGCGGCACTGTATTTCTGCACAGGCTTCGTCTCGCACAAGCTCAACGGCCCGTTCTCGGCTACCGGTTATATCTGGCTGCCAGCCGGTGTGACCGTGGCCGCCTTCATGCTGACGCCGCTGCCCCGCTGGCTGCCGGTGGGCCTGGCCTTTTTTGCCGCGCAGATGCTGCTGGGCTGGTTCGAGGGTCGCGATACCTTGCGGCTGATGCTGTTCTCGCTCGACGAAATCGGCTTCGCCGCGGTGGCGGTGGCGCTGGTCAGGCGCACGCACTTCTCGCTGGAGGGGCTGGCCTTTGTGCGTGGGCTGCTGATCGCAGGAGTGGTCAGCAGCGCGGCCAGCGCCGCGGTGGGCGCCGGCTGGTTCACCATCATGCAGGATGTGCCGTTCTGGCGCACCGCGCGCGTGTGGGCCGCCTCCGACCTGGTGGGCGTGCTGATCGTCCTGCCGGTGCTGGCGGGCTGGTCGCGCTTCCGCGCCATGCGTTCCGGCGGCATGAGCCGTGGCGATTTCCTGTTCGGCCTGGCCGCCTTCGCCGCGCTGGTACTGACGACCTTCTTTATCTTCGATAGCCGGGCCCTGGCGCCGTTGCCGCGAGGCCTGATCTTCGCGCTGACCTACATTCCGCTGTTCTTCGCCGCGCTGGTGACGCTGCTGTGGGGCGGCCGGGGCGGCTCGGTAGCGGTGGCGATCCTCGCCCTGTTCGTGCTGGTCAACACCGGCCAGGGCGATGGCCCGTTCGCCGAGAGCGCTGCCCAGCATGGCCGTTCCCTGCTCGAGGCCCAGCTCTACCTTGCCGTGGCGGCCTTGCTGACGCTGCTGATCAGCACCCTGCGGACCAGCCGCGAGCAGTTGCACGAGCAGTCGGCCAAGCGCCAGAACGATATCAAGCTGGCGCTGGCGGCCAGCGGCCAGCTGGTCTATTGCCTGGATCCGCATAGCGGCACGCTGCGCTGGAGCGGCGACGTGGAGCGCGCGCTGGGCCTGCGCGAAGCGGCATTCGCCAGCCTGGACAACGTGCTGGCCCATGTCCACCCCGACGACCGCGCGCAGGTGCGCGACCGCTGGCTGCGCGAGTGCGACGGCGAGAACCGCACCGATCTGCTCTTTCGCCTGATGCTGCCGGCCGGCGACTGCACCATGGTGCTCGATATGAGCGGCCCCTTGCTGGATGGCGACGAATCCGTGGCGGTCATTGCGGGCGCGTGGCGCCTGCAAGCCGCGGCGGCGGTCGAGGAGCGGGACGCAGCATGACGGCTTCCAGGAGCGGCGGCACCGGTGCCCTGCTCATCCACGGCCTGGGCGGCACGCAGTTCGACCTCGGCCCGATGCACAAGGCCCTGCGGCGCGCCGGGGTGGAAACCCACGCGGTAACGCTGCCGGGACATGCCGGCACCCCGGAGGACCTGATCCCCGTGCGCGCCGAGCAATGGCTGGAAACCGTCACGCAGGCCTACGACGAACTGGCCGGCCAGTACGAGACCTTCCACGTGCTTGGCATGTGCATGGGCGCACTGCTGGCGCTGGCGCTGGCCGAGCGCCGCCAGCACCGCAAGGGCCGGCTGATCGCACTGGCTGCGCCGGTATATATCGACGGTTGGTCCACCCCCTGGTACCGCGCGCTGCGGCACGTGGTCTATCACATCCCCACCCTGCCTGCGCGCATGCGGGTGGATGAGGACGAGCCCTACGGCATCAAGAACGACCTGGTGCGCGCCATCGTCAAGGCAAAGTTCGAGCGCGGCGATAACTTCCACTACCGCTGGGTGCCCCTGGCCTGCATCCGCCAGGTGGACCGCCTGCGCAGCTGGGTGCTGCGCGGCGCTCACCGCATCGCCTGCCCCACGCTGGTGGTGCACGCGCGGGAGGACGAGCTGACCAGCCTGCGCTCGGCGGATTTCCTGGAGGCCACCGTGTCCGACGTGCGCAAGGTGGTGGTGGAAAACAGCTACCACATGATCTGCGTGGATAACGATCGCGAACAGGTGGTCGCCAGCGTGCTGGAATTCCTTGGCTTCGATCCCGCACGCGCTCGCCGCCGCGCGCGCGCCACCGTCGAGGTGCCGATGAGCGCGGAAGCCGTCGCCATGGTGGTGAACGAATACCTGCAGGCGCTCACCGGCGGCCAGTTCGAAGCGCTGTTCCCGCTGCTGGAGCCCAATGTGCAATGGCGCCACAATGGCGAGCATCCACTGGCCGGCACCTACGACGACCGGGATGCCGTCATCGGCATGTTCGCCAAACTGGAGGCGCTGGCCGGCAAGACGGTGCGTATCGCCGCCACCGCGCCCCCACGCATCGAAGGCACCACCGCCAGCATTGACCTGGCGGCCTCGTCGGTCATCGACGGCCAGGTCCGTCAAGGCCAGGGCACGCAAACCCTGCAGCTGCGCAATGGCCGTATCGCCTCTGTGACCTTCCGGCCCGCCGGCGATGCCGTTGCCGCTGCCGAGCCGGTGCCGGCGGCACCCGCCGCCTAGAACACGCGGCCCAACTGCAGATACAGGTTCCACACCCCATTCGGCGCCGCGGCAAAACCGAAGTAAAGCGGGCCGATCGCGCTGTTGCCGCCGATAAACAGGCTGGCACTGGACTTGAAGGGGCCGTTGCCGAAGTTCTTGCGCCGCAGCCAGACATCGCCGCCCTCCAGGCTGGCCCCCACCACGGTGCTGCGGAAACCCGGCAGGATGAACTCGCGCAGATCGTTCAGGTAGGTCAGCCGGCCATACAGCAGGAAGTTGCCGGAAAACTGGTCCTGCGCATAGGCGGACAGATGCTGGAAGCCGCCCAGCGTGAAGCCAAGGCCGCCGCTGCTGCTGTTGTCGCTGCGGTGATCGCCATAGGTGGCCGCGGCCTCCGCGGCCAGGTTGAGGGTGTGGCGGCCGTAGCTGGTGGCCCACAGCGCCTTGGCATGGGCATCGTTGAACCGGTTGTCGGTGCCACCGAACGCCAGCTCGTTGGTCGCCAGCAGGTAATAGCCGGTGCGCGGGAAAAGCGGATCGTCGAGCTGGTCGATGGTGAGCTGGGCACGCGCCACCGGCTGACGCACGCGTGCGCGGGGGAACAGCTTGCCGGTGCCGAACGGCAGGTTATAGGCCGCCGCGTAGTTGACCTGCTGGTAATTCACGCCCGCCCGGAATTCGCCCAGCCGGCCAAGCGGCACGCCCAGGTCCAGGCCCGCGACCGCGGTTTCGATCTGGTAGGCGGTCAGCGGCTCGGTATTGCGGTTGGGCGCGATATCGGAATAGAGGTCGACGCGCTTGCGCCCGTACTCCGCATACGGCGCGACATAGAAACCGAGCCGGTCGAACACCGGCTGGCGCAATTCGGTATGCCACTTGGCCTGGCTGCTGCCCAGCACGATGTCATTGCGCCATTCCAGCCCGCCGGGGGTCAGCCACGGATAGCGATGGCCCAGTTGCAGGTTGAAGCTGCCCTGCCCGTTGAAGGTGTTGGACACGCCGAAACCGAAGAGCAGGAATTGCGGGCCCCATGATTTCTGCTGCGCCTCCACCTTCAGCACGTTGCGGCCATTTTCGGTGAGCAGTTCCTGGGTCACGCTCTCGAAGTCGCCCGAGGTGGAGAGCTGCGCCATCTCGCGATTCAGTGTGATCGCGTCATAGGTGTCGCCCTCGTTCACGCCCAGGTACTTGCGCACGAAGCTGGCGGGGATCTTGCCGTGGGACTGGATCTCGATGGCATCGATGCGCACCGGCCCGGCCACCGCCTGCGCCGGCTTGCGCGCCGCCAGGTAGGCCTGCCAGGCGCCGGCCGGCAGCGCCAGCGACGCCAGCCGGGGCTCGGCTGCCAGCATGGCGTTCCAGCCGCCCTGGATGCCGTCGTTGGCGCGCGAGAAGTCGGTGAAGGACAGGTCGCCCAACTGCGGCTCGATCAGCACGTCGCCCGGGCCCAGCCGCTGCTTCTGCGCGGTCACGTTCTGGTTCATCAGGATGGTCACCATCTGCTGCGTCACCGCCGCCGGCGAGTCCAGACTGGCGGGGTCGTCCAGCGGCGAGGCGATATTGACGGCGATGATCACGTCGGCGCCCATATCGCGCGCCAGTTGCACCGGCAGGTTGCTGACCAGCCCGCCGTCGACCAGCGTGCGCCCGTCCACCTTGATCGGCGCGAACAGGCCCGGCACGGCCACGCTGGCACGGATGGCGCGCGGCAGCGAGCCATGGTCGAGGATCACGGGCTGGCCAGTGCCCAGGTCCGTAGCGATGGTGCGGAAAGGGATGGGCAGCCGGTTGAAATCAGTGTCGGCCGGCAGTTGCGCGGTCCAGTTCTGCAGCAGCGCCAGCAGGCGGTTGCCCTGCACCAGGCCGGTGGGCAGCTTGATCTGGCCGTCGCCATAGCCGACCGAAATGCCGATCGGGTATTGCAGGTCGTCCTCGCGCTGCGCCTGCGGCAGCTCGGCGCGTTCGTTGCGGTCGAACGCGATATCGCTCAGGTTGATGTGGGACAGGCGCGCCTCCAGTTCGCTGGCCGACAGGCCGCTGGCGTACAGGCCGCCTACCACCGCGCCCATGCTGGTGGCGGCGATGCAGTCGATCGGCACATGCATTTTCTCGAGCGCCCGGATAACGCCGATATGGGCATAGCCGCGCGCGCCGCCGCCGGAGAGCACCAGGCACACACGCGGGTGCTTGCCGTGCGCCGGGGCGACGGCGGGATTGTCCGCGGCCGTGGACGCAGCCAGCGCAGCCTGCGGAGCCAGGGCAAGCGATGCGGCGAGCAGCAGCGCCGACAATGGGTAACCGTGTGCCAGCGACCACAGGTGGCGGGCAACGCACGAAAAGTAGCGAGGCATGGGCGAAACGGGGCGAGACGGGACAAGACGGGAGGATCGCCGCGCCAGCACCGGGGGCCTTTGCCTCCGGACTGCGCGTATCCGCGCCGAAGTGACAGGGAAGGTCGTCACGATAGGGCAATTGTCCGTACTTGAACAGCAGCGCATGCACGGATGGGGGGCCGCTCGCCAGATGGCGCGCGCCAGCGCCGCCCTCGCACACCACGCAGCCGCGCGGGCGGATCTCGGCCGGCCGGACAAAAGAGCAGCATCACTCATATTTCTGCCGGCGCATTGAACGTATGCCGAATACAACAATGCATAGCCGCCGGCCCCCCCAGTGCCGTGCGGCTGAAGATGCCCATCGTCCGTCACGCGCCCCGGGTGCCGGCGACTGCGCCCCAGAGCGCTCGCAGCCTGCACGGATCAGGTCACGATTACCGCAGGCTTTGTTATCTATCGATATCTTTTCTAGTGTCCAGCACTAGCATCCCAGCCGCCGGTCTGCGCCAGCGCCGGCGACATCGCCTCGAAGCGCCAGCGCAGCGGCACCACGCCAGGACGCCGCACCACGCGCTCGACATGCAGTCGCACCAGCCGCTCGGCACCGGCAAAGCCCGCCACCTCGGCTCCCGACCAGACGATCTCGCCGCGCCCGCTCAGTTGCAGCAAACCGCCGCGCTCGAAATCCGGCACCAGCAGCCCGGCGCGCGGGTTGGCCACCAGGTTGCCAATGGTGTTGAAGTAATTGTTGCCGTTGAAATCCGGGAAGGTCAGGGTGCGGGCGTCGTCCACCCGGACGAAGCCCGCCTTGCCGCCCCGGTGCGATACATCGGCCCCGCCGCTGTGCGCGGAAGCGGCATCGCGATGATGGGTGGCGATAAAGATCGTGTCGGCGGCGCGCAGCGCGTCCGCCGCCCCGGTATCCAGCGCGTCGCCGTGCCAGGCCGGGCTGCCTGCCATCTCGTCCGCACCGGCCTCGCGCCAGTGGCGCAACTGGATATAGCGCGGGCAATTGCCGAAGCTTTGGGTCACCGCCACCGTCATGCCTGCCTCGTCCGCCGCCAGCAGGCGCCCGTTCATGCGGTTGCGCCGGCGCGTATGCAACTCGATGCCCAGCAGGCCGATGTCGGCCCCGGGATGCAAGGCGTCCGCCAGCGGATCGCCGGCCAGCACATGGCCGCCGATATGCAGGTGGCCGGGATCGGGCGCCTGCATGAAGCCCGGCGCGCCGCTCAGCATGGTGGCCCAGGGCATGCCCTCGCCGTCCACCGCACCCACCAGCACAAACGGCAACTGGGCAAAGAACAGGCGATGCTGCTCGGGCATGGCGGGCCGCACCACGCGCCGGCCGGCGGCCTCCATCTGCTCGCGCTTGCCGGCGCGCTGCTGCGCGGCCTGTTCCCCGGCATGAAAGGGCGATTCGGCGTGCGGCCATGGTTGCAGGTCCATCTCTTGCTCCTTGCTCGGTTGTTCCGTGTTGCGCGTTGCCCGGGGCGTGTTACGCCGCGGCCAGCAGGCCAATCGGGGTGGCCGGCATCGGCACAAAGCCGGGCAGCGACTCTACCCGGCGCAGCCAGCCGGCCAGGGCGGGATACGGCGCCAGCGGCACATTGCCCTCCTCGGCACGGGCGATATAGCTATACGCGGCCACGTCGGCCAGGGTAGGCGTCGCGCCGGTGAGGTAGGGCGTGGCCGCCAGGATCGGCTCCATCAGGTCGAACAGCCGCCGCGCGCGCGCAATCGCGGCATCGGCGTCCACCGGGGCGCCGATCAGGTTCGCCAGCCGCGCGGTGGCGGGCCCGAACGCGATTTCGCCCGCGGCCACCGACAACCAGCGCTGCACCGCCGCGGCGCCGGCCGGGTCGTGCGGCAGCCAGCGGCCGTCGTCATAGCGCATGGCCAGGTAGACCAGGATGGCGTTGGAGTCCGCCAGGATAGTGCCGTTGTCGTCCAGCACCGGCACCTGGCCAAAAGGATTGAGCCGGCGGAAGGGTTCGCGGAGGTGTTCGCCGCCGCGCAGGTCGACGTCGACAAGCCGATGAGGAAGCCCTAGCAGGGACAGGAACAGCTGCACCCGGTGCGAGTGGCCGGATAGCGACATCCGGTAGAGCACCAGCGGCGCGGCCGGCGATGCCGCGCCCGCGATGGTCGCGGAGGTTGCGGCGGTATTGGTATGCGGCGTGGTGGTGGTCATCTCGGCTCCAGGTAGTTGGGGGACTGGATGCCATTCTGGATAGTTTCCCGCCTGCAATAAATGGGGCAGGACACAGTTGACTACTCCACTAATCGTAGTAATGTGGCGCGATGGACAAACTCCGCGCCATGCAGACTTTCGTCAAGGTGGTCGACGAAGGCAGCCTCACCGCTGCCGCCACCGCCCTGCGCACCTCCTTGCCGGCGGTGGTGCGCACGCTGGCCGCGCTCGAGTCGGCGCTTCAGGTGCGGCTGCTCAACCGCACCACGCGCCGCCAGTCGTTGACCGACGAGGGCCGCAACTACCTGGATAGCTGCCGCCGCATCCTCGCCACCATCGACGAAGCCGAGGCCTTGCTGAGCGAGCGCCATGTCGAACCCAGCGGACAACTGGTGCTGACCGCGCCCGTGCTGTTCGGCCAGATGCATGTGGCGCCGGCGGTGACCCGCTTCGTGCAGCGCTATCCCGCCGTGCATTGCCGGATGGAATTCACCGATCGCGTTGTCAACCTGCTCGAGGAAGAAATCGACGTGGGCGTGCGCATCGGTCCGCTGGCGGATTCCAACCTGGTGGCGCGGCCGCTTGGCCATATCCGCCGCGTGGTGGTGGCAACCCCGGACTTCCTGCGCGAACATGGCGTTCCCAGCCACCCGGACGCGCTGGCGCACGCCAGTTGCGTGCGTTTTATCGGCAACCCCGCGCACTGGTGGAGCTTCCAGCAAGAGGGCCGCCCGTTCTTCGTCTCCGTCCACGGAAATCTCGAATTCAACCAGACCGCGCCCGCCGTGGCGGCCTGCGCCGCCGGTGCGGGCTTCGGCAATTTCCTGTCCTACCAGGTGGCGCCACTGGTGGCCGCCGGGGCCTTGCGCATCGTGCTGGAAGACTTCGAGCAGGCGCCCTGGCCGCTATCGCTGATCTATCCGCATGCGCGGCTGCTGCCGGCACGCACGCGTGTGTTCGCGGACTGGATGCGGGATGAGCTGGGTCCGCATTTTCAACCTTGACCAGGCTGGCATCGCCGGTGATCCGGTCCTGCTGCGCCTGGACGCGGGGGCGTTCGGCATCCAGCCAGTCGATGCCGGACCACGTGACCACGGGACCATGGGACAGACAGATGCCAGCCGCCGCGGCCATCGGGAAGCGTACGGCCAATGGCACACAGCGGCTGCCATCGGCCGTGCACCGGCCTACTCCAGCACGATCCCCGCCGACTTGATCAGCGGCCCCCACTTGCCCACCTCGGCATCGATGAAGTGCGCGAACGCCTCACTGTCGCCAGCTTCCGGCTGCAGCCCCAGGCCGATCAGCCTGCTCCGCACCTGCGCATCGGCCAGCACCGCGCTGGCATCCCGGTTGAGCTGCCGCACAATGGCCGGGGGCGTGCCGGCGGGCGCCATCAGGCCGAACCAGCCGTAGCCGACCACGGCGGGAAATCCCTGCTCGCCGAAGGTCGGCGCCTGCGGGTAGACCGGCGAGCGCGTCTCGGCGGACACGGCGATCACACGCAGCTTGCCGGCCTTGATGAACGGCAAGGCGGTGGTGATGGCGGTCAGCGTGGCATCGACACGGCCGGAGAGCAGTTCGGTGTAGGCGGTGGCATCGCCGCGGTAATGCACGTTCAGGCCCTTGAAGCGCGCCTGCGCCATAAACAGCTCGGCGGTCAGGTGCGGCCCGGAGCCGATGCCCGGCGAGGCGAAGGTCACGCCGTCTTTTTTCTCGCGCGCCATGCGCACGAAATCGGCCACCGTGCGGACCGGCGAATCGGCCTTGACGATCAGGAACAGCGGCCCGAGCACGCGCGGTCCCACCGCCACGAAATCCTTGTGGATATCGTAGTGCTGCGCAATCCCCGCCGCGGTATTGATGGCGAACGGCGCCGCCGCCCACAACAGCGTATAGCCATCCGGCGCGGCGCGCGCGAGCTGCTCGTTGGCCACGCGCGTGCCGGCGCCAGGCTTGTTCTCCACCACGAACTGCTGCCTGTACTTGCGGCTGAGCGCCTCGCCGAGCAGGCGCGCCGAAGTATCGTTGGAACCGCCAGGGCCATACGGCGAAATCAGGCGCACCGGGCGCGACGGATACGCCTCGGCATGCGCCGGTGCCAGCAAGCCCGCCGCCGCCGCGCACAGCAAGGCGTGGCACGCGGCCTGCAGCAAGTGCCGCAGGATCTGCCGCTTCGCTTGCATGATGTTCATGATGCCGCTCCCACGGAGAGCGCACGGATCGGCGGATAGACGAAGGTCTTGTCGAGATGCGCGGACCGAGGCTCGTAGAGCCGCAGTGTCACGTAGAACGGGCCCGCCGGTGCCGGCAGCCAGTTGTCCTGGCTTGCCGCGTCGGCCGGCGGGGTTGCCGACAGGCGCAGCCGCAGGCTGCCGTCGGCTTCATGGCGCAGGCCCGGCGAGCGGTCGCCCAGCGAATAGCGGCCGATCGGGTTGTCCACCAGCATGCAATCGGTCTTGCCATACATGGTGAGCGACCAGAACGCGCCGACCCGCGGCAGCGCGTCGGCGGCAAAGGCCAGTTCGTAGCCGGTGCGGCCATCGAGCGGTGCGCCCTCGCTGTCGCGATCGGCCATGACGTACATGGCCTCTTCCACGCCCAGCGCGCCGATATAGTTGCGCGCCACCAGCGCGCGCTCGGCATAGCGCGTGCCGAACGATTCACGGATTTCCACGGGAAGGGTCCAGCCGCCGCCGAGGTCCGAGGGCAACGGTGCCGCCAGTTCGGCGAGCACTGCCTGGATTGCCATGCCCAGCCGCGCCAGCGCCGCCTCGTCGAGCGCGGCCGCGTCGCCATCCGCGCCGATGCCGTATTGCGCGAAACGCGCCAGCAGCCCTGCCTCGGCCGGGGGTGGCGGATTCTCGCGCAGCGCCAGGTTGACCACCTCGGCGTAGCGGCGCGGATCGCCAAGGTGCTCGCCCGGCTGCATGCCGACATCGAAGCGCCGCGCCGCCGGCGCGCCATCCGGCGTGCTCAGGCGGAACCCGTCCTGCAGCGCGTGCACGGCGGGCAGGTCGGCTTGGCCATCCACCAGCACGCGGCCAAGCAGCCACACCGCATCGGTGGGGCAAGCGATGGCGGTGGCGCCGGCCGGTGCCTCGCCATGCCAGCGCGGGCCATGCAGCAGGAAGCGCCCCTGCCCGTTGCCGGTGGTGCGGGTGCCGATATAGCCAAAGGGATTGGTGTAGAAATCAAGCAGGCCGAGCACGTAGTAGCGGCCCGCGCTGTCGGGCACGTCCAGCAGCAGCGGCCCTTGCGACAGGTCCAGCCAGGCGTTGCTGTAGAGCGTATCGTTGTTGGGCGTGACCACCTGGCGATGCTGCGGGCCCAGCAGTTGCCGCGTGTGGATGAAATGATTGATCCAGCGCACCGTGCCATCGGGCTGCGGCGCGGCGAACTCGCCCGCGCTGTCGCGGCGCGGGCAGGTGGCGGCGCGCATGCGCGCCATCTCGTACAGCGGCAGCGTGTAGCGGACGGCGTCGGCGATATCGTGGCCGGGCGCGGCGGATTGGGTTCGGTTCATGTCGGCATCCTTTGGCGGTGTCGGCTCAATCGATCCGGCGCACGGCCGGAATGGCGTATTGCCCGGCCAGCAAGGACGGGGCGGGATGGTAGAGGCGCAGGATCAGGTAGAACGGTCCGGCCGGCGCAGGCAGCCAGTTGTCCGCCTGCGCGGGGCGGCTGTGCGAGACCGGGATGGCGAGGCTGCCGTCGGGCTCCATGCGCAGGCCCGGCGTGCGGTCCCCCACCGCATAGCGGCCGATCTCGTTGGCGCTGAAATAGCGGTCCTCGCCATAAAGCGATACCGACCAGAAGGCCTGCGCGGGCGGCAGCATGCCCGGGGCAAAACGCAGCTCGTAGCGATGGCGTCCGTCCAGCGGCGCGCCATCGGCATCGAAATCGGCCATGGCGTAGATCGCCTCGTCGGCGCGCAGGGCGCCCAGGCCCTTCATCGCGGTACAGGCACGCTGCAGCCAGTCGTCGCCGTACATCCCGAGCTTGAGGCTGTAGCCCCAGCTCTTGCGGCCCTGGCTGCGGGTATGCGCCTCGATCAGTGCCTTGGCCTGCCGGTATGCGCTTTCCAGCCCGGCCACGATCGCGGGGCGCAGCGAAGCCACCTCGATCTCGTCTTCCAGCCGGATGCCGGCCTTGCGCAGCAGGGTGAATGCGCCTTGCTCGGCGTCGGCGGGTGGAAACTCGCGCAGTGCGTTGAACAGGTTCTGGAAAAAATCCAGCGCCGGCCGGCCACTGTCGCGCCATTGCGCCACGCAGCGCGGGCGCGCGGCGCCGGGCGTGCGGGTCAGCGTGAAGCCCTGCTCGAAGGCCCGCGCCGCCGGCAGGTCCGGCTCGCCCTGCACCAGCACGCGGCCGAGCAGCCAGACCAGGGAACTCGGGCACGGCACGGCATGCCCGCCGCTGGCCTGCTGCCCCGGACCGACCAGCTCGATCTCGCCGCCTTCGGCGGGCACGTTGCGCGGGCCCAGGTTCTCGAAGTTGTTGGTGTGGACATCGAGCAGCTCGATCACGTAGTAGCGCTTCGCATCGGGCAGCGGCGGCACGCGCAACGTCACCGGGCCCTGGGCCAGGTTGATCCAGCCGCAAAAATACAGCAGGTCGTTGGCGGGGGTGACGATGTCGCGGTCTTCGTGCGTCCACTGGCGCTCGCTGGCCGACAGGGCATTGATCGGCGCGCGCCCGTAGCCGGTGGCCGAGGCGACCGAGGTCTGCAGGCGGCAGGTGCGCAGCGTCTCGACCAGCGCATAGCCGTAGATCGCCAGCGGTACGGCCGCGGCGGCGACCAGTGCCTGCTGGGGACTGGCCGGGGATGCGGTGGCCGGCGCCGATGCGAAGGGCGTATCCATGTTCATGCTCATGTTCATGCGTTTGGCTCCTGACGGATTGATCGAGTACGGTGCCGCTCGTCCTGACGAGGGCGGCCCAGGCACGGATGTCCTCCTGCATTTGCGCGGCAAAGGCCGCGCGCGCTGCAGCGCGCTGTCTTGCTGCGCCATCCTGGTCAATCCGGTGCCT
This sequence comes from Cupriavidus sp. 96C5-1, assembly GCF_057798855.1. NCBI lineage: Bacteria > Pseudomonadati > Pseudomonadota > Betaproteobacteria > Burkholderiales > Burkholderiaceae > Cupriavidus > Cupriavidus sp. 96C5-1. Next base: position 131,996 of record NZ_JBYOJU010000015.1, on the reverse strand, counting down.
GCGCCGGCAGCCATGTGATAACGGCATCCGCCGCGACCGGGCCATCGGCACCGATGATGAACGGGTTGATCTCGAGCGTATCGAGCCGTGGACCCAGCGCGGCCGCCACCTGCGACACGCGCGCCAGCAGGTCGGCGGCCTGCGCCAGCGGCAGCGCGGGGTTGCCGCGATGGGCCTCGAACAGGACCGCCGCGCGGCTTTGCTCCAGCATGGCGCGGGCACGTGCCGGCGAAAGCGGCGCCAGGCCAAAAGCCACCTGCCGGAAGATCTCCACGGCCGTGCCGCCAATGCCGGCCAGCGCCACCAGGCCGAACACCGGATCGCGCCGCACGCCCACCATCAGTTCGCCCCAGCCGCGCACCATGCGCGCCACCAGCACGCCTTCGAAAGGCAGGCTGGCGCCGGCCCGGGCCAGCGCGGCCTGCATGGCGGAGAACGCCGCGCGCACCGCGGCCTCGTCGCCAAGGTTGAGCGCCACGCCGCCCACATCGCTCTTGTGCAGCACCTGCGCCGAACACAGCTTGACCGCCACCGGGTAGCCGATGCGCCGCGCCAGGCTCACCGCCTCGTCGGCATCGCGCGCCAGCCCGTGCGGCGCGACCGGAACCCCGGCATCCGCCAGCAACCGCATGGCATCGAACTCGGACAGCGCGCCGGCGTTGTCCGGCACCGTGGGCAGGAAAGCCGCAAGCGACGCAGCCGCGCCCGCCGGAGCGCTTGCCGCGGTCGCATCCAGGGCCGCGGCGCGCGCCAGCGCCGCCACCGCTTCGATGGCATGGGCGGGTTCGCGGAACACCAGGCAGCCGTGGGCTTCCAGCCATGCGCGCTTGTCGTCGTCCACGATGCCGGACAGCAGCAGCGGCGCGGCGTGCCTGTCCTCGTGCAGCGCGCCGATGGTGTGCTGGAGCTCCGCCCACAGGCGCGGTGCATTGGCGCCGCCGGCCAGGAAGGCGACCACGCTGCCGTACTCGCCGCAGGTGGCCACGCGGGCCATCGCCTCGAACAGCACGGCCGGCTGCGCCACCACCTGGCCCGTTACGTCGATCGGGTTGGCGGTGCTGGCAAAGGGAATGCTCGCGCGCAGGGCCTGCGCGGCAGCCGCCGGCATGGGCGGCATCGGCAAGCCAAGCTGTTCGGCGCGATCGGCCATCATGATGCCGACGCCGCCCGATACCGTGACGATGGCCACCGGCGCCACCGCGTCCGCCATGAGCCCGCTGGGGCTGTGCCAGCGCGCCGGACGGCGGCCGCGCGACAAGGTGTAGCCGAGCCGGAAGAAGTCCTCGAGCGTATGGGCGCGATGCACGCCGTACTCGTCGAACACCGCCTGGTAGACCGCATCCTCGCCGGCCAGGCTTGCCGTATGCGATTGCGCCGAGCGCGCGCCGGCCTCGGTGGTGCCCACCTTGGCGATCACCACCGGCTTGCCGGCAGCGCGCGCGGCGGCCAGCGCATGGCGCAGGCGCGCGCCGTCGCGGCAGCCTTCCATATAGGCCAGGATCACGCGGGTGTCATCGTCCTGCGCCATCCACCCGATCACATCGGCCACCTGCAGGCCGGCCTCGTTGCCGGTGGTCACCCAGTGGCTCAGGCCCAGCCCGGCCTCGCGCGCCAGCGCGAAGGCATAGGCGCCAAACGCGCCGCTCTGGCTGACCAGGCCGACGTCGCCCGCGGGCGGAACACCCGTAAGCGGGATGGGTGAAAAGGTGGCGAACATGCGCTCGCGCAGATTCATCGCGCCCAGGCAATTGGGACCCAGCAAGGCCACGCCGTGCCGGCGCGCGCTGGCGGCCAGCACCTGTTGCATGGCGAGGCCCTCCTCGCCCACTTCGGCAAAGCCGGAGGTAAAGAAGATCGCGGCGCGCGTGCCGTTCTGCGCGAGCTGCGCCATCACGGACTCTGCCGCCAGCGCCGGCACCGCCACGATGGCCAGGTCCACGGCCTCGCCAATGGCGGCAAGCGTGGGATAGGCGCGCAAGCCCTGGATCTCGCTGGCGCTCGGGTGGACGGGATGGATGCGCCCTGCGTAGCCAAGCTCGCGCAACAGGCGGATGGGCATGCCGCCCACCTTGTCGGGCTGCGTGGAGGCGCCGATGACCGCGACCGAACGCGGCTTCAGCAGGGAATCCAGATCTGGCATTGTCTTGTCTCCGGGTTGCCTTGCAGGCTTTGTTTCAATTCACGCCTGTGCCGGCGCTGCCTGTGTTCTTGCGTTCCTGCGTTTTTTCGTTCAGGCGCGGGACGCTACTGCCGCAGCCCCGCCGCCGCTTCGATCGCGCGCACCATCTCCATCAGCAGCGGCGCGATCTTCTTCTCCAGCATGCCGCGCCGCAGTTGCGAGGCCGCGATGGCGCCGTTGAACAGCAGCGGGCGGTTCAGGTAGACGATGCGCGAATACACGCCCACGCCGTGCACGCCGCTGCCCGCGTCGCCCTCGTTGATGGCAAAGCCGCGCTTGGGGTAATGCGCCACGTTGTGGCAGATGGTGCGGTAGCAGGCCGCGTATTCCCCTGCGCGCTCGCGCTGCGCGGCCAGCATCAGCTGCTCGAACTCGGTCTTGGACAGCGTGCACAGGAAGGCGCGGCCCATGCCGGTGCTCAGCACCGAGCGCACCGCGCCCACGCCGGGGCGAGCCGGCGTGCCTTCGTTGTGCGTGCAGGTCAGCAGGTAGGTCACGTCGAGCCGGTGCGCCACGCCCATCGATACCGCGCCCTCGATGCGGTCCGCCAGCGCCTGCATCAGCGGCCTCGCCACATGGCGCACCTGCAGGCCGGCCAGGTAGGGATAGCCCAGGGCCAGCACCTGCGCGCCGACGAAGTATTTGTCGAGCTTGGGGTCCCAGTCGAGATAGCCCAGCTCGAACAGCGTGCGGCAGATGCGCGACACCGTGGCGCGCGGCAGTTGCAGGCGCTCGGCCAGTTCGCCGTTGCCGAGCGGGCGCGGCTCGTCGATAAAGCAGCGCAGCAGGGCAAAGCCCTTGGCCAGCAGACCGCCGAACGAGGGGTCCTCCTTCCTGCGCTCGGCAATGAATTGTTCGACCGGCGTGTTCATCTTGTCTCCTTGCACCGCAGTGTGGGTGCGGGTTTTTTCTGTGTCAAAGAACGGAATTGATTTCCATATATTGGAAATGTAGCCCTCTTCTTGACGAATCGCCGTGGTAACCATATGGTTCACAAAACCGAATCCGAATTCGCATACGGAATTGCCATGACCACATCGTCCTCTGCCGCGCCCTCTGCCAAGCCCTCCAAGGGGACATCCGCCTTCCCCACCGTCTCGACCCCGTCCATCCTGCAACCGCCGCGCCAGCGCCGCGCCCGCGAAACCGAGCAGGCCCTGCTCGACGCCGGCCGCGAACTGCTGGCGCAGCGGGATTTCTCCGCGGTGTCGGTGGCGCAGATCGCCTCCGCCTGCGAGGTGTCGGTGGGCGCCTTCTATGGCCGCTTCCGCGACAAGCAGGCGTTCTTCGAGTCGCTGCGCGCGCTGGTGATGCAGGAAACCGGCGAATCGGTGGCGCGCTACCTGCGCAAGGAGCGCTGGGAGGAAGTGCCCACCGATGTCATGCTGGAAAAGACCATGCGCTTCGTGGTGCTGGGCTGCCATGCCAACCGGGGCGTGATCAAGGCGTCGCTAAAGCACGCGTCCATCCGTCCCGAGGAATGGCTGCCGCACCGGGAAAGCGGGCAGGCGGTGGTGGAGCGCATGGTGGCGCTGCTGGTGCCGCGCCTGCCGCTGCCGCCCGAGCAGGCCGAACTGCGCGTGCGCTTCGCCATGCAGGCGGTGTTCAGCATCGTGGTCAATGCCATCCTCAACGATGCCGGCCCGCTCCCGCTCGACGACGAACGGCTGCCCGGAGAAATGACCAGACTGGTGGCCGGTTACCTGGCGCTGCCGGCCTGATCCCCTCGCCCCCCCCCGGTAGCCCGCCTGAGTTACCTGTCGGTGCGCGCACCAGTTCGGAGCGCGCGCCGAATCCTATAAAAACCCGAGGAGACAAACCATGACGATACGCAGCCCGCTCTGCGGGAAAGCTGCCGCCCTGCTGGCGTGCGCCTGCGCCGCCCTGCTGCCGCTGGCCGCGCAGGCCCAGGCAGGCTACCCTGGCAAGCCCCTGCACCTGATCGTGCCCTACCCGGCCGGCGGCCTGACCGATACGCTCGCGCGCACGCTGGCCGAGGGTCTGGGCAAGCGGCTGGGCCAGACCGTGGTGGTGGAGAACAAGGGCGGCGCCGGCGGCATCATCGGCACCGACTACGTGGCCAAGTCGGCACCCGACGGCTACACCCTGCTGCTAACCATCCCCGGCCCGGTCACGGCCAACCTGGCGCTCTACAAGAAGCTGCCCTACGATCCGCGCACCGACCTGCGGCAGGTGTCCGACGTGGCGATGGCGCGTACCGTACTGGCCGTCAATGCCGCGCTGCCGGTAAAGACCGTGGGCGAACTGATCGCCTATGGCAAGCAGGAACCCGGCAAGCTGCGCATGGGCTCGTGGGGACCGGGCACGCAGCCTCACACGATCCAGGCCTACCTGGACAAGACCTACGGCACCGACATCCTGCATGTCCCCTACCGCGGCGAAGGACCGATGGTGAGCGACCTGCTGGCTGGCCAGGTCAATGTGACGCTCAGCTCGGTAACCACGCTCAAGCAGCACTTCGCGAGCGGCAAGCTGCGTCCGCTGGCGGTGACCGGCACCCGCCGCGCCAAGGCGCTGCCCGCTGTGCCGACCTTTGCCGAGGCGGGTTATGCCGACGAACCGTACAAGATCGTCGGCCCCATCACGCTGCTGGCGCCGGCTCGCACGCCGAACGAGATCGTGGAGCGCCTGGGCCGGGAGGTCAGCACGCTGGTGAAATCACCCGAGATCGCCCGGCGCATCGACGACATGGGCGCGGAGCCGATCGGCAACCTGCCGGCCGAAGCGGCCAGCGCGTACAAAGCCTACCTGCCGGTGGTGCTGAAGCTGACGGCCGATACCGGGGTCACGCTGGATTGACGCCGCGCGCCGGTGCCCCGGGGGTGCAGCCCCGCGCACCGGCGCGACCATCCGGGAAGCGCCTGGCGAGCGGCATAATGCAGCGCGGAAATGGCCGCTATGAATCCGGCGCGGCTTTGATTGGCCGCCGCGCCTGGCGCCCATACAATGGCTAAACCTCGCGCGGCGTCCCGGCGCCGCGTGCCGATTCCCGTTTCACCGCTTCCGGCGGTGCCTGCCGGCACCGACATCATCCATGGCAACGCTCTTCCTGGTACGGCACGGTCAGGCCTCATTCGGTGCCGCCAACTACGACTGCCTTTCCCCCACCGGCCGGCAGCAGGCCGGCTGGCTCGGCGAATACTTCCGCGAGCGCGGTGTCTCCTTCAAGCGCGTGGTCGCCGGATCGCTGGCACGCCAGCAGGACACGGCGCTGGAAATCCTGGCCGGCATGGATACTGCCGACGTGCCGCTGGAGACCCACCCGGGGCTCAACGAATACGACGGCGAGGCGCTGTACCGCAGCCATACCGGCGGGGCGGACCACCGCGCCCACCAGAATGGCGACTACAACGACTACTGGCGCACCTTCCGCGCGGCCTACCAGGCCTGGACGCTGGATCAACTCAACGGCATGCCGGAATCCTGGGCGGATTTTGGCGGACGCATCCGCGACGGACTGGCCCAGGCCACGGAAGGCGCGGCGCGCGAGGATGCGCTGCTGGTGGTGAGTTCGGGCGGCGCCATCGGCCGCGCCGTGGCCGATATGCTGGGTGCGCCGGCGCAGACCGCGATCGAGCTGAACCTGCAGTTCCGCAATACCGCCTTCTGCGAGATCATCGCCGGGCGCGGCACGCAGCGCCTGCTCAGCTTCAACAGCCTGCCGCACCTGGAGCGGGCGGAGCGCAGGCAGGCGATCACCTTCGCTTGAACCAACCGGCAAGGCGGGCACGATGGCCCGCCTTGCCGCCGGACGGAATCTACAGCCGTTCCACGATGGTCACATTGGCCATGCCGCCGCCTTCGCACATGGTCTGCAGGCCGTAGCGCTTGCCGTGCGTATGCAGCGCATGCACCAGCGTGGTCATCAGCTTGGCGCCCGAGCCGCCCAGCGGGTGGCCCAGCGCGATGGCGCCGCCATGCACGTTCATGCGCGCCGGATCGGCGCCGGTGGTCTGCAGCCAGGCCAGCGGCACCGGGGCGAAGGCTTCGTTGATCTCGAACAGGTCGATGTCGCCGATCTTCATGCCGGCCTTCTCCAGCGCGCGCAGCGTGGCCGGCAGCGGCGCTTCCAGCATGATCACCGGATCGTGTCCCAGCACCGACATATGATGGATACGCGCCAGCGGCTTGACGCCGAGTTTCTTCAGGCCGGCCTCGTTGACCACCATCAGGCCGGCCGCGCCGTCGCAGATCTGGCTGGCGCTGGCTGCCGTCACGGTGCCGCCTTCCTCGATCAGCTTGACGCTGCCGATGGATTCCAGGCTGGCCTCGAAGCGGATGCCTTCGTCCACGGTATGCAGCTCGCCGTTGCCGCTGCCGTCCGCGGTGCGCACGGCCACCGGCACGATCTCGTCCTTGAAGCGCCCGGCCTGGGTGGCGGCAATGGCGCGGCGATGGCTTTCCAGCGCGTAGCGGTCGAGATCGTCGCGCGTGAGGCCGTATTTGCGCGACATCATCTCGGCGCCGGTGAACTGGCTGAACTTCACGCCGGGATAGCGCTCCTGCATGGCCGGGCTCATCGAGCTGCCGAAACCGTGCTTGAACGGCAGCGAGGACGGCAGGCCCATCGGCACGCGCGTCATGCTTTCCACCCCGGCTGCGATCACGATGTCCATGGTGCCGGACATCACCGCCTGCGCGGCGAAGTGCAATGCCTGCTGCGAGGAGCCGCACTGGCGGTCGACCGAGGTGCCGGGCACGCTCTCCGGCAGCCGCGAGGCCAGCACCGCGTTGCGCGCCACATTGCCGGCCTGCTCGCCGGCCTGGCCCACGCAGCCCATGATCACGTCCTCGATCAGCGCCGGATCGGCGCCGCTGCGCGCCACCAGCGCGTCCAGTACCTGCGCGGCCAGGTCCGCCGGATGCCAGCCCGCCAGCTTGCCGCCCTTGCGTCCGCCCGCGGTACGCGCGGCGGCTACGATGTATGCCTCTGCCATGTGCTCTCCTCTTGTCGTTCCGGGCTAACGCACCCGTGGTGGCCGCGCGCCGGGAACGGCACGGCGGGCCTCGCTATCCTGTGGTGGATTCTGGCGCAGCAGCCCGGCCTGTGGCGTCGTCGGAAGCGACGATTGCGCGGCGCTTGTGGCGGCGCCTGCGGCAACGCTTCAGGCGCGCGGCGCAAGCACGGAGAAGATGGCAGTGGCGCGCAACAGGCAACGCTCGCCGGCCATCAGGCGGCAATGGCCGAAGCGCAGCCGCGAGCCCATCTTGTCGAACGCCACATGCGCCTCGACCCAGTCGCCCACGCGTGCGGCTTCGAAATAATCCAGGCTGAGGTTGACGGTCACCGCGGGCGGCATGCGCTCCCCCTCCATCAGCATCATCATGCCGATGGCGGTATCGGCCAGCGTGGCCAGCATGCCGCCATGCGGGATGCCCAGGGGATTGAGGTGATGCGGACCGATGCGGATGCCCACTGCACGCCGCTCGCTGTCCACGTAGAGCTGCCCGAGGTGGGCAAGAAAGCCGCTGACGGTACGCATGGCTTCAAAGCCCGGCGGCACCGTCCCGGCATCCCCGGCGCGAGCGCCGGCAGGTTGATTGGCTTCAGCCATGGGCTTCCCGCCTCACGCCGCGAAGTAGCGCGAAGCGGCGCCGAGCTGCTCGCGGCATTCGGCCACCATGCGCCCGATCAGCTCCGCGCAGGTCGGGATATCGTCGATCAGGCCCACGCACTGGCCGGCGCTGATGATGCCGCCATCGGTCTCGCCGGCGGCGAGCGCGGCCTTGCCGCGTACGCCGGCCACCAGGTGCTTGACGTCCTCGAATTGCGCGCCGCCCGGCTGGCGCTCGATGCTGACCACTTCGTCCGAGACCGCGTTCTTGAGTACGCGCGCGGTATTGTGCAGCGTGCGGAAGATCAGGTTGGTGTCGCGCTCGGTGGCATCCACCAGGGCCTGCTTGACGTTGTGGTGAATCGGCGCCTCGCGGGTGGCGCAGAAGCGCGTTCCCATATTGATGCCTTCCGCGCCCAGCACCAGTGCCGCCGCCATGCCGCGCCCGTCGGCAATGCCGCCCGAGGCGATCACCGGGATGCCCAGCCGGCGCGCAGCCAGCGGGATCAGCACCATGCCCGGCACGTCGTCCTCGCCGGGATGGCCCGCGCACTCGAAGCCATCGATCGACACCGCGTCCACGCCCAGGCGTTCGGCCGACAGCGCATGGCGGATCGCCACGCACTTGTGGATCACCTTGATGCCGGCTGCCTTGGCCCGCGCGATATGTTCCCTCGGATTGTTGCCGGCGGTCTCCAGCACCTTGATGCCGCTCTCGATGATCACATCGAGATAGCGCGCATAGGGCGGCGGGTTGATCGAGGGCAGCAGCGTCAGGTTGACGCCGAAGGGCTGGTCGGTCAGCTCGCGGGTGCGGCGGATCTCGGCATCCAGGGCCTCGGGCGTGGGCTGGGTCAGCGCCGTCAGCACGCCGAGACCGCCGGCGTTGGATACCGCGGCGGCCATTTCAGCGTAGCCGACCCACTGCATGCCGCCCTGGATGATGGGATAGCGGGTGCCCAGCAATTCGGTGATGCGTGTCTTCATGATGTTCCTTCCAGCCCTCTTGTTTCGATTTCGATCTCGATCTCGATTTCGGTCTCGGTCTTCCATGCCCGCCCGCGGCCATGGCCAGTCTCGGCGCAAGCCGGCCGCCAGGCGTCCTGGCGCCAGTCTAGGGCGCCGCCGCCTTCCCCACCTCGTCGGATTCGACGATTGCAAGCGCACGATTCTGCAATACCGTTACAAGCACCCCTTTCGAGCAGCCAAGGCCAGCCATGAGCAACTCCGCCACTCCCCCCAGCTTCGAAACCCTGCAGTACGCCGTCGAGCAAGGCGTCGCCACCATCACCCTGCACCGCCCGGACAAGCTCAACGCCTTCAACGCGCAGATGATGCAGGAGCTGGTCGCCGCCTTCGACGCCACCGACGCCGACGACGACGTGCGCGCGGTGATCGTCACCGGCTCCGGCCGCGCCTTCTGCGCCGGCGCCGACCTGTCCTCCGGCGGCTCCACCTTCGACTACGAGAAGCGCTACGGGGCCAGCAAGGAAGCCGCGCACCGCGATGGCGGCGGGCGTGTCGCACTGCGCATCTTCCGCAGCCTGAAACCAGTGATCGCGGCGGTCAACGGCGCCGCGGTGGGCATTGGCGTGACCATGCAGCTGCCGATGGATATCCGGCTGGCGTCCACCGATGCCAGGTTCGGCTTCGTGTTCGCGCGGCGCGGCATCACCCCGGAAGCGGCATCGTCGTGGTTCCTGTCGCGCGTGGTCGGCATCTCGACCGCGCTGGAATGGTGCTATACCGGCCGCGTGTTCACGGCGCAGGAAGCGCTGGATCGCGGCCTGGTGCGTTCGCTCCATGCCCCCGAAGACCTGCTGCCGGCGGCGCAGGCCCTGGCGCGCGAGATTGCCGACAACGCCGCGCCGGTCTCGGTGGCGATCTCGCGCCAGCTGATCTGGCGCATGGCTGGCGCCAGCCACCCGATGGAAGCGCACCGCCTGGACAGCCGCGCCATCCAGTCGCGCGGGCAGTCGGCCGACGTCAAGGAGGGCGTCAGCGCATTCCTGGAGAAGCGCCCGGCCAGCTTCCCCGAACGCGTGTCGCACGATATGCCGGACTTCTTCGACTGGGGCAGCGAGCCGCCATTCATCTGAGCACAGGCAGCCCGCACCCAAGGAGAGCAGCGTGAACGTCAGTACCGCAGTCCAGACCCGTAAGTCGGTGCGAGGCTTCCTGCCCGCGCCGGTGCCGCCGGAGATCATCCGCGAGGTGCTCGCACAGGCGGCGCGGGCGCCTTCCGGCGGCAACCTGCAACCCTGGCATATCCACGTCGTGGGCGGCGAGCCGCTGGAACGGCTCAGGGCCACCATGCGCGAGCGCGTCGCCAGCGCGCCGGGCGGAGAGAAAGCCGAATACGACATCTACCCGCGCGAGCTGGTTTCGCCATACCGCGACCGCCGTTTCCAGGTGGGGGAGGATCTCTACCGCAGCCTGGGCATCCCGCGCGAGGACAAGCGCGCCCGGCTTGCCCAGTTTGCCAGCAACTTCACCTTCTTCGGCGCGCCGCTGGCCCTGTTCTGCAGCGTGGACCGCCGCATGGGCCCGCCGCAATGGTCGGACCTCGGCATGTACCTGCAGACCGTGATGCTGCTGCTGCGCGAACACGGCCTGGACAGCTGCGCGCAGGAGTGCTGGGCGATCTACCCGGAAACGATCGCGGGCTTTCTCTCGATCCCGGCCGAGCGCATGCTGTTTACCGGCATGGCGATCGGTTATGAGGACAGGGAGGCGCCGGTCAACCGGCTGCGCGCGGCGCGCGCGCCGCTGGCGGAATTCACCGAGTTCATCGGCATCTGAAGCCCGCGCAGGCAGGCAGCGAGCGGCGACTATGCGGATTTCGTCATCGCTGCCGGGGAAAGGCGACAAGTCAGCGGCGCACGGCTCTGCCACGCTTTAGGGGTCATCCACACCTCGCCCCAACGGCAGATCCGCCATGTGCCAGAGCGTACCTTCCTCCCCCGCCAGCGCCTCGCCAGCGTCCTCCGGCTACGCCAGCCGTTCGATCGCGGTGATCGACTCCCACACCGGCGGCGAGCCCACCCGCCTGGTCATCGGCGGCTTTCCCGATCTCGGCAACGGCAGCATGGCGGCACGGCTTGAACGGCTCGCGCGCGAGCACGACCGCTGGCGCACCGCCACCGTGCTGGAGCCGCGCGGCAGCGACGTGATGGTCGGCGCGCTGCTGTGCCCGCCGGTTTCCGCCGATGCCTGCGCGGGCGTGATCTTCTTCAACAACAGCGGCTACCTGGGTATGTGCGGCCACGGCACCATCGGGCTGGTGGCCTCGCTGGCGCATCTCGGGCGCATTGCGCCGGGGCGGCACAAGATCGACACGCCGGTGGGCACGGTGGAAACCACCTTGCATGAAGACGGATCGGTCAGCGTGCGCAATGTGCCCGCCTGGCGCTACCGGCATGCGGTGCCAGTCGACGTGCCGGGCCACGGGCGCGTCACCGGCGATATCGCCTGGGGCGGCAACTGGTTCTTCCTGGTCGAAGACCACGGCCAGCGCATCGCCCGCGACAATCTCGACGTGCTGACCGCGTTCGCATGGGCCGTGCGGCAGGCGCTCGAACAAGCCGGCATTGCGGCAGAGGGCGGCGCACAGATCGACCATATCGAACTGTTCTGCACCCCGGAAGATGCGGCCGAGGCCGACAGCCGCAATTTCGTGCTCTGTCCCGGCAAGGCCTATGACCGCTCCCCCTGCGGCACCGGTACCAGCGCCAAGCTCGCCTGCCTGGCGGCAGACGGCAAGCTGGCGCCAGGCCTTCCCTGGCGCCAGGCCAGCGTGACCGGCAGCCGCTTCGTGGCGCACTATGCGCCCGCCGGCGAGGCCGGCCGCATCATCCCGACCGTCCAAGGCCGGGCCCATGTCTGCGCACAGGCCACGCTGCTGATCGGGCACGACGACCCCTTCGGCTGGGGCATCGGGACGTGAGCCCGGCGATGCCGTCCACGCGGGCGCCGGCGCAAGCCTGCGGCGATGTGATCGTGATCGGCGCCGGCATTGTCGGGGCCGCCTGTGCGTATGAACTGGCCGGGCATGGGCTGGACGTCTGTGTACTGGACAACCGCGATGGCGGGGCCACCCATGCCGGCATGGGCCACCTGGTGCTGATGGACGACAACGCCGCCCAGCGCGAGCTTTGCGAGACCTCGCTCGGGCTCTGGCGGAGGCTGGCGCGGGACATGCCGGCCAACTGCGCGTATCGCCGGTGCGGCACCTTGTGGGTGGCCGGCAACGAAGCGGAACTGGAACTGGCCATCGGGAGGCAAGCGGCGCTGCAGGCCCGCGGCATCCAGTGCGCATTGCTGAGCGCCAGGGAACTGGCCCGGCAGGAGCCGATGCTGCGGCCAGGGCTCGCGGGGGCGCTCAAGGTTGTGGACGATGCCATCGTCTACGCGCCCAGCGCAGCAGCATGGATGCTGAAGCGGGCGGAGCCGCGCATCCGGCTGCGGCACGCCACGGTCAGCACAGTCGAGGCAAATCGCATCACGCTGGAAGACGGCCGGACCCTGACGGCGAGGGCAGTCGTCGTCGCCAACGGCATCCAGGCCGCGCAACTGGTGCCCGCGTTGCCGATCCGCGCCAAGAAGGGCCATCTCGTCATCACCGACCGCTACCCTGCCTGCCTCAGCCATCAGTTGGTGGAGCTCGGCTATGCCGCCAGTGCCCATCAGCATGACGGCACTTCGGTCGCTTTCAATGTGCAGCCGCGCCCCACAGGCCAGTTGCTGATCGGCTCGTCGCGCCAGTTCGACAGCCTCGATGCCGCCGTCGACGCCAGCGTCGTCGCGCGCATGCTCCAGCGCGCCGCCGCTTACCTGCCCGCTCTGGCCGGCATGAATGCCATCCGCTGCTGGACCGGCTTTCGCGCCGCCACGCCGGACGGGCTGCCCGTCATCGGCGCCCACCCCGAACAGCCGGGCCTGTGGCTTACGGCAGGCCATGAAGGACTGGGCGTGACCACCGCGCCCGGCAGCGCGCACCTGCTGGCGGCACTGTTGCTGGGCCATCGGCCACCCATCGATCCCGCGCCATATGCCTTCAGCCGCTTCGCATCGGTGGCGGACACCGTTCGCTCGTCCGGGCACGGAGATATCGCATGAGACGGAACCTGAACAAGGGCCAGACCGTGACGGTCGTCCTGGATGCCCGCGCGCTGCGCGTGCCGGCCGGCATGACGGTGGCTGCAGCCCTGGCCTGCAGCGACTGGCCGTTTGCGCGCCGCTCCTGCGGCAACCATCCGCGCGCGCCGTTTTGCGGCATGGGCGTTTGCCAGGAATGCCGCATGACCATCGACGGCCAGCGCCGGCTGGCATGCCAGACCGTGTGCCGGGAAGGCATGGTACTGGAGCGGACACCGTGAACGGTCCACTGCGGCACGCCTTGCGGACGGCCGCCCCGCCTGCGCGCCGGTACGATGTGCTGATCGTCGGCGCTGGCCCGGCCGGCATGGCGGCGGCCCGCGCCGCCGCCGATTGCGGGTGCACGGTCGCGCTGATCGACGACAACCCCGCACCCGGCGGGCAGATCTGGCGCGATGGCCCGGGCCTCTCGCCGCCGCCCGCGGCGCGCCGTCTGCGCCAGGCCATCGCCACGCGCCCGCGCATCGCCCTGTTCACCCAGGCTCGCGTCATTGCCGCACCGGCACCGCATACGCTGCTGGTCGAAAACGACGAGACTGCCCTGCATCTGCATTTCCGCAGCCTGATCCTGTGCACCGGTGCCCGCGAGCTGCTGCTCCCCTTTCCCGGCTGGACCCTGCCCGGCGTTACCGGTGCGGGTGGCTTGCAGGCGCTGGTCAAGGCCGGCACCCCGGTTGACGGCGAACGCCTCGTGATTGCCGGCAGCGGGCCGCTGCTGCTGGCGGTGGCCGCCACCGCACGCCGCCATGGCGCGCGCATCGCATGCATCGCCGAGCAGGCGTCACTGCTCAGCCTGATGCGCTTCGCCGGCGCGCTGTGGCGCTGGCCCGCCAAGGCGGCGCAAGCGGCCACCCTGCTGGATAGCCACTATCGCGCACGGTCCCACGTGGTGGAAGCGCTTGGGGATGACCGCCTGCGCGCCGTGCGCATCCGCCAGGGCGGCAGTACCGTGGAGCTGCCCTGCGACCGCCTGGCGTGCGGCTTCGGCCTGGTGCCGAACACCGGGCTGGCCGCGCTGCTGGGCTGCCGGCTCGATGCCGCTTCGGACGCAGTCGCTGTGGATGCGCTGCAGCGCACCAGCCTGCGCCACGTCCATGCCGCAGGCGAGTGCACCGGCATCGGCGGCAGCGAGCTGGCGCTGCTCGAGGGAGAGATTGCCGGCTACGCGGCCGCGGGCGCCGACGACCGCGCGGGCGCGCTACTGGCGCGGCGTGCGCGTTGGCGCTCGTTCGCCGGCCTGGTCCGGGCCACCTTCGCGCTGGATCCGGCGCTCAAGGCACTGGCCCGCCCCGACACGCTGGTGTGCCGCTGCGAGGACGTGCCGCTGTCGGCAATCCGAGCGCACCCGGATGCGTGGCAGGCCAAGATGCAGAGCCGCTGCGGCATGGGCGCCTGCCAGGGGCGCATCTGCGCCACCGCCAGCCGCGTGCTGTTCGGCTGGCCGCTGCCCACGCCACGGCCGCCGCTGTCTCCCGCGCGCATCGGCACACTGATGCAGCAAGACAGCGCGGGCCCGTCCTGAGCACGGCGCCCATGGTCCGCGGTTCGCCCTATAAGAAAGCCAACAGGAGACAATATGCCGCCAATGTCATCCCCTGCCATTCCTGCCTCCCCGGCCCGGCACGCCGCGCAGAACCGGCAAGTACCGCCCGCGCCGTCAGGCCGTGACGACGGCATCGACGTCGCCCGCCTCGTCGACATCTGCGCGGGCATATCGCAGCAGCGCCCCGCCGACATGGCCAGCCTGCTCAATGCGATCTCCCTCATTACGCCCTTGCTGAACGCCATCCCCAATGTGGTGTTCTTCATCAAGGACTGCGAGGCGCGCTACCTGGTCGCCAATCTCACGCTCGCCACCCGCTGCGGCTTCAAGCGCGTGGAGCCCTTGCTGGGCAAAACCTCCGCGGAGGTGTTTCCGGCTTATCTCGGCCAGCGCTACACGGAGCAGGATCGCCGCGTGCTCGACACCGGCACCGCGATCGCCGAACAGCTTGAACTGCACCTCTATCCCGCGCGCGATGCAGGCTGGTGCATGACCTGCAAGCGCCCCTTGCTCGACAGCGGCGGCCGCATCATCGGCATGGCCGGCATCTCCCACGACCTGCAGCTCGCCAGGGACACGCATCCAGCCTACCAGCGCCTGGCGGCCGTCGATACCTATATTCGCGAGCACTACGGCCGCCCCATCCCGCTGTCGGAGCTGACCGCGCTGACCGGGCTCTCGACCGCGCAGCTCGAACGCTATTGCAAGCGCATCTTCCACCTGACGCCGCGCCAGATGATCCACAAGGTGCGCCTGGAGCGGGCCTCCGAGCTGCTGGCCACCGGTATGCCGATCACCGACATCGCGCTGGAGTGCGGCTATACCGATCACAGCGCTTTCAGCCGCCAGTTCAAGGCCCTGACCGGGCTGACGCCGCGGCAGTTCAGGCCGCCATCCGACAGGCCCTGCGCGCCCGCTTGAACGGCGAGCGTGCAAGGGGCCGCCCCGGGGCCCGTCTCGCGTTGTGCCGATTTAGTCCTCCTGTCTTGCGGAAAGCCTCAAGCCCGAACGACGCGCAACTGCGAACCTGAGGGCTGGTGGACAGGTGCCGCCCGACTGGCACCCCACGTACACAAAAGGAGACGATATGAGCCGCAGCGCAATCCAATGGACCGGTGTATTCCCTGCCGTCAGCACGCAATTCAAGGCCGACTACTCGCTGGATATCGAAGCCACCCACAAGGTGATGCGCGACCTGGTCGCCGACGGGGTGTCGGGCCTGGTGGTGTGTGGCACCGTGGGCGAGAACACATCGATGTCCGCCAGGGAAAAGCTCGCCGTCATCGAAGCAGCGAAAGATGCCGCCAAAGGCCGCATCCCGGTCATCGCGGGCATTGCCGAATTCACCACCGCCTTTGCCCGGGACATGGTGAACGAGGCGGCGCGGGTCGGCGTCGACGGCGTGATGGTAATGCCGGCGCTGGTCTACTCCGCCAAGCCCCACGAGGCCGCCGCGCACTTCCGCGACATCGCCATGGCCACGGACCTGCCGGTCATGCTCTACAACAACCCGCTGGTCTACCGCAGCGACATCACGCCGGACATCCTGGTCTCGCTCGCCGATTGCGAGAACATTGTCTGCTTCAAGGATTCCTCCGGCGACACGCGCCGCTTCATCGACCTGCGCAACGCCGTGGGCGATCGCTTCGTGCTGTTTGCCGGGCTGGACGATGTAGTGCTCGAGAGCATTGCCGTGGGCGCCGAGGGCTGGATCTCGGGCATGTCCAATGCTTTCCCGAAGGAGGGCGAGACGCTGTTCCGCCTGGCCCGCCAGAGGCGCTTCGACGAGGCGCTGGCGCTCTACCGCTGGTTCATGCCGCTGCTGCACCTGGACTCGCGCCCGGACCTGGTCCAGTGCATCAAGCTGTGCGAGGAACTCGCCGGGCGCGGCAGCGCGGTCACGCGGCCGCCGCGCCTACCGTTGCAGGGCAAGGCACTGGAGGAGGTCATGACGGTGGCCGCGCAGGCCATCGCCACGCGCCCGGCGCTGCCGGACGTTGGCCTCGCCGCCTGAGACGGCGCCGCCGGCCCGCGCTGCCGCCATCCGCCCGCCCGCGATGGCGGGCGACGGCCGCATCGTCCGGACAGCCATCCCCTCGATGACCAAGGAGCCCCAATGTCTCCAGTGCAAGGCAAGTTCAAGCGGCAGCTCTCGCTGACCGATCTCACCTTTATCGGCCTGGGCGCGATCTTCGGGTCTGGCTGGCTGTTCGCGGCCAGCCATGTTTCCGCCATCGCCGGACCCGCCGGCATCGTTTCCTGGTTGCTGGGCGGCTTTGCCGTGCTGCTGCTCGGCATCGTCTACTGCGAGCTGGGCGCGGCCTTGCCGCGTGCGGGCGGCATCATCCGCTATCCGGTCTTTTCCCACGGCGAGCTGATGGGCTACCTGATGGGCCTGATCACGCTGATCGCCTTCTCCAGCCTGATCGCCATCGAGGTGGTGGCGGCGCGCCAGTATGCGGCGGCCTGGTTCCCCTTCCTGAGCCAGCCAGGATCGAGCAACCCTACGCTGCCCGGATGGGCGGTGCAGTTCGCGATGCTCTGCCTCTTCTTTGTGCTCAACTACTACAGCGTCAAGACCTTCGCGCGTGCCAACAACGTCATCAGCGTGTTCAAGTTCGTGGTGCCGCTGCTGGTCATCGTGGTGCTGTTCACGCATTTCAAGCCGGCCAACCTGCACGTCCACGGCTTCGCGCCGTTCGGGCTGTCCGGCATCCAGGCCGCCGTCTCCGCCGGAGGCGTCATCTTCGCGTATCTCGGACTGACGCCGATCATCTCGGTCGCCAGCGAAGTGCGCTCGCCCCAGCGCACCATTCCCACCGCGCTGATCCTGTCGGTATTGCTATCCACCCTGATCTACGTACTGCTGCAGCTGGCTTTCCTCGGCGGCGTACCGACCGGGATGCTGTCAGCGGGATGGGCCGGCGTCGGCCAGGCGTTCTCGCTGCCTTACCGCGATATCGCGCTGGCGCTTGGCGTGGGCTGGCTGGCGTTCCTGGTGGTTTCGGACGCGGTGATCTCGCCGAGCGGCACCGGCAATATCTATATGAACGCCACGCCACGCGTGGTCTATGGCTGGACGCGCGGCGGCACCTTCTTCAAGCTGTTCTCGCGCATCGACGCGGCGTCGGGCATTCCGCGGCCCGCCTTGTGGCTCACCTTCGCGCTGTCGGTGTTCTGGACGCTGCCTTTCCCCTCGTGGGAAGCCATGATCAACGTCGTGTCGGCGGCGCTTGTGCTGAGCTACGCGGTCGCGCCCGTCACCGTCGCCGCGCTACGCCGCAACGCACCCGGCCTGCACCGCCCGTTCCGCGTAAAGGGGCTCGCCGTGCTCGGCCCGCTCTCCTTCGTGATCGCCGCGCTGATCGTGTACTGGTCCGGCTGGGGTACCGTGTCCTGGCTGCTCGGCTTGCAGATTGCCATGTTCGTGGTCTACCTGCTCTGCAGGCGCGCGGTGCCGACCCATCGCCTGAGCCTGGCGCAACAGGTGGCCTCCTCGCTCTGGCTGATCGCCTTTTATCTGCTGATCATGCTGGCCTCCTACCTTGGCAGCTTCGGCGGTATCGGCGCCGTCGCCCATCCATGGGACACCGCGCTGGTGGCGCTCATCGCCCTGGGCATTTACGCGTGGGGAGCCCGTTCCGGGACGCCCGCGGCGCAACTCGATCTTGGCAGCGACGACGAATGAGGGACTGCCGTTCACCGCTTCCGCGCCGATTGACGCAAGGACTTGATTCAACCTGAACCAGGAGCACCAATGAACGATCGCATCGCCCAGCAACAGCACAGCCCCCCGCATACGCCGGAGCCAGACCGGGCACGGCGGGCAAACGACACCGTGCGCCTGTCATTGCAGGAAGTGCACGCACTGGTCACCTGCGCGCTGCGGCAGCATGGCTTCAGCGAGCCACATGTCAACGGCGTGGCCGATACCCTGGTGGCGGGCGAGCGCGATGGCTGCGCTTCCCATGGCCTCTACCGGCTGCTCGGCTGCATCGGCACGCTCAAGGCCGGCAAGGTCTCCCGGGACGCCGTGCCGGAACTCCACGAGATGGCGCCGGCGCTGCTGCGCGCCGATGCCGGGGGAGGCTTCTCGCAGGTGGCTTACAGGATGGCGCTGCCGCGCCTGATCGGCAAAGCCCGGGCGCAGGGCATCGCGGCGCTGGGTATCAATCGCTGCGTGCACTTCTCCGCCTTGTGGGCGGATATCGAGCCCTTGACCGATGCAGGCCTGGTCGCCCTGGCCTGCACGCCCAGTCATGCCTGGGTCACGCCTGCGGGGGGCAGCAAGCCGCTGTTCGGCACCAACCCGCTCGCCTTTGGCTGGCCCCGTCCACGCCAGCCGGCCTTCATCTTCGACTTCGCCACCAGCGCAGTGGCGCGCGGCGAGATCGAGTTACATCGCCGCGCGGGCAAGCCAATCCCCGAAGGGTGGGGCATCGATGTCGATGGCAAACCCTGTACCGATGCCGCCACCGTGCTGGACCACGGCGCCATGCTGACCTTCGGCGGCCACAAAGGCGCCGCGCTCGCGGCCATGATCGAGCTGCTTGCGGGGCCGCTGATCGCAGATATGACCAGCGTGGATTCGCTGGCCTTCGATGCGGGAACCAGGTCATCGCCGATGGGCGGCGAACTGATCATCGCCATCGATCCGGCGCGCTTTCTTGGCGAGCAGTGCGAAGCGGAACTGGCGCGGGCGGAAACCCTGTTCGAAGCCATGGTGGGACAAGGGGCGCGGCTGCCTTCGCAACGGCGTTATCAGGCACGCGAAAGCAGCCTGCGCCATGGCGTACGCATCCCGCGCTCGCTGTATGACGACATCAACGCCCTGCTGCCGCGCGACATGGCCTGAGGACCGCTACAGCAAACCCAGCTGCCGCGCGATGGCGACCGCCTGCGTGCGGTTGCTGGCGCGCAGCTTGGCGCTGATATTGCGCAAGTGCGTGCGCACCGTGGTCTCCGAGACGAACAGCCGCTCGGCCATCGCCACATTGGAGAAACCCTCGGCCAGCAGTTGCAGCACTTTCCGCTCCTTGGGCGTGAGCGGCTCCAGCAGGCCGTGGCGCGCCTGCATGGCGGCCGGGTCCGCCGGCTCCGGCACCCCGCCGCAAGCCTGCAGCAAGCGCTCCACGTAGGCAGCGGGCAGCGCGCCGCCCTGGCGCACGCAGGCTTCGCCCACCAGCCGCCGGACCTCGGCGCCTTCGTCGGCGAAGATGCGGATGAAGCCTTCGGCGGCGCCGAAGCGCAGCGCCTCTCCCATGGCCTGCAGGGCCTGCGCGGCGTCGCCGGTGCGCTGGCAGGCCAGCGCCAGCAGGATGCGCAGCTTGAGCGCCCGCCGCATCAGCTGCGCCCGCTCGGCGGCGGCTAGTTCGGCCGCGATGGCCTGGCGCGTCGCGGCCGAAGGCTCGGCGAACAGCGCCAGCCGCAGCTGCCCCATGGCCACGTCCTCGAGATCGTTGGCGAATGAGCTGACGGCGCTCACGCCCGGCCTGGCCCGCCATAGCGCGGGGTCCGCGGCATGCTGCAGCGCCTCCCCGGCGGCATGCCGGTTGCCTTGCAGCAAGGCCAGCCGCGCGCGTTCGAGCATGGCGCCCAGCACCAGCCGCGGCAGGCCGCGATGGTGGCCGAGGTGTTCGAGCGCGGCCAGCCATTCGTGCGCGCCGTCGACATCGCCGCGCTCGCAGGCAATGCGGGCCAGCACGGTATGGCCGGTGATGATCTGGTCGGGCAGCCCGAGGTCGCGCGCCAGCGGCACGTAGACATTGAGCAGGCGCTCCGCGCGCTCGCGCTCGTTGATCTCATAGAGCGCGTCGGCCAGCAGGATGCCGGCCATGGCGTTGCCGTTGGTGGGGCCGTAGCGGTTCGGCAGCATGGTGCTGGCGGCGATGCGAAAACGCGCCAGCGCTTGCTGCAGCCGGCCCTGGCGCAGGTCGATCAGCCCCTCCACCGACTCCGAGAAAATCTTGTTGAAGTTGCTGTCCGAGCCGCGCACCACCTGGCGCGCCACGCCCAGCAGGCGCCGCGCCTCGCGGTAGTCGCCGGTGACCGCGGCCATGCGCGCCATCGAGGTGGCGAGGATGGAATCCGGGAAGGGATAGCCCATCGGCAGCGGCAGGGGATCGTCGCGGCTGTAGGCGCGCGCTTCGTCGAAGCGGTCCATCATGTTCAGCAGCATGTGGCGCAGGGCACGCACATGGGCCAGCAGGTCGCCCTCGGCGCCGGCCAGCGGAATGGTCTGCAGCAGCGCGATGGCGTCGGCCGGACCGCGCGTGAAGGACAAGGCCCAGACATGGGCGATCTGCAGCTTGGGCCACGCCGCCATGGCGCCTGCCGGCACGGCGTCGAGCCAGCGCGTCAGCAGGCGCATGCGGCCCTGGGCCAGCAATTCGTCAACGGTGCCCGCCAGTAGCGGCAACGCGTGCCCCACCGCCCCGGCCGCCAGCGCATGCTCGATGGCGGGCACCGGACGGCCCTGCTGCTCGTACCAGCGCGAGGCCGCCATTTGCAGCGCCGGCACCTCGGCCTGCGCGGCCTGCTGGAGTTGCGCGCGCAGGAAGCTGGAAAACAGGCTGTGATACCGATACCAGCGCATGCCGGCATGCGTGGGGCGCTCCACGCCGCCGCCATGCCGCTCGCCGTCCAGCGGCATCAGGAACAGGTTGGCCCGCTCCAGCCAGGCCAGGATCTCCTCGCTGTCGGCGGTGCCGCAGACGGCATCGCAAAGAGGGCCGCTGAGCTGGTCGAGGATCGAGGTACGCAGCAGGAAAGCGCGCACCGCGTCGGGCAGGTGCAGGTAGACGTCTTCGACCAGGTAATCGGCAATGGCCGCGTTGGAGCCGGAGAAGCCGGCGATGAATGCATCCGGCTGGCCGCGCCGCTCCAGCGCGACCGAAGCCAGCCACAATGCCGTGGCCCAGCCCTCGGTGCGCCGGTGCAGCGTGGAGATGGCAGCGGGCTGCAGCGCCAGGCCGCGCGCGCTGCGCAGGAAGGCATCGGTTTCCTCGGCGGTGAAGCGCAGCTGCGCCGGCTCGATCTCGAGCAGCTCGCCGCGCGCGCGCAGGCGCGCCAGGCCGGATTCGGGCACCCAGCGCGTGCCCACCACCAGACGCCCGCTGGGCGGCAGCTGCTCCACCACCTGCCAGACCAGCCCGGCCACGGCGGGGTTCTGCAAGGCTTCGAAGTCGTCCAGGAACAGCGTGAAGGGGCGATCGTGGCCGGCCATGCGGTCGATCAGCGCCAGCGCCTGCTCGCCGACCGACTGCGGCGCCGCCACCGCGGTGGCTTGCGGCGCACCGCCCTTGCGCAGCACCAGGTCGAAGGCGGCTTCCAGCGAGCCGAGAAAGCGCGTGGCGTCGTTGTCCGCACGGTCCAGCGTGAGCCAGGCGGTGGCAACGCCATCGGCGTCGAGCCGTGCGCGGCATTGCAGCATGGCGGTGGTCTTGCCGAAGCCGGCCGGCGCGCGCACCAGCACCAGCTTGACGAAGCCGGCGGCGCACACCGCGTCGCAAATGGCGCGGCGCTCCACCTGGAACGGGGTCAGCATGGGCGGGCGCAGCTTCGCCACCAGGGTGGCGGCGCGGGCGGCGCCCCGCTGGCCCGCGCTGGTCTCCTCGATTGTTGCCATTCGCCGTGTCTTCCTGTTGGCGTCGGCACCCGCACCAGGCGGATGCCGCACGATCGGCACCGGCTTATGATTGCCGGCTGCTGGCGCCGCATGCGCCAGGGATCGAACGGCTGATTATGGCGTAAACGCCCGCGCGGCACCCGGCGGGCTACACCAGCCGGCCTGCCCGCCCCTCCCAGTAGCGGTCGCGCAGCAGCCGCTTGAGCAGCTTGCCGGTGGGCAGGCGCGGCAGTTCGGCGGCAAAATCCACCGAGCGCGGGCATTTGATGGCCGACAGCCGCTCGCGGCAGAAGCCGATCAGCTCCTCCGCCAGCGCCGGGCCGGCCTCGGCCATGTCGAGCGGCTGCACCACCGCTTTGACTTCCTCGCCGAAATCCTCGTTGGGCACGCCGATCACCGCCACGTCCAGGACCTTGGGATGGGTCATCAGCAGGTTTTCGGCCTCCTGCGGATAGATATTGACGCCACCCGAGATGATCATATTGGCCTTGCGGTCGGTGAGGTAGAGATAACCGTCCTCGTCCACGTAGCCCACGTCGCCCAGCGTGGTCCAGCCCGGGTGCACCGGGTGGCGCGACTGCGCGGTCTTGTCGGGGTCGTTGTGATAGACGAAGCTGCGCCCTTCGGCAAAGTAGATGGTGCCGGGCTCGCCCGGCGGCAGCAACGCGCCGCTGTCGTCGCAGATACGCAGCTGGCCGATCGTCGCCCGGCCCACCGTGCCCTTGTGGCTGAGCCAGTCGGCCGAAGCGACCGCGGTGGAGCCGTTGCCTTCGGTGCCGGCGTAGTACTCCCAGATGATCGGCCCCCACCATGCGATCATCTGCTCCTTGACGGCGACCGGGCAGGGCGCGGCGGCATGCACCGCAAAGCGCAGGCTGGACACGTCGTAGCGCCGGCGCACCGCCTCCGGCAGCTTGAGCATGCGCGAGAACATGGTGGGCACCACCTGGGTATGGGTGATGCGATGCGCCGCCAGCAATGCCAGGAAGGTCTCGGCGTCGAAATGCTCCATCACCACCGAGGTGCCGCCCAGCTGCTGCACCGCCATGTTGTAGCGCAACGGCGCGGCGTGGTAGAGCGGCGCGGGCGAAAGGTAGCGGGTGTCCGCGCCGAACTGGTAGAGCGACTGGCACATCAGCGCCAGCGTGCCCGGCACATCGATCTGCTGGTTGGCCGGGGGCGTGAATACGCCCTTGGGCCGGCCGGTGGTGCCGGAAGAGTAAAGCATGTCGGTGCCGGCGCATTCGTCGTCGATGCGCCAGCCCGGGTATTGGGCAAGCGCCGTTTCATAGGCGGCAAAGCCGGGCACGGCGCCGTCCATCATCAGGCGTGCGCCAAGCGCCGGCGCCTTTGCCGCCACGCCTTGCGCGACGGCGGCCTGCGCGTGCGAGGTGACCAGCATCTTCGCGCCGCTGTCGTTGACGATATGCGCTGCATCGTCCACGTTGAGACGGGTGCTGATGCAGACATAGATCAGGCCGGAACGCTGCGCGCCCCAGCACAGCTCGAACAGGCGCGGATGGTTCTCCAGCAGGAAGGCCACCCGCTCGCCCGGCTGCAGCCCATGGTCGCGGAACAGCCGCGCCACCTGGTTCGAACGCTCGTCCAGCTCACGGTAGGTGACGACGGTGCCGCCGGTCATGATGATGGCCGGCTTGTCCGGGGTGCGCTGCGCGTGAACATGCGGGTGCATGGCTGACCCTCCTGGAAGTGGGGTGTGGCGGAACTGGGAAGCGGATGCCGAGGCAGGCGGATGTCGAAGCATCGGGCCGGGGTGAAGTTGGCCACGACAAAGGCAGCCCCAGGGCACATTCTCGGGACAGGCGCCCGTTGCGGGCATCGTCCGAAGCGACGAACGCACCCTGATGCAGCGCCGCAAATCGCAGCCGCCGCCCCCGCTGCCTGCGCGCCGGGGGCCGGGCGATTCGTCGCATCCGACGATGCGGCGCCGCCACCCCTTCCCATAATGGCAGTTGCCTTCAAACACTCCAGCAACCGCGCCGAGGACCCAAGGTGGATTTCCAATTCAGCGAAGAACAATCGATGCTGCGCGATACGCTCGCGCGCTACCTGGCCGATCACTATGGCTTCGAGGCCCGCCAGGCGGCGATCCGCTCGCCCTCGGGCTGGCGCCCGGCCTGCTGGAAAGCGCTGGCGCAGGAGCTCGGCCTGCTCGGCGCCGCCTTTCCCGAGCGCTTTGGCGGGCTCGGCGGCAGCGCCGTCGAACACATGATCGTGATGGAACAGTTTGGCCGCCATCTCGTGGTCGAGCCCTATCTGTCGACCGTGGTGCTTGGCGGCGGCGCCTTGCTGCATGGCAGCGAAAAACTGGCCGCCGACTGGCTGCCGGCCATTATCGGCGGCGAAGCCACGGTAGCCTGGGCGCACGCCGAACCGCGCAGCCGCTATTGCCTGCACGACGTGGAAACCGCCGCCACCCGCAGCCAGGGCGGCTGGCGCCTCTGCGGCCACAAGGCGGTGGTGGTGGCCGCGCCGTGGGCCACCCACCTGGTGGTCAGCGCGCGCACCAGCGGCGCGCGGCGCGACCGCGACGGCATCAGCCTGTTCTGGATCGAGCGCGGCGCGTCCGGCGTGACGCTCCAGGAATACCCCACCGTCGACGGCTCGCGCGCGGCGGATATCCGCCTCGACAATGTCTTCGTGCCGGATGGCGGCATGCTGGGCGCGGAGGGCGACGCGCTGGCCCTGATCGAGCGGCTGAGCGACGAGGCCGCGGTGGCGCTGTGCGCCGAAGCCGGCGGCGCCATGAGCCGCATGCTGGGCGATACGGTGGACTATGCGCGCCAGCGCAAGCAGTTCGGCGTGCCGATCGCCACCTTCCAGGTGCTGCAGCACCGCATGGCCGACATGTATGTGCAGCTCGAACAATGCGTGGCGCTGACCCAGGTCGCCGCCATGCAGGCGGGCGCCGACCCCGCGCAGCGCGCGCTGGCGGCCAGCGCCGCCAAGGCGCACGCGGGCCAGGCTGGCAAGCTGGTGGGCCAGGCCGCGGTACAGATCCACGGCGGCATGGGCGTGACCGAAGAACTGGCGGTGGGGCATTATTTCAAGCGCGTCACCGCCATCGACCTGCAGTTTGGTTCGGCCGAACACCACCTGCGCCGCTACGCCGACCTGCTCTACCCGGCCGCCGCATAAGCGCGCACGACCACGCCCCGCACTGACGAACATCCCGAGGCCCATCGATGAATCTCGATTTTTCCCCGCAAGAGCTGCAGTTCCGCGACGAGGTGCGTGCCTGGATCGCCGAGGCTTACGACGATGGCCTCAAGGCCCTGATGGCGCGCACCAAGAACGGCTACCTCGACAAGGAAGGCCAGGTACGCTGGCAGAAGAAGCTCTTCGAGCGCGGCTGGGCGGCGCCCAATTGGCCCGAGGAATACGGCGGCCCGGGCTGGACCCCGGCGCAGCGCTACCTGTTCCAGGCCGAAACCGCCGCCGCCGGCTGCCCGACCGTATCGCCGATGGGCCTGAAGATGGTCGCCCCGGTGATCATGAAATACGGCACGCCAGAGCAAAAGGCACGCTTCCTGCCGCCCATCCTCAGCTCCGACATCTGGTGGTGCCAGGGCTACTCCGAACCCAACTCCGGCTCCGACCTGGCCTCGCTGCAGATGCGCGCCGAGCGCGGCAGCGACCAGCACGGCGAGCACTACATCCTGGACGGCTCCAAGATCTGGACCACGCACGCGCAATGGGCCGACTGGATGTTCTGCCTGGTGCGCACCAGCCGCGATGCGCGGCGCCAGGACGGCATCTCCTTCGTGCTGGTGGATATGCGCACGCCCGGCATCACGGTGGCGCCGCTGCCCACGCTGGACGGCCCGGTCGACGGCCAGCAGGAAGTCAACCAGGTCTTCTTTGAAAACGTGCGGGTGCCGGTTGCCAACCGCATCGGCGAGGAAGGCATGGGCTGGACCTATGCCAAGTACCTGCTCGAATTCGAACGCGGCGGCAGCTATGGGCCAATGCTGCGCCAGCAACTGGGCAAGGTGGCGCGCATCGCGGCCAACGAGCCCGGCGAGCATGGTGCCCGCCTGCTGGACGATCCGGCATTCCGCCGCAAGCTGGCGGAGCTGCATGTGCGTGCGGCGGCGCTGGAAGCGAGCGAGCTGAGGCTGTTCTCCAGCGTGCGTTCCGGCACCTCGATCGGCGCCGCGTCCAGCATGCTCAAGCTGGTTGGCACCGAGACCATCCAGGCCATCAGCGAGCTGGCGGTGGAAGCGGCCGGACCGTATGCGCTGCCCTTCGTGCAGGATGGCTGGGCGGTGCAGCAGGGGCGCACCTCCGCCCCGAGCGCCGGGCCGGACTATGCCGCGCCGCTGGCGCCGCGCTATTTCAACTACCGCAAGGCTTCGATCTACGCCGGCTCCAACGAGATCCAGCGCAACATCATCGCCAAGCTGGTGCTGGGCCTCTGAAGCCGTCCTGCCAGGCCGCCGCTCAGTGCAACAGCGCGCCAGCCGGCCGCCGGACCGCGCGGGCGGCGCCGGCATCGCAGGCCGTGCCCGCTTCGCAGCCGGCGCACCCGGCGAAGGGCTCCATAGCCTGGGCCTCGCCGGCTTGCAGCGCCTGTATCACGGTGGCCCGGATCGACTCCGCCTTGAGCAGCAGGCGCAAGGCGACATCCGCGCCCCGGCTCGACGCCACGCGCTCGATAAAGCGCGTACGTGCCGCTTCTCCCAGGGTCGCCACGTGCGCGGCTTCGCACAGCACATGCCAGGCGGCCGGCTGTCCATCGAATTGCCGGCGGCGCAGCAGCAAGGCCGCGTCGATGGCGGCGGCAATCTCGGCATCCCTGACGTTGTGATCGGACATCGCAGTCTCCTGAATGGATAGTGGGTTCGGCACCGGCGTTCAGGCGCCGGCGGCGCCGCGACGGGAGCTGCCGGCCTGCAGCCTTGCGCCACGCTGGCGCGCGGCATGGATCGCCTCGCTCTTGCTGCTCACCTGCAGGCGCTGATACACCAGTGCCACGTGGCGCTTCACGGTAGCGATCGAGATATTGAGCAGCCGGCCGACGGTCTTGAGCGGATAGCCGTGCGACAGCAATACCAGCACCTCGTACTGGCGCGGCGTCAGCTTCAGCATGCGCGCCTCGTCGCGCGGCAGATCGATGCGGCCACGGGGCGGGGCCAGCGCCTGCAGCCGCACGGTGGGATTCGGCGCGCTCGCGCCATGCCAGCGATCGTCGTCGGACAGGACCAGCCGGATGGCCGCCTCGATCGCCCCAAGCGAGGTGCGCTTGGGCAGCCACGTACAGATGCCGCGCGCCAGGTCGGGCGGTAGCAACGGCGGCGGCGCGCCGTCGACGAGCAGCAGCAGGTACTGCGTGGGCAAGACCGTGCGCACGGCTTCCAGCATCCGCCGCGCGCGCGCCGGCTCCGGCGGCATGCCGAGGAGCACCATCGCGATGTCGTTCAACTGTCCGCGCAGCTGGACCAGCTCGAGCAGATCCACGCAGATCACCTGCCCGAAGCCATCGATGCCGCCGAGCATGCGCAGCAGGCCGAGCCGCATTAGCGGGTTGTCTTCTATCAGCAGTGCATTCATCACGACATGCCCCTGCCGGAAACCGTGCGAGCGGAATCCATCGTGCTTGCTCCCATTGGCCGAGCGCCGATCCGGTTGAAACGGTGAGCGGTATTCGCGGCGGCGCCGTTGCAAGGCATACTGCAAGCCGTGTGCCAGGCGAACCGGCGGCCCGGCATCAGCGAGGGAGGATTGCACTTGCGGGAAGGGAGAACCAGCCCGCCCGGGCAGGCGCTGCTGCGCCTGGCGGCTTTTCATGGAAGGGTGGGAAGCGCTTTCTCGCGTTCGCCGGGCAACGCCTGCGCGTGCCTGCGCGGCGGCCTGCGTGTTACGCGTTACGTAACACGTTCCTGATGGATTTGTCGTGGCGCTGCGATGTGGCGATGCAGTTGGGGGCCACTGCTGGACAAGGCCGTTGGCTTCGGTTCTTGCGGCACCTGGCCAAACCACCCCTCCAGCCCTCCCCCGGTTGCTCTCCCCATGAGGGGGTGCCACAGCCGTCGTCATTGCTAACGGTTCCGGCGCATCCCGTCAGCTTCGCTTCCGTGTCCCCGGGGTGGCCACGTCAATGGATCCGCCTGCTATACCCCTCCCAGTAAGGCTCCCGCAGCTTGCGCCGCAGCAGCTTGCCGGAAGGGTTGCGCGGCAGCGCATCGACAAACTCGATGCTCTTCGGAAGCTTGAAGCCGGCCAGCCGCTCCCGTGCCCACGCCACGATGCTGTCGCGGTCCGGCGTCATGCCCGGGCGCGGTACCACGATGGCCTTCACCGCCTCGCCCCATTTCTCGTCGGGCACGCCGATCACCGCCACGTCGGCCACCTGCGGATGCCCGTAGATCGCGCTCTCGACCTCGGCCGGATACACGTTCTCGCCGCCGCTGATGATCATGTCCTTGACCCGGTCGTGGATGTAGACATAGCCATCGGTGTCGAGATAACCCGCGTCGCCGGTGCGCAGCCAGCCGTCGGCGTCGATGGTGCGCGCGGTCTCGTCCGGCTGTTTCCAGTAGCCAGCCATGTTCTGCGGCGAGCGGATCATCAGCTCGCCCACTTCGCCGGGCGCAAGGCGCCGCCCTTCCCAGTCCACCACCACCACCTCCACGCCGGGCAACGGCTTGCCGGCCGCCCGCATGCGCGGTACGTCCTCGGTAGTGTGGTCTTCCGGCGGCAATGCGACCACCGTGCCGGTGGTTTCGGTCATGCCGTACTGCTGCGCGAAACCGCAGCCGAACACTTCGATGCCCTCGCGCAGCAGGGCGGCGGGAATTGGCGCCGCGCCGTAGAGCAAGGTTTTCAGGCGTGAGTAATCGACGCTGCGCGCGCGTGGATCGCGCAGCACGAACTGCATCGCCGCCGGCACCAGGAACAGCTTGCTGATACGTTCGCGCTCGAACAGCGCCAGCACCGCGGCGGGATCGAAATCGCGCGTGATCACGCCCTTGGCGCCCGCCAGCAGGCTGCGCAAACCCCAGCCCGAGCCGCCGATATGCGCCACCGGCATTGCCACCAGGGAGATATCGTCGTCGGTCCAGCGCGACCACGGGATATCCTCGCGCTCGCTTGCCTCGGTGCCGGCAGTGAGGTTGCGGTGGGTCAGCATCGCGCCCTTGGGGCGCCCCGTGGTGCCCGACGTGTAGAGCTGCAATACGACGTCGTGCGCGGCGGACTGGTGCGCCGGCGGCACGGGCGCATGCGCGTCGCGCCAGGCCGTGTAGGCGGGCCAGTCCGCCACGCCGTCTTCCATGGCGATCACCGCGCGCACCAGCGGCAGCGACGGCAGCAGGTTGCGCACCATTTCCGTCGATTCCGGCCCGACGAACAACAGCGCGGCATCGCAATGGCCGACGATGTAGCCGACCTCCGGAGGCGCCAGGCGCCAGCTGGCCGGCGCCATCACGGCACCGATCTTGCCCGCGCCCAGCAACAGCTCGAAATAATGATCGCAGTTCTTGCCGACATAGCCGATGCGGTCCCCGGGGCCGATGCCGCCGGCCGCCAGCGCCTGGGCAACGCTATCGGTGTGGCGATCCAGCTCGCGATACGTGGTGAGCCTGCCCTCGAATGCGTAGGCCACCGCATCGGGCCGCCGCAGCGCGAAGTGACGCAAAGCGTGCGGCAGTGTGGCCAGGTAGCTGAAATCCATTCCCATCGGCATCTCCTTCTCTCGGTCCTGCTGCAGGCTTGTGTCACTCCCATGCGGGCGGCGGATCAGCGCGGCGCCATGCGGATGGCGCCATCGAGACGTACCGCTTCGCCATTGAAATAGCTGTTGCGGCACATCTCCAGTGCGAGCGAGGCAAACTCTGCCGGCTGGCCCAGCCGCTTGGGGAACGGTACCGAGGCGGCCAGGGCGGCCTTGACGTGCTCCTGCGCACCCTGCAGCAACGGCGTGTTGAAGATGCCGGGCATGATGGTGTTGACGCGGATGCCCTCGCCCGACAGGTCGCGCGCGATGGGCAGGGTCATGCCGACCACGCCGGCCTTGGAGGCCGCGTACGCGGCCTGGCCCATCTGCCCGTCCTGCGCCGCCACCGAGGCAGTGTTGATGATGACGCCGCGGTCGCCGTCGCGTGCGTCCAGCGTCAGCATGCCGGCTGCCGAGCGCGCCAGGCAGCGGAACGAACCGATCAGGTTGATCTGGATGATGCGTTCGAAGGCGTCCGACGGAAAGAACTTGATCTGGTCGGGCGCTTCCTTGGCGCGGGATGCCGTCTTGAAGGCGTTGCCGGTGCCGGCGCAGTTGACCAGGATACGTTCCTGCCCAAGTGCGGCCCGCGCCTTGGCGAAGCCGGCCTCTACCTCGGCCTCGGAGGTCACGTTGACCTGGCAGAACACGCCGCCGAGTTCGCGTGCGACCGCTTCGCCCTTTTCCGCGTTCATGTCGAACAGCGCCACGCGCACGCCGTGCGCCGCCAGCGCGCGCGCCGTGGCTTCGCCCAGGCCCGAGGCGCCGCCCGTGATCACTGCCGTTACCGATGCATCGAGTTCCATCTTTTCTCCACGTCTTCGTCGTATGTGCCGATGCGTTCCGGACTGCGCGCGCGACCACGCGCCAGTGGCGGAATGCCTTGGTCCGGCGGGCCAGAAAACCGGCAGCCGGCGTGGTATGGAGATTCGGGGATGACGGCGCGGCACGCATCGTCGGAAGCGACGAATGCACGAATGCGCGTCCGGGGCGGGAAAGCGGGAGAGTGAACAGGCGGCGGCATGGCTGCGCCACTGCGCACGGGACGCACCCGCGCGCAGCGGCTTGCAGCAGCCTGGATGACTCGCGCAGCTGCGCTAACGCCTCGTCGCCAGGTGATACAGCGCCAGCAGGATCACGGCGCCCACCACCGCGCCGACAAAGCCGGCGGTCTGGCCGGGCCGGTACCAGCCCAGGAATTGCCCAAGGAAGGTCGCGGCCAGCGAACCCAGGATGCCCAGGCCGGCGGTGAGGAAGAAGCCGCTCGGTCCGCGCCCGGGCGTAAGCATGCGCGCTATCAGCCCGGCGAAAAAGCCGATGAGAACAACCCAGATCAGGTGCATGTCATGCGCTCCGGCGATAGTGCGTAGTGCGCGGGGTTCACCCGCAGGCCTTGCCATGTTCGGCATGGAAACCTTGCGCGGTGGCCTGGGCCTCGGTCATGTAGGCGCCGTTCTTGGTCTTGCCATACCAGCGCGAGCCGGCGCAGTGGTAGACCTTGGAGGTCTTGTTGACCCAGACCTGGCCGGGCCCGCCACCCGGCGCGGCAGTGGCGGCGGCAGCGGTGGCGGCAGGCGCCATCGGCTTGGCCGCCGGCATGGCGGGCGTGGCGGCGGTGGCGGGAGCAGTGGCTGCAGGGGCGGCGGCCATCGGCGCGGCGGGAGCGCTGGCGGCGGCCGCGCCGTGCCACTCCTTCACGCCGCCATGCCCGGCGCACGCGCCCTTCTTGGAAGCGCCGAAATAGCTGCTGCCGTCCTTGCAGGTACCGGTAGGCGTCTGGGCGGCGGGCGCGGTCTGGGCGCGTGCCAGGTGCGGGATCGAAACGCAGAGCGCAGCGGCCAGCAGCATGGGCAGGCCGACGCGCAGGTTGAACAAGGCGCGCGCAGCGGCGATGGCCGAAGCAGCTGGTTTGGCGGGGTTGGCTCTCACAGCATTCATGACAGGCTCCTGCGGTAACAATGCCATTGGGACAAAGGAAACGACACAGGGCTGCACACAGCCGCAACCCGACCGACACGCAATACTTCACTCAACGGCCTGCACCGCCACTCCGTTGACGCCGGACGGCTGGCGCTTGGCCGGGGCACGTAACACAGGCCTCAAGCCAGCGGATGTGTCCCCGAATGCCCACAATGGTGCGGCACCTGCCGGCGTGTGCCGTATGTGCAATGCGCTAAAGTGTTGAGCATCCCCCGGTTCGCGGCCGGGCGCTTTCGACAATGCCATGCAACCCCTGAACAGGTCCCCGATGACGCTACCGGCCGCAGGCCAGCCCGGCGCTGCGCCGCCATGTCCGCACGCACCGCGCCAGGCCAGGCATGCCGGGCCCGCCTGCGCGCTGGCGCGCCTGCTGGTGCAACTGCTGCTGGCACTATGGCTGGCCCCGGCGGTGCTGGCCGCACCGCCGGGGCTGTCCCAGCTGGCGGCGGCGGTGAAGGCGGATGCCGCGCCGGCATCGCAGCCGTCCGCCAGCGCACCGCTGGCCCAGTCGCTCGACCAGGTGATCACCACGCTGCAGAGCGACAAGGACCGCAAGGCGCTGGTGGATCAGTTGCAGACGCTGCGCAAAGGCATCGATGCCAGCGCCGCCTCGGCGCCGGCCCCGGGCCTGCTGGGCGCCTTGGCCGAGGCGGTCGATCACCTCGACACGCGCATCCGCAAGGACACGGGGCCATGGCACTACTGGCGCTGGCGGGCCGGCTTCGCGGGCGAGGAATGGCACAACGCGCTGACCCTCGGCGGCACCCGTTCCGCCATGGTGTCGCTGCGGGAATTCGCCACCGTGCTCGCGGCCTGGCTGCTGGCGGGCGGGCTGCTGCTGGAACTCGGCCGGCGCGTGCGCAACCGGCGCCTGCAGCCGCGAGCGCACGCGGAATTGCCGGCGGTGCCGTCCTGGGTGGATGTGGGCATGTACATGCTGCGCAGGGTGGCGCCATGGGTGGTGGCGTTCGCCCTGGCGATGATGCTCTCCGGCACCGTGTTCGGGCGCTCGCCGGCCAGCGTGGCCGGCATGGTGATCGCCTATTCGGTCGTGGCCGGGGCCGTGCTGGGCGCGGTGTGCCAGGTCATCTTCGCGCTGTTCAGCTCGGCGCATCGCGCCCACGCGGTGCGCGACCTGCTGCTGCACTCGCGCGGGCTGCTGTTCGCCACCGGCATCCTTGCCGCCCTGGGGGACGTCACCACTGACGCCCGCGTGGTAGCGCCGCTCGGCACCAACCTGTCGGCGCTGATCTCCACCGTGGCCAATCTCGCCGCAGCCTTGCTGATCGCCTGCTTTACCCTGCGCTTTCGCCGGCAGATCGGCCAGATCATCGCCAACCGGCCGCTCGCGTTCCGCCAGGCGCATCCCGCTATCATGGACCTGCTGCGGTTGTTGGGTGCGGCCTGGCACCTGCCGGTGCTGGCGGTAGTGGTAGCGTCGGTGGCGGGTACCGTGCTCGCCACCGGCCATGCCGACGAATTCCTGCGGCGCACCGTCGCCTCGGTGGCGCTGTTCGTCGCGGCGCTGCTGCTGACGCTGGTCACCGGCCGCTCGCCCAAGGCCACACGGCGCCCGCCGCGCATCCGCGACCGCCAGCGCTCGGCCTACCTGGCGCGCTTCGGGCGCTTCGCGGTAGCGCTGGTGCGGGTGGTGATCTGGTTCGCCTTCCTTGAGCTGGGCAGCCGGATCTGGGGCGTCTCGCTGATTTCGGTGGCCGAGTCGACCTCGGTCGGCAAGCGCATCAGCGAGGCCGTGTTCAGCGTCACCAGCACGGTGCTGCTGTCATGGCTGGCGTGGCTGCTGGTCGACACGGCCATCACCCAGACCCTGACGCCGTCGCATAGCCGCGGCCAGCCGCCCAGCCTGCGCGCCAAGACCATCCTGCCGCTGGTGCGCAACGCGCTGTTCGTCACGCTGCTGGTGATCACGCTGATCGTGGTGCTGGCCAACCTTGGCGTCAACGTGACGCCGCTGCTGGCCGGCGCCGGCGTGGTCGGCCTGGCGATCGGCTTCGGCGCGCAAAGCCTGGTGCAGGACCTGATCACCGGCCTGTTCATCGTGGTGGAAGACTCGATCGCCGTCGGCGACTCGGTGGAGCTGCCCGATCACGCCGGCACCGTAGAGGCCATGACCATCCGCACCGTCAAGCTGCGCGACGGCAAAGGCGCGCTCCATGTCTTGCCCTACAGCCAGATCAAGGCCATCAAGAACCTGTCGCGCGGCTATGCCTACGCGGTGTTCAATATCGGCGTGGCCTACGGCAGCGATCTCGAGCAGGCCATCGAGCTGATCCGCGAGACCGGCGCGGAGGTGTCGCGCGATTTCCGCTACGCGCGCAACCTGCTGTCCGCCCTCGACATCCTGGGACTGGACCGCTTCGACCCCAACGGTTCGGTGATCCTCGCCCAGTTCAAGACCCGGCCCCTGACCCAGGCGGAAATCACCCGCGCCTTCAACGTCCGGCTCAAGCGCAAGTTCGACCAGCATGGCATCAGCATGGCAACGCAGCGGGTCACGGTGCAGGTGGAAGGGCCCGCCCTGCCGGCCTCCCGGGCCAGCGGGATGGCGGCCGGGGCGAGCGGTGCAGGCGCCGTCGCCCAGGACGCACCCAAGCCGGGCTGAGCGGTGGCCAGGCCGGGCAAGGCGCACGCAGAAACGGGTACGCCTTGCCTTCTTGTCCGGACATGCCGGCATGGCGCTGCCTGGCGGCCATTTCAGCGTCTGAACCGCTGAATGCTTGGCTAGACAACATTACCCGTTTGCGTACTGATGCACCGATGCGCATAATGCCGCCACGCGGTAACGCGGGAACGGGCGCCCAAGGGAATCGGACGCCACTATCCTGTCCGATGGCACGTGTCGCGCGCCACCCCGGAGCCGGCCAGCAGCAGCCAGTCGTAGCGGCGGACCTATAAAAAAAGCAGCAGTAGAATCAGGCGCAAGCCACCGGGGAAACACACCATGGGCGAACATCCGTTGGCGGATGAAGATTTCCATCGTCTGATCGATTCGATCTACGAATCGGCGCTTGACATCACGGCCATGCCAACCGCGCTTGGCCTCTTCTCCCGCTATACGGACACGGACAGTCCCCACTACCTGGTATGGGACAAGCTCGCAGGGCAGGCGCGCCTCGGCGTCACCCCGCATGGCTGTTTCGCGGCGCAGGGCGGACACGTGCCGGAGAGCCTGTACGCCCTGGCCAGCCTGCCGGCGCGCGCGCTGGCCGCCGCCCACGCAGCCGACGGGCAGGACAGCGCCCTCTGGCCGGAGCCGCCGCACGACACCGATCTGGCCCATGGCATCCGCCTGCTCGACACCGCCGAAGTCTGCGTGCTAATGGGCAGTGCAGGCAGGGATGCCGGACCGGGCGGCACCCCCGACGGCGCACTGCACCGCAGCCGGCGGATCGCGCGCGTGTTGCCGCACTGGGCCCGCGCCGCGCGCATGCAGCAGCGCAACTTCGAGCTGAGCGGGCTGGCCGCCCTTGGCCTTGCCAGCCTCGATACGCTCGACTTCGGCGTGATGGTGTTGCAGGCCGATATGCGCGTGCGCTACGCCAACGTCTGGGCCGAAGCCCTGGTGCAGGCCGATCGCCAGCTGGCGCTGGAAAACGGCGTGCTCAAGGCCCGCGACCAGACCCTGCGCGCGACCCTGTACAAGTTGCTGGAGCGCGCCGTCCAGCCGCGCGGCAGCGAGCCGGCGGCAGGTTCATGGATGCATATCACCTCGGGCGGGCAGCCGGTACCGATCATCGTGCTGCCGCTGGTCTCGCGCCAGCCGGTGGAAGGCCCATGGCAACTGCCGTTCGCCATGGTGCTGATGGGCAATTCGGAATCGCGCTCCGTGCTCGACAGCGCGGTGCTGACATCGCTGTTCGGCCTGTCCCGCAAGGAAAGCCTGGTTGCCATCCGGCTTGCCGCCGGCGAAACCCTCAACGAGATCGCCGATCACGAATTCGTGTCGCCGCACACGGTACGCGTGCATATCCGCGACATCCTGCGCAAGACCGGCACCCATCGCCAGAGCGAGCTGGTGCGCCTGCTCCACCTGCTGCCGGGCGTGGCGCTGCCGCGCGCCCCCACGGCGCACGGCGTCCGCGCGCCAGCCTGATTGCACCGGCGGCACCGGCGGGTCAGGCCACAGGCGCCGCCACGGCGCGCGCCACCGCCATGAGGCGCTGCACCTGGCGGTCGTCGCTGTCGGCCGGGGTCGCCAGCGCAATGCCGATCGGCGCCGCCGGCCGCGGGCTGGCCAGCCGCAGGAAGCGCACGCGCCGGTTGATGTAGCGCGCCGCCACGCTGGGCACCAGTGCCACCCCCAAGCCGCTCTCCACCAGGCTGACGATGGTCTGCACCTGCACCGCCTCCTGCGTCACGCGCGGCACGAAGCCGGCCTGCTGGCACAGCAGCATGGCGATGGCCTGCAGGTTGGGCACGTCGGCGCTCGGGTGCATGATGAAAGGCTCCCCGGCCAGCGCTTTGAGGGCGATCGCGTCGCGTCCGGCAAAACGGCTGTCGGCCGGCACGGCGGCGACGAACTCGTCGGTCTCCAGCGGCATCAGCGCATAAGCCCCGGCGCTCAGGATGGGAAAGCGCACCAGCCCGGCATCCAGCTGGTGGCGCTCCAGCCGGTCCAGGATCGCGGCCGAGGTGGATTCGTGCAGGATCAGCTCGATGCCCGGATGCGCCTCGCGAAAGGCCGGGATCAGCTTGGGCAGCAAGGCATAGGTGGCTGAACCGACAAAGCCCACCCGCAGCGCGCCGCGCTCGCCGTGCGCCGCCGCCAGCGCCGCCGCGCGGGCCTGGCCCGCGTGGAACAGCGCGCGCCGGGCATCGTGCAGCGCCGCCTCGCCGGCCTGGGTCAGCCGCACCCCGCGCGAGGTGCGCACGAACAGCGGCGTGCCCAGCGCCTCCTCCAGCTTGCGGATCGAGATG
Organism: Cupriavidus sp. 96C5-1; assembly: GCF_057798855.1. Taxonomy (NCBI): domain Bacteria; kingdom Pseudomonadati; phylum Pseudomonadota; class Betaproteobacteria; order Burkholderiales; family Burkholderiaceae; genus Cupriavidus; species Cupriavidus sp. 96C5-1. Next base: position 95,258 of record NZ_JBYOJU010000015.1, on the reverse strand, counting down.
GACAGCGGTGGCTGCGCCATGTGCAGGCGCTCGGCCGCGCGATGGAAGTTGCCGGTCTCGGCCAGGGCGACAAACTGCTGAAGTTGACGAAGGTCCACGCTGATATCCGGTGAATATCGGATCCTAAAAATCTAATATTAGACGCAGGCGATCCCCCTGCACTAACCTGTGGCCATCGGATTTCGCGTGGCCAACCTTCGGCTTCGCATAAGCCGGCACCAGGACAAACAGGAGACAGCCAGGCATGTTGCCCCTCTCAGGCATCCGCGTGATCGACCTTTCCACGGTCGTGATGGGCCCTTACGCCAGCCAGTGGCTGGCCGACCTCGGCGCCGAAGTGATCAAGGTGGAGCCGCCCGAAGGCGATTCCACGCGGCGCACCGGCCCCGCCGCCGAAGACGGCATGGCGGCGATCTTCCTGGGTGTGAACCGCAGCAAGAAGAGCGTGGTGCTCAACCTCAAGCTGCCCGCGGCGCAGGCCGCGCTGGAGCGCCTGCTGGCCGGCGCCGACGTGCTCATGCACAGCATGCGCCCGCAGAAGCTGGCCGGGCTCGGGCTGGATCCCGCCGCCACCATGGCGCGCCATCCGCGCCTGGTCTATGTGAGCCTGCTGGGATTTGCCGAAGACGGCCCGTATGGCGGCCGCCCGGCCTACGACGACGTCATCCAGGGCCTGTCGGGCAATGCCGCGCTGATGGCCGAGCAGACCGGCACCGTGCGCTATTTCCCCACCATCGCGGCGGACAAGACCAGCGGGCTGGTGGCGGCGCTGTCGATCTCGGCCGCCATCGCCGGCCGCGAGCGCCAGGGCGGCAAGGGAGCGCTGGTGGAAGTGCCGATGTTCGAGTCGATGGTGGCCTTCAACCTGGTCGAGCATCTCTACGGCCAGCATTTCGAGCCGCCGCGCGGCCCCAGCGGCTATCCGCGCGTGCTGGCGCCGTTGCGCCGGCCCTACCAGACCGCCGACGGCCACGTCTGCATGATGCCGTACACCGACGCCCACTGGCGCGACTTCTTCACCGCCGCCGGCCGCCCCGAGCTGGCGGTGGACACGCGCTTTGCCGGCATCGCGGCGCGCACCCGGCATATCGAGACGCTGTACGAACTGACCGGCGAGATCGTGCGCGCGCGCACCACCGAGGACTGGCTGGCGCTATGCGAGACGCTGCAGATCCCGGTCGCGCGTGTCAACCAGCTCGCCGAACTGGTGGACGACCCGCACCTGCGCGCCACCGGCTTCTTCGACACGCTGGAAGATCCGGCCATGGGCACGCTGCGCTTTACCGGCGCGCCGGTGCGTTTCGACGGCGAACGCGCGGCGCCCGCCCTGCCGCCACGCCTGGGCCAGCACACCAGGGACCTGTTGGGCGAAGCCGGCCTGAGCGGCCAGCAGATCGACGAACTGGGGCGGGCTGGCGCGGCCTATTGCGCGCCGCCGCCCGCCAATGGCTGAGCCGCGCAACGCATGCGGCTCCCGCTATACCCGCTCCCCCTCCTAACATAAAGGAAGCCGGCCACCCGACGCCGGCCATCACCAGGAGAAGCCGTGCCCCATACCCAACTCCCCCGTCTCGGCCAGGGCTTTTATTGGCAAGACATCAAGGAAGGCCAGGCCTTCCAGACCTTCCGCCGCACCGTGACCGAGACCGACCTGATCAACTTCATCTCGGTCACGGGCATGGTCGAGGCCATCTTTATCGAGGCCGGCTACGAGGGCAGCGCCATCCAGGGGCGGCCGGTGCCGGCCGCGCTCACCTATGCGCTGATCGAGGGTTTCATCCTGCAGACCATGATCCAGGGCACCGGGCTGGCCATGCTGGAGCTGACCCAGAAGATCATCGCCCCGGTGGTGGTCGGCGACACCATCTGGGCCACCGTCACGGTCGGCGGCATCCGGCCGACCTCGCGCAATGGCCGCGCCGTGGTGGACTCGACCATCGAAGTGTTCAACCAGCGCCATGAGCGCGTCATGACCTATACCGCCCGGCGCTTGCTGGCCGGCCGCTAACCGCTGGCGGCCAGCCGCCACTACCGGAGGAGACGAGATGCCAGAGCAGGACAAAAAAGACGGCAGGCAAGGCAAGGCAGATAAAGGGACCCACGCGCGGGCCGGAGCGGCCGTTCGCCGCGCCCGCCGCGGGCTTGTCCTGCTGGCCCCTGCGCTGCTGGCGCTCGCCGCGCTCCCGGCGCCCGTGCTCGCGGCCGGCGCCGATTTTCCCGGCCACCCCGTCAGGCTGGTGGTGCCGTTTCCGCCCGGCGGGCCCACCGACCTGGTCTCCCGCATCATCGCCCGCAAGATGTCGGAGGAACTCGGCCAGCAGGTGCTGGTGGACAACCGCCCCGGCGCCAATGGCAATATCGCCGCGGAGCTGGTCGCCAAGGCGCCGGCCGACGGCTACACCGTGCTCTACAACACATCGTCGATCGCGCTGAGCCCGGCGCTGTACAAGAAGCTGTCCTACGATGTGCGGCGCGACTTCGCCCCGGTGGCGATGACGGCGATGGTGCCGCTGGTGCTGGAGGTCAACGCCCTGGTGCCGGCGTCGAGCCTGGCCGAGTTCATCCGGTACCTGAAGGCCAATCCCGGCAAGCTGACCTACGGCTCGGCCGGCAACGGCAACGTGACTCACCTGGCGGCCTTCCTGTTCCTGCAGGCCAATGGCCTGTCGGCGGTGCATGTGCCGTACAAGGGCAGCGCACCGGCGCTGACCGACCTGGCCGGCGGCCAGGTGCAGTTCATGGCCGACACCATCAACTCCTCGCTGCCGTTCATCCGCGACAAGCGCATGAAGGCACTCGCGGTGACCAGCAGCACGCGCAGCTCGCAGTTGCCCGACGTGCCCACCGTGGCCGAGACGGCGATACCGGGCTTCGACGTCGGCGCCTGGCAAGGCATGCTGGTACCAGCCAGGACGTCGCCCGATATCGTGCACAGGCTCAACGCCGCGACCCAGAAGGCGCTGGCCTCGCCGGACGTGCGCGCCAGCCTGGCGGCGCAGGGCGCGGAGCCGCGCGGCTCCAGCCCCGAGGCCTACGGCCGGTACCTGGCGCAGGAGATCGAGCGCTGGCACAAGGTGGTGAAGGATTCGGGCGTGACGCTGGACTGATCCGCCGCCGCCCGCCATACGCGCCCGCCGCCCCTCGCCGCCCCATACGGAGACCCGTCTTGACCTCCCTGCTCAGCACCTTCCAGCTCACTGCCTTGCCGCCCGCGGCAGCCGCGTTCCGGCGCGAGGTGAAAGCCTTCCTGGCCGAGCACCTGCCAGCCCTGCCGCCCGAGATCCGCGCCCGCTCGTGGATGGGCTTCAACGCCGATTTCAGCCGCGCGCTTGCCCGGCGCGGCTGGGTGGGCATCACCCTGCCGGCGCAATACGGCGGCGCCGGGCTCGATCCCTTCTCGCGCTTCGTGCTGGTGGAGGAGTTGCTGGCCTGCGGCGCGCCGGTCTCGGCCCACTGGATCGCCGACCGCCAGAGCGGGCCGCTGATCCTGCGCTACGGCAGCGAGGAACAGAAGGCCGTCTACCTGCCCCGCATCTGCCGGGGCGAGGCCTTCTTCTGCATCGGCATGAGCGAGCCCAACTCGGGCTCCGACCTCGCCAGCGTCGCCACGCGCGCCGTGCCGCAGCCAGACGGCAGCTGGCGCCTGAACGGCCGCAAGATCTGGACCACCAACGCCGACCGCTGCCACTACATGCTGGCGCTGGTGCGCACCTCCGGCAAGGCGGAGGACCGCCAGCGCGGCTTGTCGCAGGTCATCGTCGATCTTTCCGCGCCGGGCGTGACGGTACGGCCAATCCGCGACCTTGCGGGCGACGCGCATTTCTCCGAAGTCAGTTTCGAGGATGTGACGCTGCCCGCGCAGGCGCTGGTCGGCCGCGAAGGCAGCGGCTGGGAACAGGTCAACGCGGAGCTGGCCTTCGAGCGCAGCGGGCCGGAACGGCTTTACTCCAGCGTGGTGCTGCTCGACACCTGGATCGCCGCGCTGCGGCGCGCGCCGGCGGCGCGGCGCGACACCGTCGCCATTGGCCGGCTGGCGGCCAGGCTGGCGGTGCTGCGATCCATGTCGCTGGCGGTCACCGCCAGGCTTGCCGAGGGCGCAAGCCCGGTGGTGGAAGCCGCGCTGGTGAAGGACCTGGGCACGGAATTCGAGCAGTCGATCCCGGCGCTGGCCGAAGCCGCGCTGGGAGACGATGCGCAACTCGCCGCCGATCCCGGCCTTTATCGCACCCTGGCCTATGTGAGCCAGGTCGCGCCGTCCTATTCGCTGCGCGGCGGCACGCGCGAGATCCTGCGCGGCATGATCGCGCGGGGCCTTGGCCTGCGCTGAAACGGAGTTCTCCCATGCACAATGCTTTTTCAGACGCGCTCGAAACCGTGCTGCGCGACTGCTGCCCGGCTGCCGTCGTGCGCGCCGTCGAAGGCGGCGAAGATCGCCCCGCCCTGTGGCAGGCGCTGCAGGACAGCGGCTTTGCCGACTGCCTGTTGCCCGAGGAGGCCGGCGGCGCCGGCCTGCCGCTGGAGGAGCTCGCGCCGGTGCTGTTCGCGCTGGGCCGTCACGCGCTGCCCCTGCCGCTGGGCCAGACCCTGTTTGCCCGCGCCCTGCTGCATGCCGCCGGGCTGGCGGTACCGCCCGAGCCCATCGCCCTGGCATGCTTCGATAGCGCCGGCGATGCCGCCGACGATCGCGCGCTGGTGGCCGGCGGCGCACAGGCGGCGTGGTTCCTGGTGCAACAAGGCACGCATTGTGCGCTGCTGCCCCGCGCCCGCGCGCAGGCCCGCGCGACCGGCGCCCACGCCGACCTCGCGGCGATCCTGCCCCGCCCCGCGTGCGACGGCCTGCCCGCCTTCACGCTGCCGGCTGGCACCCTGCGCCAGATCGGTGCCTGCCTGCACGCGGCACAACTGGCGGGCGCGATGTCGCAGGTGTTCGACATGACGCTGCAATATGCCAACGACCGGCAGCAATTCGGCCGGCCCATCGGCAAGTTCCAGGCCATCCAGCACCAGATCAGCGTGATGGCCGAACACGTCACCGCCGCGCGCATGGCGGCGCAGATCGCCTGCGCGGGCACCGGCTGGCTGCCGGACCCGCTGCGCGCGGCCATCGGCAAGCTCAACGCCAGCGAGGCGGTCACGCCGGTGGCGGCCATCGCGCACGCGGTGCATGGCGCCATCGGCATCACCGCGGAATACGATCTGCAGATCTATACCCGCCGCCTGCATGCGTGGCGGCTGGCGGACGGATCGGAGCACTACTGGGGACGGGTGGTGGGAGAAGCCGTATGCGGCGAGGCGGAACGCGGCGTGGTCGAACTGGCCCTCGGCTGGAGCACCGACGCCGCCTGAATCCGCCCGCGTATCAGGCCGCGTCCGGGCCGCGCAGCAGCATGCCCCAGCACAGGCGCACCAGTTCGTCCTCCAGCGCGGGGCTGCCGAGCAGGGGCGAGCGCTCCAGCGACGCGGTCCTCACCACCCCGAACAGGGCGCGCGTGACCACAAACATCTGGGCCGGCGCGGGTACCCGCAGCGCCGGCATGCCGAGTGCCTGCAACTGCGCGCCGATGCGTTCGCTGGCGGTGCGCAGCGCGGCCACGGCATCCTCGTCGCGATCATGGCGCCAGGCCAGGCGCGCCAGGGCCCGGGTGTGCGGGTCGTGCCCGCCGAAGCTGTGCACATAGGCCTGTACATAGGCGCGCAGGGCGGCGCGCGCGGCCTCTTCCGCCGCGGTCCCGACCGCCTCGGGTGCGTCCGCCCAGACCGCCATGCGCTCGGCCAGCATGGCCTCCAGCCCCGCCATGGCGCTCTCGCGCAATTGCTCGATCAGGGCCCGGCCGATGGCCGCGCGATCGGCGAAGTACTGATACAGCGAACCGACCGACACCCCCGCCAGCGCCGCGATCTGTTCCGTGGTGGGCTCCGGCTGGTTCCGCATCTCGTGCTCGGCGAACAGGCTCGCGGCGGCTTGCAGGATGGCCTGTACGGTATGTTGGGCGCGCTGCTGCGAGGGCTGGCGGCGCCTTGGCGGTTCGGTGGCGGTGGGCATGGGAAAACCTGAGCGGAAAGCGAATTGGCCTGCGTACGGGAAGCCGGTAGATTGTCGCACGTCGCCCGGATCGTTCGGGCGCTCGAGACATGGGACAGGCCGCAGAACATGCAGAACATGCAGAACATGGTTACCGCTTCGCCGCTTCCACCGCTTTCATCGTTGCGCCCGCCGCCGCCGGGTGAATCCGGCCGCCCGCCCACCGTGATCGTGGCCGGCGCCGGTATTGCCGGACTGTGCGCCGCGGATGCGCTGGCGCGCGCGGGCGCGCAGGTCCGCGTCTTCGAAGCCAGCGGCGAGGTGGGCGGCCGCATGCGCACCGATATGCTCGGCGGCCACCGGATCGAGTGCGGCGCGCAATTCCTGTCGGCCGGCTATACGGTGCTGCCGCAGCTGGCGCAGCGGCTCGGCCTGGCCGGCGAGATCGGCATGGCCAGCCAGGTCAATGCCGTGGTGCGGCAAGGCCGCCCGCGCCGCGTGCGCGCGGACAGCCTGTTCGACCCGCTGCGCAGCGGCCTGCTGGGGCTGCCCGGCTGGCTACGCCTGGGCCTGGCCCTGAGCGGGGAGCGCCACGGCCTGCAGACGCTGCCGCTCGACGACCTGGGCCGCTGGACGTGCTACGACCGGGAATCCGCCAGCCACTGGCTTGCGCACCGTGGCTGCGCAGACGCGCTCGCCTACGTCACCGAGCCGATGCTTCAGGGCCTGTATTTCCTTGCCCCTGAAACCACTTCCGCCGCACTGGCGATGATGGCCAGCGGCTTCGGCTGGCGCCGCCATGCCACCACCTCCCTGGCGGGCGGCATGCAAAGCCTGCCGCGCGCGCTGGCACGGACGCTGGATGTCGAGCTGAACCGCCGCGTCGAATCCATCCGCCAGCACGGCGCCGGTGTGATGGTGACGGGCGCGGGCTTCTCGGCCAGCGCCGACTATGTCGTCTGTGCGCTGCCGGCGCCGCTGGCACAGCGCGTCTGGCAAGGCACGGACCCGCTCGAGCGCCGCCTGCTCGCCTCCGGCTATAGCCGCACCATCAACCTGTCTTTGCTGACGCGGCCGGGCTTCCGGGTGCCGGCGAGCCTGGCCGGCACCTACGGCCTGCTGGTGCCGCGCGGCGAACGCCGGCATGTGGCGGCGCTCGCGCTGGAGGCCGGCAAACGCCATCACGGCGGCCCCCGCGATGCGCAGGAACGTGGGCAAGTGGTCCAGGCGATGCTGGAAGACGGTGCCGCCGCCACGCTGATGGGCGCAAGCGACACGCAGTTCCTCGCCGAAGTGCTGCCCGAGATCGAGCGCTATCTCCCGGGCATCTCGCGGCAGTTGCAGGACGCCAGGATCACGCGCTGGGAGCAGGCCATGCCCCATGTGCCGGTGGGCCGCGCCGCCGACGTGCTGGCCTACCGGACCCGCGCGGACGCCGCGCAAGGCCGGATCTTCCTGGCGGGAGACTATGTGAACGCGCCCTTCACGGATGCAGCAGCCGCTAGCGGGCAGTGGGCTGCCGCGGCCATCCTGCGCGCCGCCGCGCAGGCGGCGCCGGCAAGGCACGCCGCCGGCCACGAGGGCGGCTGAGCGCACACGGCGCGCGGCGCTTCGCCGCCGCCGGGCCCGGGCGGGTCAGGCCGCCTTGCGGTGCCGGCGTTCCGGCTTGCATTCGTACTTGGACTCGCGCCGGCCGTCCTCGTAGGCCACCTCGAGCCGGACCGTAAAGCCCCACAAGCGCGTCACGTGCCGGATCACCTCGTCGAAATTCTGCGCCAGCGGGCGGCGGTCGTTCTGCAGGTGGCGCAGCGTCAGCGAGCGGTCGCCGCCCACATCCACATTGGTGATCTGGATATTGGGCTCCATATTCGACAGGTCGTACTGGTTGGCCAGCAGCTGCCGGATATTCCGGTAGCCCTCGTCGTCATGGATGGCGGTCACCCGCAGCTTGCTTTCGCGATCGTCGTCGAGCACGGAGAACAGCTTGAGCTCGCGGATCACGCGCGGCGACAGGAACTGCAGCAGGAAGCTCTCGTCCTTGAAGTTGCGCATGGCAAAGTCGAGCGTCTTGCGCCAGTCGCTGCCGGCGAACTCCGGCGCCCAGCGGTAGTCTTCTTCGGTCGGGTTCTCGCACATGCGGCGCAGGTCCTGGAACATCAGGAAGCCCACGGTGTACGGGTTGAGGCCGCTGTAGTACGGACTGTTGTACGGCGGCTGGTAGATCACATTGGTGTGCGCCTGCAGCAGTTCCATCATGAAGGCGTCGTTGACCAGGCCTTCTTCATAAAGCTGGTGCAGGATGGTGTAGTGCCAGAAGGTGGCCCAGCCTTCGTTCATGACCTTGGTCTGGCGCTGCGGATAGAAGTACTGGGCGATCTTGCGCACGATGCGCACGATCTCGCGCTGCCAGGGCGCCAGCTTGGGGGCGTTCTTCTCGATGAAGTAAAGCAGGTTTTCCTGGGGCTCCGGCGGGAAAGCCGATTCGCGCTCGATCGCTTCGTCGTCTTCCAGCGCGCTTGCGCGGTGCTTGGGCAGGGTGCGCCACAGGTCGTTGACCTGCATCTGCAGATAGTTCTCCCGCTCGGTCTGGCGCGCCTGCTCCTCGGCGATGGAGAGCTTCTTGGGCCGCTTGTAGCGGTCCACGCCGTAGTTCTGCAGCGCATGGCAGGAATCCAGCAGCAGCTCCACTTCCTGCTCGCCGTAGCGCTGCTCGCATTCGGCTACGTAGTTCTTGGCGAACAGCAGGTAGTCGATGATGGCGTCGGCGTTGGTCCAGGTGCGGAACAGGTAGTTGCCCTTGAAGAAGGCGTTGTGGCCGTAGCAGGCGTGCGCGATGGTCAGCGCCTGCATCGGCATGGTGTTCTCCTCCATCAGGTAGGCGATGCAGGGGTTCGAGTTGATGACGATCTCGTAGGCCAGGCCCATATGCCCGCGCTGGTAGCTGCGCTCCGACGCCAGGAAGTGCTTGCCGTACGACCAGTGGCTGTAGCCCACCGGCAGGCCGGACGATGCATAGGCATCGAGCATCTGCTCGGCGGTGATGATCTCGATCTGGTTGGGATAGGTGTCCAGTCCGAAATCGCCGGCAATGCGAGCGATTTCGCGGTCATAGCGCTGGATCAGCTCGAAGGTCCACTCCGAGCCGGTGGAGAGATATGCCATTTACGACCCCCGTTGCGGGCGAAGATTTCCCCCGCTTCTCAATCGCCTCGGGTTGCCCCTCTCGCCGAAGGGAGAGCGGAAAACCGTCTGGCGAAGCAGCCGAAAAACACCTGCAAGAAACGACACCCTACCTCAGCGGCTCGACGGCCAGGCCGCCTTCTTCTGGAACAGGTCATGCAGCACAGGATAGATCTCGTCCGGCCCGATGATACGCTGCATGGCGAAGTTCTCATGGCGCTCCTTCACCGCCAGATACTCTTCCCAGAGGTTTTGCGGCTCCTCCGAAGCCACCTCCACATAGGCGTAATACTGCACCAGCGGCAGGATGGATTCGCGCAGCAACCGCCCGCACAACTCCGAATCGCCCGCCCAGTTGTCGCCGTCCGATGCCTGGGCGCAGTAGATATTCCACTGGCTGGCGGGATAGCGGTCGTGAATCACCTCGACCATCAGCTTGAGCGCGCTGGATACAACCGTACCACCGGACTCGCGCGAATGGAAGAAGTCCTCCTCGTTCACTTCCTTCGCCACCGTGTGATGGCGAATGAACACCACGTCGATACGGTCGTAGTTGCGCTTGAGGAAGAGATACAGGAGCATGAAGAAGCGCTTGGCGAGATCCTTGCGGCTCTCGTCCATCGAGCCGGAGACGTCCATCAGGCAGAACATCACCGCCTGCGCCTGCGGGCGTTTCTTCAGCACGCGGTTGTTGTAGCGCAGATCGAGCTTTTCAATGAAGGGCACGCGTTCCACGCAGGAGCGCAGGTGGCGCATTTCCTTCATCAGCTCGAGCGCCCGTGCCGAATAGGGCCCATCCTGCTCCAGCACCTCGCCATACTCCTGCTCCAGCACGGTGAGCCTCTTCTGATACGGGCTCGACAAGGCGATGCGCCGCCCCAGCGAACTTCGCATGGTACGGAGGATGGAGAGATTGGACGGCGTGCCGTCGATGGAAAATCCCGCCCTGACCTTGCGGACCTCGGCAATCTTGGCAAGGTGGCGCTTGGCCATGTCCGGCAGCGCCATGTCCTCGAAAAAGAAGTTGAGGAAATCCTCGCGCGACAGGGTGAAGACGAAATCATCCTCGCCTTCGCCCGAATCGCTCGCCTTGGAGCCGCCCCCGCCCGACCCTTGCTGCTGGCGGTCGAAGCTATCCCCCCGGACGAACTTCTTGTTGCCCGGGTGGATCCACTCCCGCCGGCCGCCCTGGCCGTGGTGGAAGGCAGGTTCGGAGATGTCCTTGACCGGAATGGACACCTGCCCGCTCTGCTCGATGTCCATGATCTTCCGGCCGGACACCGCCTTCGCTACCGCCTGGCGTATCTGCTCGCGGTAGCGTTTGATGAAGCGTTGCTGGTTGACGGCACTCTTGTTGCCGCCGTTCTCGCGCCGATCGATGACCGTGGCCATATGCTTGCCCTCGTTAAGAGGCCTCGTTCAGGCGCCGTTACGATGATTTTCTTACGCGCAAATACCACTCCACAAGTAGGCGGACCTGCTTCGCCGTGTAACCCTTCTCAACCATGCGGTTGACGAAGTTCGCGTGCTTGTCCTGATCCTCGCGAGAGGACTTGGCGTTGAACGAGATCACGGGCAGCAAGTCTTCGGTGGTGGAGAACATGCGCTTCTCGATCACCATGCGCAGCTTCTCGTAGCTGGTCCAGGCGGGGTTCTTGCCCGCGTTGTTGGCCCGCGCCCGCAGCACGAAGTTGACGATCTCGTTGCGGAAGTCCTTGGGGTTGGAAATCCCCGCGGGCTTTTCCACTTTCTCCAGTTCGTCGTTCAACGCGTTGCGGTCGAGAATTTCGCCGGTGTTCGGGTCGCGATACTCCTGGTCCTGGATCCACAGGTCGGCAAACACCACGTAGCGGTCGAAGATGTTCTGGCCGTATTCGGAGTACGACTCCAGGTAGGCGGTCTGGATCTCCTTGCCGATGAACTCCACGAACGGCGCGGTCAGGTACTCCTTGATGTAGGAGCGCAGCTTGGCTTCCTGTTCCGGCGGGAACTGCTCGCGCTCGATCTGCTGTTCGAGCACATAGAGCAGGTGCACCGGATTCGCGGCCACCTCGGTATTGTCGAAGTTGAAGACCTTGGACAAGACCTTGAAGGCAAAGCGCGTGGACAGGCCGTTCATGCCTTCGTCGATGCCAGCGTAGTCGCGGTACTCCTGGTACGACTTCGCCTTGGGATCGACGTCCTTCAGGCTCTCGCCGTCATAGACGCGCATCTTGGAGAAGATGTTCGAATTCTCCGGCTCCTTGATGCGGGTGAGCACGGCGAACTGTCCCATCATCTTCAAGGTGTTGGGCGCGCATGGCGCAGCCGACAGCGAACTGCTGCGCAGCAGCTTGTCGTAGATCTTCACCTCGTCCGACACGCGCAGGCAATACGGCACCTTGACGATGTAGATCCGGTCGAGGAAAGCCTCGTTATTCTTGTCGGCCTTGAAGGTTGTCCACTCGGCTTCGTTCGAGTGCGCCAGGATGATGCCGTCGAAGGGGATCGCGCCGAAACCCTCGGTACCCTTGTAGTTGCCTTCCTGGGTCGCGGTCAGCAACGGGTGCAGGACCTTGATGGGCGCCTTGAACATCTCGACGAACTCGAGCAGCCCGCGGTTGGCCAGGCACAGGCCGCCGGAATACGAGTAGGCATCCGGATCGTCCTGCGGGAAGTCTTCCAGCTTGCGGATATCGACCTTGCCGACCAGCGAGGAAATGTCCTGGTTGTTTTCATCGCCCGGCTCCGTCTTGGAGATCGCAATCTGCGACAGCACCGATGGCCTGAGCTTGACCACGCGGAAGCGCGTGATGTCGCCGTTGAACTCGTGCATGCGCTTGACCGCCCAGGGCGAGGCTATCGTGCTGAGATAGCGCAGCGGGATGCCGTAGTCCTCTTCCAGGATCTTGCCGTCTTCCTCGGGGGCGAACAGCCCGAGCGGCGATTCATGGATGGGTGAACCCTTCAGTGCGTAGATGGGAATCTGCTCCATCAGCGCCTTGAGTTTTTCCGCCAGGGAAGACTTGCCGCCGCCGGGAGGCCCGAGCAGGTAGAGGATCTGTTTGCGTTCTTCGAGACCTTGCGCGGCGTGCTTGAAGAAAGAGACGATCTGTTCGATCGTGTCTTCCATGCCGTAGAACTCGCGGAAGGCCGGATAGATCTTGATGACCTTGTTGAAGAACAGCCGCGACAGCCGGGGATCGTGGTGGGTATCCACCAGTTCGGGCTGACCAATGGCGGCGAGCATGCGCTCGGCCGCGGTCGCATAGGCGGAAGGATCCTTCTTGCAGATATCCAGATACTCCTGGATGCTGTATTCCTCTTCCTTGCGAGCTTCGAAGCGTGTGGCGTAGTGGCCGAAAATGTCCATACCTCACTCCCGTCAGATTCCCGTCCGAGGCGAAGGCAGCTCTGCTACATCCAAGACTTCGCGGCAGCTTTTGCGGCTCCGCCACCCCGGCCTGGCGGTGCTGCCATGTTGCGAAATCCTTACTTCATCATAGTCAAATAACGGCGAGAACCGAGAGTCGGTTGACGAACTTTTCAATAGCGCAACAGATAAGTCCGACTCACCGTACCACCACTCCAGGCCCCACTCGCGACGGGCATTTGAACCATGTCTTGTGACACACATTACACCTTTCCCGCTTTCCCTGCACAGGCGGTTTGTAACCGGTTGCGCGCTTCGCAGCGCGCAACCCGCGCTGCGCGGGGCGTTGCGGCCAGCCTACTGCCAACGTACTACGGCGTTGGCATGAGAGGCTGAGCGCGTGGTCCCGCACGCACGCACGCATCGTGCGACTGTCACACTGGCGTCGCACCGGCATCAAAGCGTGCGCGCCACCAGCTCCTTCATGATCTCGTTGGAGCCGCCATAGATCTTGCCCACCCTTGCGTTCGCATACATGCGGGCGATCGGGTACTCGAGCATATAGCCGTAGCCACCGTGCAGCTGCAGGCATTCATCGATGATTTCGCAGTTCTTCTGCGAGCACCACCACTTGGCCATGGCCGCGGTGGGGGCATCGAGTTCGCCTGCGAGCAAACGCACCATGCAATCGTCGACGAAGGTCGCGGCGATGGTTGCCTCGGTCTTGCACTCCGCCAGCTTGAAGCGCGTGTTCTGCATATCGATCAACGGTTTTCCGAAGACCTGGCGCTCGCGCACGTAGTCGGTGGTGAGTTCGATGGCGCGCTGCATGCTCGCCACCGCCCCGAGCGCGATGATCATGCGCTCCTGCGGCAGTTGCTGCATCAACTGGTAAAAGCCCTTTCCTTCCTCCTCGCCCAGCAGGTTGTCAACGGGCACGCAGACGTCATCGAAGAACAGTTCGGCGGTGTCCTGGCCCTTCTGTCCGATCTTTTCCAGAATACGGCCGCGCCTGAAGCCTGCCAGGTCCCGGGTCTCGACCATGATGAGGGAGACCCCGCGCGCGCCGGCTTCGGGATCGGTCTTGGCCACCACGCAGATCAGGTCGGCGTGGTAGCCATTGGTGATAAAGGTTTTTGCACCGTTGATGCGATAGATGTCTCCATCCTGGCTCTTCTCGCGCACCGCCCGGGTGCGTACCGATTTGAGATCGGACCCCGCGCCGGGCTCCGACATGGCGATGGCGGCCACCATGGCGCCTGAAGCCATCTGCGGCAGCCATTTGCGCTTTTGCGCCTCGGTACCGTAGTTGAGCAAGTAATGGGCCACGATGCCGCTGTGCACGCTGTTGCCCAGGCTGGTGGCGATCGCACGCGCCATTTCGGTACAGATCACCGCCTCGTGGGCAAAGTTCCCGCCACCGCCGCCGTACTCTTCCGGAATACTCGCGCACAGCAGGCCGACTTCGCCCGCGCGGTTCCAGACCTCGCGGTCGATGTAGCCACGCTCGGCCCAGCGCGCCTCGTTCGGCACCAGCTCGCGCTCGACAAAGCGGCGCACGGTGTCCTGGAACATGCCCAGCTCTTCATTCATCCAGGACGCCTTGCGGGCCGCCATCGTCACGTTCTTGTCGGGATTACCCATGCTGTTCTCCTTGATTGATGTCGCTTGCCGCGGCGCGGACAGGCCGGGGCAAGGGGTGGTCCTGCGTTCTTGGCCGGAACGGGAGCGTGCTGCATCGCAGCACCGGTCCGGCGGCCCCGGGGATCAGTCGGGCCAGCGGTAGCGCGGCGGCTGCTTCTCCAGGAAGCGGGCCGCGGCCTCCTTGCGGTAGCCGGTGGCGAAGGCGATACCCTGGCCGTCCGCTTCCATCTCGAGCATGCTGTGCAGGTCCTGGTTGAGCGAGGCATTGAGCGCCTTCTTGGTCAGCGCCACCGCGACCGGGGAGGCTTCGGTAAAGGCCGAGGCCAGCGCCAGCGCGCGCGCCTGCAGTTCCCCGGCAGGCACGATCTCCATCACGATGCCCTGCTGCAGCGCCGCTTCAGCGCTCAGTTCGCGCATCGAGAACATCAGCGCCTTGGCACGCTGCAGGCCAATCATGCGCGGCAGCGTGTAGAACACGCCGCAATCGGGTATCAGGCCCAGGCGCAGGAAGGGCAAGCCAAAGCGCGCGCGCGGCGTGGCCAGGATGATGTCGGCCACCAGGGCAAGGCTGAAGCCGGCGCCATAGGCCGCCCCGTCCACCGCCGCGATCACCGGGCGGTCGAGATGGATCAGGTCCTCGAGCCAGGGATGGATGGCCGCGAGGCGCTGGCGGCCTTGCTCGGCGCTGATCTCGCCCTGCATCGAGCTGATGTCGCCGCCCGAGCAAAAATCAGTGCCTGCGCCAGTCAGGATCAAGGCGCGCACGCTGCCATCCTGGCGCAACTGCTGCACCACCTCGCCGATCTCGCGGCGCATGGTGCCGTTAAGCGCGTTTTTGCGCTGCGGGTAATCGAGCGTCAGGGTGGCAATGCCATCGGCAACGGCATAACGGATGGTCTCCATGGAAATCCCTCCTGGTGGATCCTGGTGGCAATGTGTATAAAAAGGCATGTTCTTGAGTAGCGGGCGCAGCGGCGCTCAGTCCAGCTGGATGTGGGCATCGCGCACGATGCGGGCCCACTTGGGCGTGTCGGCCGCGATCACCTCAGCCAGTTCCTCGGGCGACGATCCGACCGGCTGCAGCCCCATTGCCGACAGCCTCTGCGAGATATCGGGCAGGCGCACGATGCGGCCGATTTCGGCCGAGAGCCGGCCGACCACCTCGCGCGGCGTACGAGCGGGCAGGAACACCGCGAACCAGCCGCTCGGCTCGAAGCCGGAAAAGCCGGCCTGGGCGAAGGTGGGCACCGAAGGGATCGACTTGTAGCGCTGCGTGCCGGTGATGGCCAGGATCTTGAACTTGCCGCTGCTCAGATAGCTGTTGGCGGAGGTCACATCGACAAAGGCCGAATCCACCTGCCCGCCGAGCACGTCGCTGATCAGCGGCGCGGCGCCCTTGTAGGGGATATGCACCAGGTCCAGTCCGGCCTGCATCTTCAGCAGTTCGCCGTGCAGGTGCGAGGAGGTGCCGTTGCCATATGAGCCATAGCTGAGCTTGCCGGGGCTGGCCTTGGCCAGCGCCACGAACTCGGCCATCGTATTGGCCGGCACCCGGTTGGGCACCACGAACAGGTCGAAGGACCTGGCCAGCAGGGAAACCGACGCGAAATCGCGCCCCACGTCATAGGGAATGCGCTTGTACAGGCTGGGCGACTGGATCATGGCGGTAATGCCGAGCAGCACCGCGTAGCCGTCGGGCGGCGCCTTGGCCACGATATCGTTGCCGAGCATGCCGCTGGCGCCGGGCTTGTTGTCCACCACCACCGGCTGGCCCCAGGCCTCGGTCAGGCGCTGACCGATCATGCGCGCGATGGTATCGGTGCCGCCGCCGGCCGGATACGGCACCACCATGCGGATTGGCCGCCCCGGATAGCTCCCCTGTGCCAGCGCCGGCAGTTGCCACCCGCCCAGCAGCGCGCCGCCGCCCAGTGCCGCTGCCTGGCCCAGCCAGGTCCGTCTGGTTGCTTTCATCGTGTCTCCCCCTTCTTTTTCATGCCGCGCGCGCGGCACCGGCAGATCCGGTGGCATCCGCTCGCGGTAACCGCTGCTATTGAGTGAGCTATTGAGCTACTGAGCTATTGATTCCCGCCCGGGTCCTGCTCCAGCTCCTGCAGTGCCCGCCACTGGATCTTGCCGGTGGCGGATTTGGGCAGGGCGTCGACAAAGCTGACCATGCGCGGCACCTTGTAAGCGGCCAGCCGCTCGCGGCACCACGCCATGATCTGCTCGGCGCTGGCCTCGGGCGTGCCGCGCGCGGCCGGCTTGAGCGCCACCACCGCCTTGACGGTCTCGCCGCGGCGCGCATCGCGCGCCGCGATCACGCAGGCTTCGTGGATGGCGGGATGCCCATAGAGCAGGTTCTCCACCTCGGCCGGCCAGACCTTGAAGCCGGACGCATTGATCATGCGCTTGAGCCGGTCGCGCATGAAGAAGTAGCCTTCCGCGTCCATGAAGCCGAGGTCGCCGGTGCGCAGGAAGCGCTTGCCGTCGAGCTCGACGAAGGCTTCGGCATTGGCCTGCGGGTTGCGCCAGTAGCCTTGCATCACCTGCGCGCCTTGCGTCACGATTTCGCCCAGCTCGCCCTGCGGCAGTTCGGCCAGCGTATGCGGATCGATCACGCGTGCGTCCACGCCGAAGGTGGCGATGCCCAGGCATTCGCGCTTGGGGCGGTGGCGCGGGTTGGACAGCAGGAAGGCGGCGCTCTCCGTCAGCCCGTAAGCCTCCACATAAGGCAGGCCGAAGCGCTCCTGCAGCATGGTTGCCACAGCTTCGGGCATGGCGGCGCCACCGCCGCCGAGGTAGGCGAGGCTGGACAGGTTGCGCTCCCCGATGCCGGGCTGCGCGAAAAAGTCCACCAGCATGGCCGGCGGCGCACCCCAGGTGGTCACCTGGTAGCGCTCGATCAGGTCTGCTGCCAGCGCGCGATCCCAGCGCGGCAGCAGCACGATGGTGGCGCCGAGATAAAGCGGCGCATGGATACCGTTCTGCATGCCGAGCAGATGGAACATCGGCGCCACCGACAGGCATACGCTCTCCGGGCTGGCGCTGCGCCACAGCTGCGAGCCCACCGCCGCGCTCATCAGCGTGCCGTGCGTATGCATGCAGCCCTTGGGATGGCCGGTGGTGCCCGACGTATAGGCCAGCATGCAAAGCGTGTCGTAGCCGGCCTGGTGCGGCCCCGGACGATGGCCCGCGGCGTCGGCCTGCGCCCACGACGCCAGCGTGGCGCCGGGCGGCGCGCCGGCGGGCAGCGGCGCGCGCTGGCGCAGCCATGCGGGCACGGCCGGGCCGGCACCGGCAACCGCGCCGCCGTCGCCAAGCATGTCGCCATACTGATGCACGATCACATGTGGCAGCCTTGCGCCGTGCAGCGGCGCAATCTGCGGATACAGCTCCGCCGCGACGAAGGCCGCCACCGCGCCGCTGTCGTCCGCCACGTGCTCCAGTTCGCCGGTCAGCCACATCGGATTGGCAGGCACCACCACTGCCTCGGCACGCAGGATGGCGTAATACGCGACGATGAACTGCGGGCAGTTCTGGCTGAACAGCATCACCCGGTCGCCCGGCGCCACGCCGCAGGCCTGTTGCAGGTAGCCCGCCATGCGCTCGATCTGCGCCTGCAGGCTGGCGTAGGTGATGGAGGTGTGGAAATACCGGATCGCGGCCTTGTCCGGATAGCGCCGGGCGGCCACCTCGACGTTGTAGGCCAGGCTGGTGCGCGGCACGTGCACCTCGGCTGGCATGCCGGGGGGCCAGAACGGGGAGCGATAAGTGGGGGACGGGGCAACAGTGGACGGGGAAACGGAAGCAGCTTGCATCATGGAAAACACAGGAGAAGAATGGCGCCGGCCGCCGCCGGGCTGGTGTTAATCAAGGCGGATGTTCCGGGTGCGGATGACCTTGCCCCAGCGCGCGTAGTCGCTGCGCATGGTGTCGGCAAAGGCATCAGGCGTGCTGCCGGCGAGCACCACGCCCATTTCGCTCATGCGGGCGCGCAAGGCCGGGATGGCCAGCACGCGGTTGACGTCGGCGGAGAACTTTTCCACCACCGGGCGCGGCGCGGCGGCCGGCAACAGGAGCCCGAACCAGCCCATCGAGTCCATGCCCGCGATGCCGCTCTCGCGGAAGGTCGGCACCTCGGGCAACTGCGGCGCGCGCGCCGGCCCGGTCACGGCCAGCGCGCGCAGGCGGCCGGTGGCCAGGTGCGGACGCGCGCCCATCACCGAGACGATGGCCGCCGGCACCTGGCCGCCAAGCAGGTCGTTCAGCTCCGGCGCCTCGCCCTTGTAAGACACATGGGTCATGTCCAGCCCGGCCGCTTCGTTGAAGACTTCGCCATAGAGGTGGCCGCTGGAACCGGTGCCGAAGGAGCCGTAATTGAACTGCCGCGGCTTCGACTTCACGAGTGCGATGAACTCCGCAAGGGTCCTGGCGGGCACCGAGCTGTGCACCGCGAACACCAGGCTGGTGGTGCCGAGCTGCGACACCGGCGCAAAATCCCGCACCGGGTCGAACGGGGCCTTGGCGTACAGGCTGGGCGCCTGGACCAGAGTGGTGATGGTAAGCAGCGCGGTATGGCCGTCGGGATCCGCCTTGGCCACGGCGTCCGCGCCGATCATGCCGCTGGCGCCGGGACGGTTCTCCACCACGATGGGCCGCTGCCACGCCTTGCCGAGCGGCTCGGCGATGGCACGGGCCAGCACGTCGGTGGCGCCGCCCGCCGGATAGGGCACCACCAGCCGCACGGGCCTGGACGGAAAGCCCTGGGCACGGGCGGGCCGCGGACCCAGGCCAAGGCCGCCGGCGGCCAGGGCGCCGGCGCCGATCTGCTGCAATGCCTTGCGGCGCGTGTGCTGCATCGCTGCTCCTGAACAGGGCTCAGTCGAGCCGGATATTGAGTTTGCGGATCACGCCGGTCCAGTACGCCTGGTCGGCGCGGGCCACTTCGGCGAACTCGGCCGGACGCGATCCCTTCACGATCACACCGAGGTCGGTCATGCGCTGCCGGATATCGGAACCGGCCAGGATGGCGTTCACATCCGTCGCTACCTTTTCCACGATGGGCCGCGGGGTGCCGGCCGGGGCAAACAGGCCGAACCAGCCGGGCCCGTCCAGGCCGCGGTAGCCCAGTTCCTGGAAGGTCGGCACCGCCGGCAGCATGGGCGCGCGCGTGTTGCCCACCACCGCCAGCGGGCGCAGCTTGCCGGTCACCACGTGCGGCTTGAGCGCCATCACGGAGACGGTGCCGAGCGACATCTGGCCGCCCAGCAGGTCGTTGAGCAGCGGTGCTTCGCCCTTGTATGGCACATGGATCATGTCCAGGCCGGCGGCACCGGTGAAGACCTCCATATAGAGATGGGCGCCGCTGCCGGTGCCGTAGGTGCCATAGGAATAGGCCCTGGGCCGGCTCTTTACCAGTTGCACGGCCTCGGCAAGGCTGGCGGGCATGGAGGCGTTGCCGGCCACCACCAGGTGCGAGGAGGCCAGTTCCGACACGGCGGCAAGGTCGCGCAGCGGATCGAAGGGCGGCTTGGCGTACTGGCTTGGCAACTGCACCACGCTGGTCAGCGTCAGCAGCAGCGTGTGCCCGTCGGGCGCTGACTTGGCCACGGCGTCGGCGCCGATCATGCCGCTCGCGCCCGGGCGGTTTTCCACCACCACCGTGCGTTGCCACTGCTGGCCGAGCGGTGCGGCGATGGCGCGGGCGAGCACGTCGGTGGCGCCGCCGGCCGGGTACGGCACCACCAGGCGCACCGGCCGCGCCGGGTACGCAGCGGGCGCGGCGCCCTGCGCCAGCGCGCCCGGCAGCCCGGACATGCCGCCGCCCGCGGCCAGCGAGGCCGCGCCGATCCGCAACAGCGCCCTGCGACGATCTGCCTGCATCCTGCCCTCCCATCCTGAGGTGCCAAGCCGCGCCTCGAGGATACGAGGCCGGCAAGGGATGAGATTGCGCGATGCTGCGCTGCGTGGACAATGACCGTTCGGCCCAAAATGATTGGCCGAATCGTTCAGGGAAAAGCCTGCCTTCGGTAAATCCGGATTGTGCGCGGGCGCCGCCTCGGGCTAACTGGCGGGCACGGCCGGCACGCGACCGGCAGCTTCGGGAATGGATCCGGCCAACGAGATCCGGCCAACGCGCTGGCAAACGATCCGGCAGCCCCGGCCCGCAGGCTGGTGGCGCCGGGCACCGGCGATGCCGCACTTCCCAGGCGTCCAACGAGGACGAGGAGACCATGCATATCGCCGCACTCAGGGCGCCCGCGCCTTCATCGATGCCGTTGCCGGCCGGCGCCCGGAAGCAGGACGCCATGCTGCAGCGCCTTCGCGAGGCGCCACGGGCCGATGCGGGCCGGCCCCCCGCCCGCCATACCATCGCCGTGCTGCAGGTGCACCAGATCGTGCAGGGCGCGCGGCGGCTGGGCTGCGACATCGAGGCGCTGCTGCGCCGCGCCGCCATCTCTCCCGCCTTGCTGCAGTCACCCAGCGCACGCGTGACCCAGGGCCAGTTCGCCGCGCTGATGCGCTCGCTGCGCCGCGTCACGCGCGACGAGTTCTGGGGCTTGCTGAGCCGGCCGGTGGCGCCGGGCGTGTTCGCCCAGGCGTGCCGGGCCCTGATCCATTGCGCCACGCTGGAAGATGCCCTGCGCGCCGGCTTGCACCAGTACCGCCTGCACCTGGACGATTTCGTGCCTCGCCTGCAGCAGCGCGGCAGCCAGGCCACCCTGCTGCTGCTGCCGCGCGCGCCCGCCACGCCCTGCCGCCTCTACGCTGAATCGACCTTCGCTTTCCAGGCCTATGGCGTAGCCAACTGGCTGGTGGCGCAGCGCATCCCGCTGGCCGCCGTCGACCTGGCCGCGCCAGCCCCGGGGCCGGCCGCCGCGCCCGCCCGGCTGACCGACACCGAGCGCGTGTTCAATACCCAGGTGCGCTATGGCCAGCCGCACACCGCCCTGCATTTCGACGCCAGCTGGCTGCGCTTGCCGGTGGTACAGGACGCCAGCAGCCTGCAGGCCTTCCTGAACGACACTCCGCGCAACCTGCTGACCCGCTACCGGGACGATTCCTGCCTGGCCGAGCGCATCCGCCGTCACCTGCGCTGCCATCTCGACGGCGAACTGCCTTCGCTCGAGCAAATGGCGGAGGCCCTGCGCCTGACCCCGCAAACCCTGCGCCGCCGGCTGCGCGACGAAGGCCGCGGCTACCAGAGCATCAAGGACAGCCTGCGCCGCGACGCGGCCATCGGCTTCCTGGAGCACACCGACCTGCCGCTGCAGCAAGTGGCGCTGCGCGTGGGCTTTTCGGAACCCAGCGCCTTCCACCGGGCGTTCAAGAAATGGACGGGGGTGGCGCCGGGCGAATACCGGCAGCGGCAGATGATGGGCTGCGCGGCCTGAGCCGCGCGCCTGGACAGGGGATACGGCGGATGGCGGACGGCTAGATCGTCTGCAGCCGGAAACGCTCGATGGGCTCGGGGTGGGCCTGCTGCATATGCGACAGCACCTCGTTGCGCGAGTCCTGCATGATCTTGCGCATGGCGCGTTCGGCGGTCTCCGCGTCGCCGGCGGCAATGGCGCCCAGCACCCGTTCGTAGTCGGCCACGCTCTGCGCACGGCGCGCAGGCGTGATGTAGTCCATCGGCTGGCTGGTGACCCACAGCATCTGCCACACGCCATCGTGCGGCAAGGTCCGGTAGGCCTGGATCAGCTGGCGGTTGCCGCAGGCATGCATCAGGCCCACGCCCATGCGGCCGATCGCCCGCACGAAATCGATCAGGGCCGGCTCGGGCTCCCGGCCGAGCGCGCGCAATTCGTCCAGGCGGTCCCGCAGGGGCGCCAGCGCCGCCTTGTCCGGATTGATGGCGAGGTAGCGCACGGCCAGCGACAGCAGCGCACTGCGGATATTGAAGATGTCGATCAGGTCGTCCTGCCGGAGTTCGACCACGAAGGCGCCGCGCCGGGGCGCGATCTGCACCAGCCCCTGCTTCTCCAGCACGCGCAGCGCGTCGCGCACCGGACCGCGGCTGATGTCGAAGAGCTCGGCGATGGCCTGCTCCTTGATCTGCTCGCCCGGCGCGTATTGCCCGTTGAGGATGGCCTGCCCGAGATGCTTGGCGACCTGCTCGGGGATGGTGGCCGCAGTCATGCGCCGCCGCGGCGGCGGCGCGGCAGGCCGTGCTTCCAGATCCGGGTCGGGGGCATCGGGCCCCGGCGCGGCTGGCTGTATTCCAAAGAATCCGCTCATGACAAGGAGGCCGCTGATTAGGATTCTGCCCATTCTATACAGCGGTCTCATCTGCGTAAATCGTCGATTGTTAACAATTAACCGTTGACGTAACGCCTGAGTGCTCCCATACTTTTTTTGCCACCCGCGGCGACCGACCGGGAGCCGCAGCCGCGCATCGACACCGATGCGATGCGTTGCGGCCTCACCCCAAGGCGACCGGACCACGTATTCCATCGGGGGCGGAGACAACCAGCCGGCACCTTGCCGGCGCCACCGGAGAAGCACGATGCGCCAGCATTCGCTGCAGACCATGATCGGCGGGCTCCTGCTGGGGGCGCTCGCGTCCACCGCGGGCGCGCAAGCCAGCAAAGCACCAGCCACTCCCACCGCCGCGCCCGCCACCGGCAGCCTGACCGTGGCCTTCGGCGCCGAGTCCACCACGCTGGACCCGGCCAAGATCTCCGCGGGTGTCGATCACTATTTCGTCGGCCAGATCTTCGAGATGCTGACGCGCCGCAATGCCGCGCTCCAGGACGAGAACTGGCTGGCCGAATCGTGGAAGCTGGAAACCGGAAAGGACGGCAAGCCGGTGCTCGACGTGCATCTGCGGCGCGGCGTGAAATTCCACAACGGCGATCCGCTCACCGCCGAGGATTTCGAGTTCTCCTGGCAGCGCCAGCGCGACCCGAAGAGCAGCTTCTTCTCGCACTATGTGTCGTCCGTCGAACGCTTCGAGATCCTCGATCCGCTGCACTTCAAGTTGTATTTCAAGGAGCCCGACGCGCAGTTCATCGTCGGCAATATGCAGCTCTGGGCCATGCCCAAGAAGTACATCCAGAAAGTGGGCGAGGAAGAATTCGCGCGCAGGCCGGTCGGCACCGGCCCCTGGAAATTCGTCTCGCGCACGGTCAAGGACGAGTTGAAACTGGAGGCCTTCGACGGCTACTGGAACCAGGCCAGGCGCCCGGCCATCAAGGAACTGACGATCAAGATCATCCCGGAGGACCTGACCCGGGTGGCCGCCTTCAAGACCGGCCGCGTGGACTGGATCGACAACGTGCCGCCGTCGATGGTGGAAGAGTTCAGGAAGATGCCGGGCGTGAAGACCGCCACCGTGGTCAGCGGCAACAACCTCTTCCTGAACTTCAATACCCAGATGCCCAAGTCGCCGTTCAACGACGTGCGGGTGCGCCAGGCGGCAGCCCACGCCATCGACGTCGACGCCATCATCAAGCGCGTGCTGTTCGGCCAGGGCGAGCGCTACGCGCAGATCGGCAAGGAATCCACCGGCTACGATCCGGCGCTCAAGCCTTACACATACGATCCCAAGCAAGCCCGCGAACTACTCAAGCAGGCCGGCTACCCGAACGGCTTCGACACGCCCTGCTACAACCTCACCACGCCGCGCGAACCCGGCATGAAGGAGGTTGGCGAGGCGATGTACGCCTACCTGTCCTCGGTGGGCATCCGCTGCCAGGTGCGCAACCTGGAGTACGGCGCCTGGATCAGCCTGGGCAAGCGCGGGCGCAGCGGGCCGCCCGAGATGGACGGCGTGCTGAGCTGGATGTGGTCGCAGGGCCTGCCCGGCGATCCCGGCCTGGCATGGTCCGGCCACCTGCACAGCTACGCGCCCGGCGGCTGGGGCACTTACTCCTATACCGCCGACAAGGAAGTCGACGCCCTGCTGGAAAAGCAGCGCGGCACCATGGACCCGGCCGCGCGCGCGGAACTGCTGCGCCAGATCGCGCGGATCAAGCAGGAACGCGTGCTGGGCGGCCTGCCCACCTACCGGCCGCTGGTAACCTTTGCCTGGCGCGAGGACAAGATCGACTACGTGCCCTGGCCCATCCGCGATTACTGGCGCGCCTTCCAGGAAATCAGCTGGAAGAAGAAATAGCCTGGCGGCGGCCTTGCCGCCGTCGCGCAAGTCACCCGGCTGCCCGCACCGGCACGCCCGCCGGTCCCCGGACCGGCGGCGCGCGGCCGCGATCTCCCAACGAAGGAGTCCCCATGCCAACCGCCATCGCCAGACGCCTGCTGCACGGCCTGGTCAGCATCATCGGCGCCAGCGTCATCATCTTCGTCATCTCGCGCCTCTCCGGCGATCCGCTGGCTCTGCTGCTGCCAGCCGACGCGCCCGCCGAGGTGATCGCGCAAACGCGCGCGTACCTGGGTCTCGACCAGTCCGTGCTGACGCAGTACTTCTACTTTGTCAGCCACGCCCTCGGCGGCGACTTCGGCAACTCCTACCGCTGGCAGGTGCCGGCGCTCGGCCTGATCCTCGAACGGCTCCCCGCCACGGTGGAACTGGCGGTGGCCGCGCTGCTGTTCTCGGTGGCGATGGCCGTGCCCTTTGGCGTGCTGTCCGCCCTGCACCGCGGCTCGTGGTTCGACCGCTTCGCCAAGATCTTCGCCATGCTGGGCCAGGCCATGCCGAACTTCTGGGTGGGGCTGCTGCTGATCCTGTTCTTCGCGGTGCGCCTGAACTGGCTGCCGGCCTTTGGGCGCGAAGGGTGGAGCAGCCTGGTGTTGCCCGCGGTGGCGCTCGGCTGGTACCCGGTGGCGGCCCAGACCCGCATCGTGCGTTCGGCCATGCTCGATGTGCTCGACAGCGACTACATCCGCATGGGCCGCGCCATGGGCGTCCCGGAGCGCGTGCTGGTGTGGAAGTATGCGCTGCGCAACGCCGCCATTCCGCTGGTGACCATCCTCGGCGTGTACTTCGCCGCGATGCTGGGCGGCGCCTTCGTGGTGGAGGTGATCTTCGCCTGGCCGGGCGTGGGCCGCACCGTGGTGGAAGCCGTGTTCGCGCGCGACTTTCCGGTGGTGCAGGCTGGCGTGATGCTGACCTCCGTGCTGTTCGTGCTGTCCAACCTGCTGGTCGACCTGAGCTACAGCCTGATCGACCCGAGGATCCGCCATGGCTGATACCGCAAGCCCCCGCGCCGCGTTTCCCGGCCATGCGCTGCGCCGGCTGCTGCCGCGCGGCCTGCCATGGTTTGCCTGCCTGGTGTTCGCGCTGCTGCTGGCGTGCGCGATCTGCGGCGATGCTCTGCTGGCGCACGATCCCAACGGCCTCGATCTCGGCCTGGCCTTCCAGCCGCCGGCCTGGCTGGCGGGGGGCGACTGGTCCTACCCGCTGGGCACCGACAATATGGGCCGCGACGTGCTGGCCCGCATCATGGCCGGCACGCGCATCTCGCTGGTGGCGGCGCTCTACGCCATCGCGCTCTCGGGCGGCATCGGCACCGCGGTGGGCATGGTGGCGGGCTACTTCGGCGGCCGCGCCGACGCGCTGATCATGCGCCTGGTCGATATCCAGATGTCGATCCCTTCGCTGGCGCTGGCCCTGGTGCTCGCCGCCGTGCTCGGCCCGGGCTTCGAGACCGTGGTGCTGGTGATCGTGATCACCTACTGGACCTGGTACGCGCGCATCGTGCGCGGCGAGGTGATGTCGCTCAAGGAGCGCGACTACGTGGCGCTGGCGCGCGTGGCCGGATGCGGCACGCTGGTGATCTTCCGCCGCCACCTGCTGCCCAACCTGCTCAACACGCTGCTGGTGCTCGCCACGCTGCAGGTGGGGCAGGTCATCATCTTCGAAGCCTCGCTGAGCTTTCTCGGCCTGGGCATCCAGCAGCCCGACGTGTCATGGGGGCTGATGCTGGCGGATGCGCGCAACTACATCACCAATGCGTGGTGGGTCATCACCATGCCGGGCCTGGCCATCATGGCCACCTGCCTGGCATCCAACCTGCTGGGCGACTGGCTGCGCGATCATTTCGACCCGCGCCGGAGGCAATTATGAACGACATGCCGCAGACCACGGCCGCCGCGCCGATGCTGCAGGTGCAGGGCCTCACCACCCACCTCAGGCTGCGCCGCGGCGTGGTGCGCGCGGTGGACGGCGTCGACCTGCACGTGAATGCGGGCGAGACGCTCGGCGTGGTGGGCGAATCGGGCTCCGGCAAGTCGATGACGATCCTGTCGATCATGCGCCTGCTGCCGCGCCAGGGCGGCCCGGATGCCGTGCGGCTCGGCGGCAAGGTACTGCTCGACGGCGTGGACTTGCTGACCGTGCCGGAAAAGACCATGAGCGAGGTCTACCGCGGCCGCAGGATATCGATGATCTCGCAGGACCCGCTGACCTCGCTCAACCCGGTCTTCACCGTGGGCGACCAGGTCAGCGCGCCGGGGCGCTACCATGGCATCACCCACGGGCGCGGCGAGCGCCGCCGGAATGCCGCCGAGGTGCTGGCGCGCGTGCGCATTCCCTCGCCCGAGACACGCCTGGACGACTACCCGCACCAGTTCAGCGGCGGCATGCGCCAGCGCGTGGTGACCGGCATGGCGATTGCAAGTTCGCCGCGCCTGCTGGTGGCCGACGAGCCCACCTCGGCGCTGGACGTGACCATCCAGGTGCAGGTGATGGCGCTGCTGCGCCGCATCCAGGACGAGACCGGCGTCGGCATCATCCTTATCACGCACGACCTTGGCGTGGCCGCCAGCCTCTGCCAGCGCGTGGCGGTGATGTACGCGGGCCGCATCGTCGAGACCGGCGACGTGCGCACCCTGTACCGCCACCCTGCGCATCCCTACACCCGCGCACTGCTCGAATCGATTCCGCATTTCGGCCAGAGGAAGGAACGGCTGTTCGCCATCCAGGGCACGCCGCCGAGCCTGATCGATCCGCCCTCGGGTTGCCGCTTCGCCGCGCGCTGCCCGCATCGCAAGCCGCTGTGCGACGACGCCTACCCGCCCGAGATCGACCTGGGCCAGGGCCACAAAGCCAGTTGCTGGCTGTTGTCGCCGGCATGAACGCGCCCGCCAACGTTGCCGAACGGAGATCCCATGCTGCTTGAAGTCAAGGACCTGCAGAAGCATTTCCCGGTACGCGGCACGAAGCAGGCCGTGCGCGCCGTGGACGGCGTGAGCTTTGCCGTCGATGCCGGGCAGACCTACGCGCTGGTCGGCGAATCGGGCTGCGGCAAGACCACCATCGCCAGGCTGCTGCTCCTGCTGGAGCGCCCCACCGGCGGCAGCATCCGCTTCCAGGGCGAGGACGTCTTGAGCCTGCGGCGCGCCGGCCTGCTGTCCTACCGCCGGCAGGTGCAGGCGGTGTTCCAGGATCCATCCTCCTCGCTCAATCCGCGGCTGAAGGTGCGCACCCTGCTGGCCGAACCGCTGCTGGCGCACGGCGAGGGCGGCAACCGCGCCGCACTGCGCCGCCGGCTGGAAGAACTGCTCGATATCGTCGGCCTGCCCGCCGGCGCGCTCGATCTCTATCCGCACGAGTTCAGCGGCGGCCAGCGCCAGCGCATCGCGGTGGCGCGCGCGCTCGCGCTGCAGCCAAAGCTGATCGTGCTGGACGAGCCCACTTCCGCGCTCGACGTGTCGATCCGTGCCCAGATCGTCAACCTGCTGTCGGACATCCAGCGCAGCTTCGGCCTGGCCTACCTGGTGATTGCACACGATCTCGCACTGGTGGAACACTTCAGCTCGGCGGTAGGCGTGATGTACCTGGGCGCCATGGCCGAGAGCGGGCCCAGCGACAGCGTATTCGCCTCGCCGCGTCATCCTTACACGCAGGCCCTGCTCGGCTCCGCGCCGCGGCCGGACCCGGACCATCAGCCAGCGCTGGGCCTGATCCACGGCGAGATCGGCTCCGCGCTGAACCCGCCGCCGGGCTGCCGCTTTCATCCGCGCTGCCCGCACGCCATGCCGGTCTGCGCCGAACGCGTGCCGGTGCCGCGCGACATGCTGGCTACGTGTGGCGGCTCGCCCGCATCGCCGACCCATCTCGCCGCCTGCCACTTGCTGGGCCCCGATCGCCCCGCCGGGCAGGCCGCCATTTCCACCCAGGAGCTGATCGCGTCATGAGCCAAGCGCTTCCATCCCAAGCGGATTCCGACTACTTCGAGCAACTCGATGCCCTGCAGCAAAGGCACTGGCCCAGCGCCGTGCCGCGGCAGGCCAGCTGGCCGCACGGCGAGATCGCACTGACCGGATACCTGCGCGCGTGGGCGCGGCAGCGGCCCGCCCACCCGGCCGTCATCTTCTACGGCAACGAACTGAGCTATGCCGAACTGGACCGGCTGAGCGACCGCTTCGCCGCGCTGCTGCACGCGCAAGGCGTCAGAGGCGGCGACCGCGTCGCGGTGATGCTCGGCAACTGCCCGCAGTTTCATATCGCTTTCTACGGCATCCTGAAGCTGGGCGCCGTGCATGTTCCGGTCAATCCGCTCTTCAAGGAGCAGGAGCTGATCCACGAACTCAACGACGCCAGCGCGGCCACGGTGCTGGTGCTCGACCAGCTGGCGCCGCTGCTGCAATCGGTACAGCCACGCACGCCGGTGCGCACCGTGTTCGTGACCGGCTACCGCGACCTGCTGCCGCGGACGCCCACGCTCCCGCTGCCGCCCGGCATCGACACGCCGCGCACGGTGCCGGCCGGCACCATCGACCTGATGCCGGCGCTGGCGGCCTGCCATGCCCCAGCGCCGCAGGTGACCCCCGACCTCGACGCGGTTGCCGCGCTCAACTACACCGGCGGCACCACCGGCATGCCCAAGGGCTGCGTGCATACGCAGCGCGACATGGTCTACACGGCCGCCACCGGCTGCACGATGTCGGGCGCACTGGCGCCCGACGGCGGCGGCGCGGCGCTGGACGATGTCTCGCTGAATTTCATGTCGATGTTCTGGATCGCGGGCGAGAACATCGGCCTGGTGTACCCGATCTTCGCCGGCGGCACGCTGGTGCTGCTGGCGCGCTGGGATCCGGTTGGTGTGATGGCGGCAATCCAGCGCTACCAGGTCAGGCGCACGGTCATGCTGGTCGACAATGCCGCCGAGTTGATGGACCACCCCGACGTCGGGCGCTATGACCTGCGTTCCTTGCGCGCCACGCGCGTGTCCTCCTTCGTCAAGAAGGTCAACCCGGTGTTCCGCCGCCGCTGGTTCGAGCTGACCGGGAGCGTGATGGCCGAAGGTGCATGGGGCATGACCGAGACGCACACCAGCGACACCTTCACCACCGGCATGCAGGACGACGACATGGACCTCAAGGGCCAGCCCGTCTTCGTCGGGCTGCCGATGCCCGGCACCCGCATCAAGATCTGCGATTTCGACACCGGTGCGCCGCTGCCGCTGGGGCAGGAGGGGGAAATCGTGGTGCGCACGCCCTCGCTGTTCAAAGGCTACTGGAACAGGCCCGAAGCCAGCGCCGAAGCCATCCGCGGCGGCTGGTTCCACACCGGCGACATCGGCGTGTACGACCCGCAGGGCTACCTGCACTTCCTCGGGCGGCGCAAGGAGATGCTGAAAGTCAAGGGCATGAGCGTGTTCCCGGCGGAGATCGAGGCGCTGCTCGGCCAGCATCCCGCGGTGATCGGCTCCGGCGTGATCGGGCGGGAAGACGCCGAGCGCGGGCAGGTGCCGGTGGCCTTCGTACGGCTGCACCCGCACGCGGAAGGCAGCCTCAGCGCCGGTGAACTGGTGCAGTGGTGCAGGGAGAACATGGCGACCTACAAGGTGCCGGAGATCCGCCTGGTGCAGCAGTTGCCGATGACGGCGACGGGCAAAGTCAAGAAGCATGAGCTTCAGCAGTTCCTGGCCTGAGCCGCCGGGGCCGGCAAAAGCGCCGCACATATTCCAAGGGAGCAGACAAGAATGAACGTTCACAACCGTGCAGAGGAGCTTGCCCTGCGCAAGGCGCAGGCCGCCCAGATGGGGGGCGCCGACAAGCTGGCACGCATCAAGGCACGCGGCGCCCTCAACGCGCGCGAGCGCGTCGAGGCGCTGGTCGATGCCGGCAGCTTCTTCGAGATCGGCATGCTCAACCACTCCGACGTGCCGGGCATGGAAGGCAAGACGCCCGCCGACGGCAAGATCTGCGGCGTGGGCCGCATCGACGGCCGCCCGGTGGTGGTCAAGGCCGACGACGTATCGGTGCTGGCCGGCACCGGCGGGCGCATCGGCAGCAGGAAATCGCGCCAGCTGGTGGCGCTGGCGCTGGACAAGGGCTATCCCATCGTCAACCTGGGCGAGGCTGGCGGGGCGCGGCTGCCCGATATCCAGGGCTCGGACGGCCTCAGCTCGATGACGGTCGGCACCAGCCTCGCCCGGCGCGTGCGCCGCGTGCCGATGGCCGCCGCGATCCTTGGCGAGTGCTTTGGCAGCCCATCGTGGCACGCTGCCTTCGCCGACTTCGTGGTACAGGTCAAGGGCAGCGTCATGGCCGTATCCGGCCCGCGCGTGCTGGAGATCGCCACCGGCGAGAAGGTCTCCAACGAAGAACTTGGCGGCTGGCAGGTGCATGCCCGCACTACCGGCCTGGTCGACCGCGTAGCCGAGGACGAGGCCGGCTGCCTGGAAACCATCCGCGAGTTTCTTGCCTACCTGCCCTCGCACGCCCAGCAGTTGCCCCCGCAGCGCGCGCCGCGCGAGTCCGCCGCCGAGGCCGAAGCGCGCCAGCTGGACATCTCCCGCCTGGTGCCGGACTCGCCGCGGCGCGCCCACGACATGCGGGAGCTGGTGCGCACGCTGGCGGACGACCGGGAGATCTTCGAACTCAAGCCCGAGTTCGACCGCAGCGTGATCACCTGCCTGGCACGCCTGGAAGGGAAAACGGTTGGCATCATCGCGACAAATCCGACCTATTCCGCCGGCGCCATGGGACCGGACGGCTGCGACAAATGCACCAGCTTCATCTGCCTGTGCGACTCCTTCAACATCCCGCTGATCTTCCTGCATGACACACCCGGCTTCTTCGTCAGCCGCGCGGCCGAGCAAAAACGCATGCCCGGCAAGATCATCAACTTCGTCGAGGCGCTGGCACTGGCCACCGTGCCCAAGCTCTCCGTGGTGATCCGCAAATCGTACGGCATGGCGTATTCCAACCTGGCCGGCAGCGGCATGGACGCGGATTTTGTCTTTGCCTGGCCGGGCGCGGATATCAGCTTCATGTCGCCGGAGGTGGCGGTCAATGTGCTGCGTCCGTCCAGCGGCGATACCGCGCACGACCGCGCGGAAAAAGAAAAGCTATACGAGGAACTGCGCACCGCCAGCGCGCCGTGGCGTGCCGCCGGCCTGGGCCACCTCGACGACGTGATCGCGCCGGAAGCCACGCGCGCCACGCTGGTCCGCGCACTGGAACTGGCATGCGGCAACCGCGAAGGCGGCATCGGCAAGCATCACCTGGCGGCCTGGCCGACCAATTTCTGATACGACGCCGATACGGCATCAATACAACGAATCGGGAGGAAGACATGGCAGCAACGAGCGTGGAAGCCATCGTGACCGGCAAGGTCTGGAAAATCGAGAAGCAGGAAGGCGACACCGTGGCGGCCGGCGAGGCCATCATGGTGCTGGAATCGATGAAGATGGAGATTCCGGTGGAAGCACCGGTGGCCGGCAAGGTGGGCCGGCTCAGCGTCGCCGAAGGCGATAGCGTGACAGAAGGGGACGTGGTGGCAATGGTGATGGGCTAGGGCCGGCCCGCGGCGCTGCTTACCATCCGGCGCCGGAGACAAAAAGGCCAGGGCGACCGGCCCTGGCCCTGCCTGTGCGGCACACTTCAACCAGCCAGGCGATGCGCGGCAACGCATCGCTTCGGCATCTCCCATCCTGCTTCGCCGCCGGCGGCGCGCAGGAACGTCAGCGCTTCACGCCATGGCCGGCAGATGATGCCTGGCGGGGCGCCGGGCCAGCAGGACGGCACCGGCAAGCCCCGCGGCAAGGGCGACGACGGTCAGCGCCTGGGATGGCGCCCATACCAGGCTGGAGCCACGCAGCAAGCCGATGGCAATCAGGCCGACATTCAGATACGTCGAGAATGCGCACAGGAACAACAGGGCAAACCCGACCTGGCGATTGCGGACAACATTCTTGCTGGCTTGCATATTCACCTCCGGCGATCTAGCACCACACGCTGACGATACACCTGCACGGCGCGGACACGTCCTGACCGGGTGTCCGTTGCCGATAGGTTCTCGCAACTCGAACGGAGAGAATATTGGGAGAAACCCGCTTCCCGCGCGTGGCCCGGGAAAAACGCGCCCGTGCGAAATGCGCGTCCTGGTTCTGGCGAAAGCCCGCCCCTTCCCCCGGCCCTGCGCCAGCTTCCCCGCGCGCTAGCCGGCAGGCGCCCGGCTACGCCGGCGCGGGTTCCCGATGCAGGCAGGCGACGTCGACAGGCAGGCCAGCCAGCCTGGGATAGCGCACCAGCACCAGCGGATCGTGCCCCGGCACGACATGCTCGGCCGAGGCCGCCCGCCGCGCCAGCGCCGCGTGGCCTTCCAGCATGGCGGCCACGTTCCAGACCACGGGAAAGGGATTGCGGCGCGTCATATTGGCGTAGTAGTGGGCGGCATCGGAAGCCAGCACCACCCAGCCGCGCGCGGTATGCACGCGCACCGCCTGCAGCCCCTTGGTGTGCCCGCCCACGTGGATCAGCTCGATGCCAGGCTTCAGCACGGCGTCGCCCTGGTGGAAACGCACGCGCTCCTCGTAGACCCGGCGGACCAGGTCGCATACGTCCTCCACCGCATAGGCGCGGCGCAGGAAGGGCTCGCACATGCAGCGGCCGGTGGCGTAGTCGACCTCGGCGTCCTGGATATGGAAGGTGGCGTTGGGCAGCTTGTCCAGATTGCCCGCGTGGTCCCAGTGCAGATGCGTCAGGATCACGTCGCGCACTTGCCCGGCCTCGACGCCCAGGTGGGATAGCGCGGCGATCGGGCAATGGGCCAGCGCCCGCTGGCGTTGCGCCGCGCTGCGCGCGCCGAATCCGGTGTCGACCAGCACCACCTCCGGGCCCGAGCGGATCAGCCAGACAAAGAAGTCCATCGACATCGCCTCGTCATGCGCGTCACGGTACATGAAGTTCTCCGACGTCGTGCGCTCCATGCTGGCAAAGCGCAATGCATAGACCTCGTACTCCGGCAAGCCTTCCCCGTCCTTCGCCATATCGTCTCCTCTCGTCTGCCATGCGGGCGGCTGCGCGCCGCTACCTTCCCTCGAACACCAGGCTGATCGCCGGGGCGTACTTTTCTCCGTGCCCGGCGTCGATCGCCATCTGCAAGGTCTGCAGCAGATTGCGGGCGCCGCTGGCGTCCACGCCGACCTGCTCGGCGAGCGCCACCGCATAGGAGATGTCCTTCCTGGCGTACGTCACCGGGAAGGCCTTCTCCGGGAACTGCTGCGGTGCGATCGCCTTCATGCCATGGTTGCGCAGCGCGAAGCTGTCGGCCGACCCCGTCGACAGCGCGGCAAACAGTACCGCCGGCTCCACGCCGGCGCGCCGCCCGATCGCGGCGGCTTCCGCGAGCGCCAGCACGGTCTCGTACAACACCATATTGTTCAGGATCTTCACGACCTGCCCCGCGCTGGTACCACCGGCATGCGTGACATCGGTGGCAAAGGTGCGAACATAGGGTTCGATCAACCGGAAGACCTCCCCCTCGGCACCCACCGGCACGGCCAGGGAACCGGCCTCCGCGGCCGCCCGCGTGCGCATCACCGGGGCATCGGCGAAGCGGATGCCCCTGGCCTGCAACGCGGCCGCGGTGGCGAGCGTCACGTCGACCGAGGATGTGCTCAGGTCCACCACGGTCGTGCCGGGCGCCAGGCGCTCGGCCAGCCCGCCCGCTCCGGTCACCACCTCCCTCACCACCTCGCCGGACGGCAAGGACAGGAACACGATCTCCGCCTGCGCCGCCAGGGCTTCGATCGGCACCGCCTCCACACCGTGCGCGGCCAGCCGGCCCAGCGGCGCCGCGTCGTGGTCGAATGCCAGCACCCGTGCGCCGCTCTTGGTGGCGATGTGCCGGCAGATGGGCTCCCCCATCACGCCGACGCCGATGCATCCGATAGTTGTTTTTTTCGACATCCCCGATTTTCCTTGTATTGCCACCGGCGCCGCACATGCTCCGCGCGGCGCCCTCGTGAATTCGAGCGTTGCCGCTCACGCCGGCATGTTGGCCGGATTCATGCTCCAGTAGATGCCTTTGCTCTGCTGGTAGAGACGCACGCCGGAGACACCCTTCTCGCGCCCGATGCCGCTTTCCTTGAAGCCGCCGAACGGCGTGGCGATCGACAGCTGCTTGTAGGTGTTGATCCACACCACGCCGGCCTCCAGCGCGCGCGCCACGCGCCACGCGCGCTGGTAGTTCGCGGTCCACACGCCCGCTGCGAGACCGAACGCAGTGTCGTTCGCCTGCGCGATCAGGTCGTCCTCGTCGTCGAACGGCAACACGCACAAGACGGGCCCGAAGATCTCCTCGCGCACCGCGGTGGCGGCATTCGACAGGCCGGCGATGACGGTGGGCCGGTAGAAGGCGCCCGCCGCGTAACGCTCGCCTTCCGGACGCGCGCCGCCAGCGAGGATCTGCCCGCCTTCCCGCCGTGCGGCGTCGACCAGCGACTCGATCCTGGCGCGGTGCCGGAAGCCCGCAACGGGTCCCATCTGCGCACCGGCTGCATCGGGCAAGTCCACGCGCAAGCCATTGGCCCGCGCCACCAGTGCATCCAGCACCGGTTCCAGCACGCTGCGCTGCACGAACAGGCGCGAGCCCGCCACGCAGGATTGCCCGCTACCCTCGAAGATGCCGTCGACCACGCCGTCGACGGCCGCAGCGAGATTGGCGTCGTCGAAGATGATGTGCGGCGACTTCCCCCCCAGTTCGAGCGCGACCGGGATCAGCCGCTGCGCCGCGACCGCGGCGATGCTGCGCCCGGTCGCCGTACCGCCGGTAAACGACACCATGCGCACGTCGGGATGGCTGATCAGCGCGCTGCCGGTCTCGGCCCCGGTGCCGGGCAACACATTGAGCACACCGGGCGGCAGCCCCGCTTCCAGCGCGATGCGCCCAACGGCAAGCGCGGCGCCCGGCGTCACCTCGGAAGGCTTGAGCACGATGGCATTGCCCGCCGCCAGCGCGGGCGCGACCTTCTGTGCCTCCATCGTCAACGGCGAATTCCACGGCGTGATCGCCGCCACCACGCCATAAGGTTCGTAGGTGCTCATCGACAGATAGTCGCCGCGCGACGGCGTGACTTCTGCGCCAAGCGTCTCGCAGACCGCGGCATAGTAGCGGTAGGTCGCGGCGGCGCTCGCCACCTGGGCCTTGCATTCGCTCCAGACCTTGCCGTTCTCGATCATCTGCAGGCGCGCGAGTTCATCCGCGTTTGCCTTGAGGCCGTCGGAAATGCGGCCGAGGACCTGTGCCCGCACGTGCGGCAGCATTTGCCGCCAGGCCTGGCCCGCGACGGCGCTGCGGGCGGCGGCCACGGCCGCGTCGACATGCTCGCTGCCAGCGGCGGAGACGCGGTAGTTGATGCTGCCATCGGCGGGATTGACGGACTCCAGCGCGTTCTGCTCGCAGGAGACCCAGTCGCCGCCGATCAGCATCGGCTTCGGGGAATGCGTGTTGTCTGAGGACATGGTGGCTTGCTCGGGAATGGAATGAACCAACTGTTTTTGGATAACCGGCTTTCGGATTTGCGATAGGACTCAGATGCCGAGGTAGGCCTTCTGCACGGCGGGGTCGGCCAGCAGCGCCTCGCCGGTGCCGGTACGCACGACGGCCCCCTGCTCGAACACATAGGCGCGATGCGAGAGCTTCAGCGCCAGGCGCGCGTTCTGCTCCACCAGCAGGATGGAGATGCCGGCGTCGCGGTTCAGGCGCTGGATCGCCGCGGCGATCTCGGCGACGATCTTCGGCGCGATGCCGAGCGAGGGTTCGTCCAGCATCAACAGCTTCGGCTGTGCCATCAGTGCCCGTCCGATCGCGACCATCTGCTGCTCGCCGCCGGAGAGCGAACCGGCCAGCTGCCCACGGCGCTCGGCGACACGCGGGAACAGGGCGTAGACCTGGTCCAGCGCGCGCCGCCGGACGGCGGCGGAGCGCACGGTGTGCGCCCCCACCTGCAGGTTCTCCAGCACGCTCATGCGCGCAAACAGGCGGCGGCCCTCAGGCGACAAGGCGATGCCGCGTTCCACGCGGCTCGCCGGAGGCAGCGCGGCAATATCCTCGCCGCCCCAGTTGAGCGATCCCCTGGCAAGCGGCTGGATACCCATCACCGATTTCAGCGAGGTGGTCTTGCCGGCACCGTTGGAACCGACCAGCGCGACCACCTCGCCTTCTGCCACGCGGAAGGAAGCGTTGCGCACGGCCTCGATCCGCCCGTACTGCACGGCGATCGCTTCGGCTTCAAGAGTGGGCATAGTCGGGCGCTCCCAGGTAGGCTTGCACCACCGCGGGGTCCGCGGCGATGCATTGCGGCGTGCCATCCGCGATCTTTCTTCCCTGCACCAGCACGACGATGCGGTGGCACAGGCCCATGACGAGCGCCATGTGGTGCTCGACCAGCAGCAAGGCAAGGCCGCGCTCAACGCGCAGCGCTTCCAGCAAGCGTCCGAATTCGGCGCATTCCTCCGGATTCAGGCCGGCCGCAGGCTCGTCGAGCAGCAGCAGCTTCGGCCTGGTGGCAATGCCGATGGCCACGCCCAGCTTCTTCTGGTGCCCGTACGGCAGGCTGCCTGCCATGGCATGCCGATACGGACCCAGACCGGTCAGTTCCAGTACCGCATCCACCTCACGCGCGACGCGGCGCAGCGCCGCGCGCATGCCCGCGCCCGGCAAGGCTTGCGTCCAGATGCTGCCGGGCAGGCTGGAGACCGCGCCGCGATAGATGTTCTCGGCCACCGACACGCCGGGGTAGACCGATGCCGACTGGAAGGTGCGCGCCAGCCCGTGCCTGACCACGCGGCTCGGCGCCTGGCCCGTGATGTCGCGGCCGTGCAGCAGCACGGTGCCGGCGCTGGGTTTCAGCGTGCCGCTGATCAGGTTGAACGCGGTGCTCTTGCCCGCGCCGTTCGGCCCGATCAGTCCCACCGTCTCTCCTTCGGCCACCTGGAAGGTGAGATCCTGGACGGCTTTCAAGCCACCAAAGGTCTTGGACAGGCCCTCCACCTGGAGCATGGACGTCATCGCGCGCCTCCCTCGCGGGTGCCGCGCCGGGCCGCCAGGCCCGCCAGGCCTTGCGGCATGAAGCGCAGCATCAGGATGACGGCGCAGCCATAGAAGATGTTCTGGCTCTGTACCGCGCCACGAAAGAACTCCGGCAGCGGTGTCATGACCAGTGCCCCGATCACCGGACCGAGAATGTATGCCCTGCCGCCGACCACGAGCATGATGATGGCGCCGACCGACACGCTGAAAGTGAATGACTCCGGCGAGATGTACCCCACGTAGTGCGCCAGCAGCGCGCCTCCCAGGCCAGCCATCGCGCTGGCCACCACGAAAGCGAACAACTGCGTCCTGCGCACGCTCAGGCCGCTCGCTTCCGCCAGCGCCGCGTTCTCGCCGACGGCGTCGATAGTGTGCCCGGCCGGAGAACGGAACAGCCGCCACAGGCCGGCCACCGACAACAATGCGATGCCCGCTGCCAGCCCATAGAAGGCCGCCTTGGTGTCCAGCGCCATGCCCAGCAGCTCGGCCGGCGGCACGCCCGTGATGCCATTGGCGCCGCCGGTGAGTCCCTCCCACTCGAGCAGCCCGAGGCGGACCAGTTCGCCAAAGGCGAAGGTGATCAGCACGAAGTAGACGCCCGTCAGGCGCAGCATGACCGCACCCAGCACCAGCGCCAGCGCGGCCGTCAGCAACATCGCGCACAGCACGCCCGCGGCGAAGGGCAGCCCCAGTTGCATGGTCGCGAGCGTGGCAGCGTATGCACCCAGGCCGACGAAGGCGCCGTGGCACAGCGATACCTGCCCGCAGCGCATCAGCACGGACAATCCGCTGGTGATGACGATATTGATGCAGACGAGCACGGCGAGATGCAGGTAGAAGTCCTGCCGTGCAACCCAGGGCGCCAGCACGAGGCAGGCCAGCGCCGCGGCCAGCAGCGTGATGCCGCGCCCTCCCTGGCCGGACGACGCGGGCGCCGGCAGTGTGATGTCTCTGTCTTGCATGATCAGGTCTCCGCGCGCCCCATCAGGCCGGTCGGTCGGAAGACCAGCACCACCATGACCAGCGCGAATATCAGGATGTCGGCGGCGCTGCTGCCGAGGAAGGTGCTGCCGAAACTCTCCGCAATGCCCAGCAGCAGGCTGGCGAGCGCGGCGCCCGGGATGCTGCCGAGACCGCCGAGGATGACGACGATGAAGGCCTTCAGCAGTGGCGTGCCGCCGATAAACGGCGACACCGAGAACAGCGGCGCCATCAGCGCGCCGGCCACCGCCGCCAGCCCGGCGCCGATGCCGAAGCCGAGTGGATACATGAGCCAGGCGCGGATGCCCTGGATGCTGGCGATCTCCATGTCCTGCACCGAGGCGCGCAGCGCGCGCCCCAGCCGGGTCCAGGCCAGGAAGCCATAGAGCAGCAGCAGCACCGCCACCGAGAAGCCCACTACGTACAGGCGCGACATCGCCATGGTCACGAGGCCCAGGGTGATGCTGCCCTCTGCCACCTGGGGCATGAACTGCGGATCGGGGCCGAAGGCCATCAGCGCGGCGCTCTGCAGGATCATGGCCAGGCCGATGGTCGCGATCATGCCGTTCAGCTCGTCGTGGCGGAAGGGCTTGAGCACCACCCACTCGACGATCCAGCCGAAGCCCACCGCGAGCAGGAAGGCGAGGCAGACCGCCGCCAGGAAGGGAAGCTGCCAGTGCGCGACCAGCGTGTAGGCGGCGAAGGCGCCCAGCATGTAGAACTCGCCATGCGCGAAGTTCACCACGCGCATGACACCGAACACCAGCGTGAAGCCGACGGCCATCAGCAGGTACAGCAGGCCGATGATGACCCCGTTGCTCAGCGCCTGCGCGAGAAGGGAAAGCGTAGTCATGGGATGGCGGGCCCTGCGGCTATTGGCAAGCGGCCGGCGTGCAGCGCGCGCGGATGACTTCCTGTCCGTTCTTCACCTCGGCGATATAGAACGGCGCCGAGATCTGGTGGTCGCTGCCATAGGCGGCCTTGCCGGTCCAGTTCAGCCTGCCCAGGATGCCGGCGTAGTCCTTGCTGCCTGCCAGCGCCGTGCGCACCTTTTCCGTGTCGGTGACGGTGCCGGCCTGCTGCATGGCCTGGAACAGCATGTGGGTGCCGTCATAGAAGTTCGGGCTGAAGCCGTTCATGCGCTTGCCGTACTTGGCTTGCGTACGTTCGGCGAATGCCTTCACGGCGGTGTTGGCGGGGTCGATCGGCGTATTGACCAGCATGCCCTCGCAGGCCTCTTTGCCGGCCACCGCGACGATCTCCGGCGTGGCCGGGCCGCCGCTGCGAATGATCAGGCCCTTGAAGCCCAGCTCGCGTGCCTGCCGCACGATCAGCCCCGCCGTGGCGGGCGAGTTGCCATCCAGTTCGATGGCATCGACGCCGGCGGCGATGATGCGGGTCAGCAGCGGCACCATGTCCACGCGCTGACGGTCGAAGTACTCCTTGCCGGCGAGCTGGGCGCCCGCGCTGGCGTAGGCCTTGTCGAGGTCGCGCGCGATCTGCTGACCGGTCTCGTCGTTGGGGAACAGCGCGCCGACCTTCTTGATCTGGCGCGTCTTCACCAGCCAGTTGATCTGCGCCTGCGAGGTTTCCTCGGTGGTCAGCACCGGGCGGAAGGAAAAGGGCTTGTCGGCGCCCAGGATCTTGGGCGAGAAGCCCAGCGTCAGCATGATCACCCTGCTGCGCTCGGTGATCGGCTGGACCGCCAGCGCGGGCGCCGCGCCAACCGGGCCGATGATGTACTTCACCTGGTCGTCCGAGACCAGGCGGTTGACCGCGGTGACCGCCTCGTTCGCCAGGTACTTGTCGTCATAGGGAATGACCTTGACCCGGTACTTCTTGCCACCGACGTCGAG
This sequence comes from Cupriavidus sp. 96C5-1, assembly GCF_057798855.1. Taxonomy (NCBI): domain Bacteria; kingdom Pseudomonadati; phylum Pseudomonadota; class Betaproteobacteria; order Burkholderiales; family Burkholderiaceae; genus Cupriavidus; species Cupriavidus sp. 96C5-1. The sequence goes on along the minus strand of NZ_JBYOJU010000015.1, from coordinate 54,993 downwards.
CCCGCCCTTTGCGTTGACATCGTCGGCGGCCAGCTCCGCGCCGTACAACAATGCCTGGCCCCAGGCCGCGCCCGCACCGGACAGCGTCACCACCGCGCCAACCTTCAGGGTCTCCTGGGCGTGCGCGCCATGGATTACGGCAACGCCGAGCAGCGAAGCGGCCGCCACGGCCAACAGTCTGTTTTGCATCTTTTGTCTCCTCCTTGCGGAATTCCGGCGTCTTGTGGCATTGGCATGCGCGCGGTGCCGGGCCACGCGATGGCGGGGGATCGCCCCTACTGCGTGCGCGCGCCCTCGGCCAGCCCGGCGATTTCGTCCAGCACAGGCAGGATGTAGCGGCGGAACTGGGCCGGGTTCTCGCTCATCGGAAAGTGGCCCAGGGCCGCCATCTCGATCACGGTGGCGCCGGGTATGGCACGCGCGGTGCGGCGGGTGTCCTCGGGGGAACAGGAGAAGTCGTACTCCCCTGTCAGCAGATAGAGCGGCGTGCGCCGGGTATCGATGGCCCCCAGCCTGCCGCGCAGGTCCGCGTCAACGCGGTAGAAATGGAGGTCGCCGCGGAACACGCCCGGGCCACCCTGCATGTATTGCCACAGCGTTTCGTGGCGATGCGCCTCCGGGCTTTGCGGCGCCACCAGTCCGGACACCAGCGCGGCGCACACCTCGCCGCCATGGACATCGCCGCGGTGCAGCCATGCCGTGTCGTACCAGGGATCCTGATAGTCCGCCGCCTCCAGGCCGATCAGGGCGCGATATTCCGGCCCGTGCCGGTTCGCCAGTTCCAGCACGATGCGCCCGCCGATCGAACAGCCCATCACCACGGGCTTGTCCAGCCGCAGCGCGACGCATACCGCACGGATGGTCTGGAGGTAGCGATCGGTGGTCAGCCGGTATTCCTCGTGCTGCCAGCCGTGCGGCGGATAGGACTTGCCGTGCCAGGGCATGTCGAAGGCGATCACGCGGTAGCGGCTGGTCACCGCCTCATCGCACATCAGGTGGCGGAACTGCCGGGAGTCGGCGCCCGCCGTGTGCAGGCACAACAGCGGAATGCCGGATCCGCTCTGCTCGATGTAGACCCGGCAGGCTTCGCCGGCGATGTCCACGCCAAGGTAGCGGCCCTCGATGGGCTCGAACGGAATTGCGCTCATGCCCTGCCTCCCATGCGCGGCAACGACAGGACGTCCTTGACGTACTGCAGATGTGCCAGGAAGAGTTGCATGTTTCCCTCGAAGCGCATCTCGCCGCGCTTGGACAGCGCGAAGATGTCGTGCCACCCCGCTCTCGGCACGGCGTCCCATAGCGCCGCCCAGGCGACGGGCGAAGCGCTGATGCTGAGCGCGCTGGGACACAGCAGCGGCAGTCCGCGCCGGACCTCCCGCAGGCGGCCCTCCTGCGTGCGCAGCAGGAACGGCGTGCTGCCGATGCGCACGATCCAGTCCGCGCTGAACGTGCGGCCGCGCCGCACCAGGCTGGCAGCGCCCGCGGCCTCGGCGCGCAAGGCCTGCTCGAAGCGTTCGCACAGCGTCGCTTCGCTCGCGTCGCCGCAGTGCGTGTCGGAATGGGGATCCATGCTCTCCTCCTTGTTGTCGCCGGCCGTCATGCCGGCTCAGTCGATGCGTGCGCCGGACAGCGCGACCGCCTTGGCCCATTTGCCCTGTTCCGCGCGCATGAACCTGTCGAACTGCTCGGGCGTGCTGTTGTTGACCTCGCCGCCCAGTTCCTCGAGCTTCTGCTTCATCTGGGGCGTGGCGACGATGCGCGCGACATCGCCATGGATCTGCTGGCGCAGCGGTGCAGGCAACCTTGCCGGCGCCAGCAGGCCGAACCAGGTGGCCGCCTCGAATTCGGCAGTACCGGCCTCCCTGAAGGTCGGCACGTCCGGCAGGACGGCCAGTCGCTGCCGGTTGGCCAGCGCCAGCGGCTTGAGCTTGCCCGAGCGGATCTGGGGCAGCACCGCGGTCGTGGTGGCGAACATGATCTGAACCTGCCCGGCGAGCAGATCGGTGATGGCAGGCGCATCGCCCTTATAGGGCACGTGCATCATGTCGACCTGCTCCATCGCCTTGAACAGTTCGCCGGCCAGATGCTGCGCGGTGCCATTGCCGGGCGAGGCGAAGGCGATCTTTCCCGGCTGCTGCCTGGCCTGCTCGACCAGCCCGGAGACGGATCCCACCCGCAGCGACGGCGTGGCGACGAGCACCAGCGGCACGGTGGTGACCAGCGTGATCGGCGTGAAATCCTTGATGGGGTCGTATTGGAGGCGCTTGTACATGCTGCCGCTGATGGCATGTGCCGACGTGGTCATGTACAGCGTGTAGCCGTCGGCGGGCGCACGCGCCACCATGTCGGCGGCGAGGGTGGTGCCGGCCCCCGACCGGTTCTCCACCACGACGGGCTGGTGCCACGCCAGCGTCAGGCGCTCAGCCAGCGCGCGTGCCACGATGTCCGTGGCACCGCCCGCGGCATAAGGCACGACCAACTTGACCGGCTTCTCGGGAAAGCCCTCGGCGTGCGCCGCACCGGCAACCATCAACGCAAGGCCGGCGCAAGCCAGCCAGGTGCGCCTCGCACCGGATAGGGAATGCAGATCCATCTCCATGTCTCCATTGCCATGCCCCCCACACGCGTCGCGATGGCGCGACATAGCTTGAACGGGCATCGTTCTTGTTCTTTGCTTTCTATTTTTGGTCTATCTGACAGACCTTATGATCTGCTGGATAGAATAACAAGATAAAAGACGTGGTGTCAATGCGGTGCGTGCCTGAAATCGGGGCGCGCAAGCGCACCCGACGGAGCACATGCGCCCGGTTTGGCATCGAGAGGTGTTGGAGGGAGAAATCGGGCCTGCCGCCGGAAGGCAGCATCCCGGCGTCGCACAGGCGCGCAAAGGTAAGTGGCCCTGCCGGACGGACGCCGGCACCGCGTTACTCAATCGGCATGGCGTTGCCGCAATCGAGGTGATCCGGCTGGCGCCGCGTGCCCAAGGGGGTCGGGGCCGCGAGGCGGCGCGCGCTCAGGCGGCGTCTTCGGTGCCGTGTTCCGGACCGGCATCCGGCCAAGCGCCGCCGAGCGCCTGCGTCGCCCTTTGTGCGGCCTGCAGCAACAGCGCGCTCATGCGCTCCACCGCCAGCACGGAAAACCGCTCGAGCGGCCCGGACAGGGAGAGCGCGCCGAGCAGCATGCCGCCAGGGCCGAATACCGGACTGGCGATGGCCCCGCATAGCGGATCGCGCTCGCCGAATGAAGTGAAGACCAGCGGCACGCCGCTCCCTTGCGCCTGTCCATCGGTGTAGGCGGTCAGAACCTTGCCCGCAGCACCGCGGCCGATGGGCAGGATATCCCCCGCCCTGACACGGTCCAGCGTGGAATGGCCCGAATCGAGGCGGAACAGGCACAAGCGGCTGTCGGTGCCATGCCGTACGTGGAATGAAGGGCTTTCAGTGCCGTGTTCGACCAGCCACGCCAGGATGGGCGTGATGGCCTCGCGCAATCCATGGGTGGTCTCGAATGCGCGGCCGAACAGGAAGGCCAGCGACCCCAGCGTGTAGCGCCGGTCGGCCCGTTTGGTCACCAGATTGGCGCGCTCGAGCGAAGCAAGCAGGCGCAGCAGGGTGCTCTTGTACATGCCCGTCGCGCGCGACAAATCCGACAGCGTGAGGGGCGAAGCGGCTTGCGCCAGCGCCAGGGCGATGGCCAGCGCGCGATCGACGGCAGCGACGCCGTCGCTTTGACCTGCGGCCGTTTCGGCAGAATCAGGGGTTGTCATTGGCAGGCAGGCGGATCCGAGCGAAGCAATCAGGAAGGCGAACCAGGCCGCGCAACGCGCCCCCAGTCCAAACCCAGGGCCGACATATTACCAAACGGGGCCGGCGCCGCAGGCATGAGATGCGCCGGGCTTGCTGCCGAAACCTGATGCCGGCGCATCGCCGCAAAAATGTCTATTAAGACATATTCATTGCGGAGACTGACGGATGGAGCCCTGCCATATGACGCTGACGCGCGCTATCTCGTTATTTAACAGAACAATAGTTCTACCAGGAAGACCGTATAATTCTAGCGTAACGAAGCATCGGAGGACCAGACGGATGGCAGCGCCGCTTGCTGCTGGCCGACGCCAGCGGCGCTCTGCTCGATTGTCATCGCCGACGGCACCGCTTGATCCCAAGTACCGCCAGGATCGTCGGATTGAACAAGAGTGGGCGGTCAATGCGGCCATCCACGGCAGCGTTGACGACATGGCCCCGGCTTGAAGCCGGCCGCAGTTGCCGCCCCTCCCACCGGCCTGCTCAGCGAAACACCACCACGGGAATCTCGCTATGCGTCAGGACCTTCTGGGTCTCGCTGCCGAGCAGCAGGCCGCTGATGCCGCGCCGCCCGTGCGACGCCATGAAGACGACGTCGCAACCGCGCTCCTTCGCCATCTCGATGATGCCCCGGTAAGGCGCCGACGCAATCGACGTGGCGCCCGTGCACGGTACGCCGGCTTGCGCCGCGGCGGATTCGATCTTGGCCAGTTCCTCGCGCGCGGCAGCCTCGATGCGGCGTTCGAAGACCGCCTTCTTCTCATGACCCGCATCGCTGGATTGCAGGAAGGGGTATTCCTCGAGGCAGGTATAGGGCGTCAGCTTCGCGCCGGTGGTCCGCGCGAACTCGATGGCCGCCGGAACCGCCTTTGCCGAGAGTTCCGATCCGTCCAGGGGGAGCAATATGTGTTTGAACATGAGATTTTTTTGACTGACAGCGTTGGAATGGGCAATGCGGCACCCGCCCCCGCAGTTGGCTGGTGCCATGCGCAGCCGGGTACCCGAAAGGCCGGAAGAAATGAAAGACTTCGAGATGATTTTGCCGGCAACCGGGTGCGCGCGGCTTGACATGGATCATGTCCGGTGGACAAGCGGCCAGGCGCGGCGCCGTCTTTGTTGGTAGCCCTCATGCTCAACGGCTGGCGGCGCCAGGCGGTGGCGTGGGGTAGAACCCGGCAAATGCCCCTGCGGTTCTCCAGGGTTTGCTGCCACCCCGCTCCCATGCGTGGGAGCGGGGCCAGGGCGGGCGCTCGCTCGGGGCAAGCGGGTCGCCCCATGCCCGACGCATCGCCCTCAGCGCCGGGCCGAGGACGCCACGGCAGCGCCAACCGCCAAGGGCAGCAGGGGAATGGAAAGCAGGTACATCACCCCGTCCGCGGCGACGGTGACAGGCGTGAGCAAGGCTAGCGCCGCCTTTGCGCCGATGGGTTTCTCCTCGCGGACCTCGATCGCGTATGCCTGGTTCAACTGCTTGGCCTGTCCCGGCATCGCGAACTTCGCCGCCGAATAGCGCTTGCCGGCAAGACGATAGGCACGGCTGAGAGACGGGTTCTCGCTGCGCGTGGCGGCCTTGAACCCGAGCTCGCCGGCCTTCTTCCGCTCGTCCTCCGTAGCCGCGCCATCGAGCATCAGGTCGAGGTTGCCCGCGATATTGCCGTCCCGGTCGACGTCGAAGCGCCGGAAGCGCGCCTTCAGCCTGGGATGGATATCGGACGAGATCGCCTGCACCAGATCCGCATTCGCGTCGAATATGTAGTGGTACTTGTCGCCGAGGATGACAATGGACTTGCCGTCCTGCGATACCAGGATCTCGCTGATGATCTCCTTGTAGTCGCCGTATTCCTTTTTCTCTATCTCGTCGTACAGCGCTGTGGTGGCACAGCCACCAAGAGCCAGCGCGGCCAGGGTTCCAGCGGCCAGAAACGATCTCCGATGCATTCGTGCTCCTTGACTTTGGCGGCGGGCCAAGCCGCCCGCCGGGCTCCCGCGGGGGCGCGGGCTGCATGCGTGGAGGCAAGTCCACGCCGGGCACGATGCTAGGCGAAACGGAGTACTTCAGGATTGGGAAATTTCATCTTGTGCACTGCCGTGCGCAGACAGACGGTACGCGCCCCGGCTGCTGCACCCGGGCAACGCGTACCGCCGGAACCGGCCTCAGATCAGGCCTTGTCCGCGCAGGGCCGCGATCCGCGCTGCCGACATGCCCAGCACGCCTGATAGCACGGCCTCGGTATGTTCCCCCAGCCGCGGGGGCGCCGCGTCGTAACGTACCGGCGTGGCCGACAGCCGCAGCGGGCTCTTCACCGTGGGGCAAACCCCGCCGTCGCTGCGCACCATGTCGACCTGCAGTTCGCGATACCTGACCTGCGGGTCCTCCAGCACCTGGGCGTAGTCGTTGATCGGTCCGCAGGGAATGCCTTCGCGCTCCAGCGCTTCCACCCAGTGCGCGGTGGTACGCGTGCGCATATGGGCTTCCAGCAGCGGCACCAGCACGGCGCGGTTGACGATGCGGCCGGTGCCGGTGGTGAAGCGCTCGTCGATCGCCAGGTCCGGCCGCTCCACGCCGCGGCAGTAGCCCTGCCACTGCCCGTCGTTCCCTGCCGCCACGATCATGTACCCATCGGCGGTGGCAAACACGTGGTATGGCACCATATTGGCATGCGCATTGCCGAAACGCTGCGGCGTCTTGCCGGTGACCTTCTGCGCAAGGATGGGCGTGGCGCCTACCGCCACCACCGCGTCGAGCAGCGCCATGTCGATGCGCTGGCCTTCGCCGGTGCGCTCGGCATGGCGCAGCGCGGCCAGCACCGCCACCGTGGCGTACATGCCGGTGAGCATGTCGACCACGGCCACGCCGACCTTCTGCGGGCCGCCGCCGGGCAGGTCGTCGCGTTCGCCGGTGATGCTCATCAGCCCGCCGATGCCCTGGAAGATGAAGTCATAGCCGGGCTTGTGCGCGCTCGGCCCTTCCTGCCCGTAGCCGGTGATGGAGCAATAGACCAGCGACGGATTGATGGCCTTGAGGCTGTCGTAGTCGAGCCCGTAGCGCTTCAGGTCGCCGACCTTGTAGTTCTCCAGCACAATTTGCGATTTCGCCGCCAGCTCGCGCACGATGCCCTGCCCTTCGGGGCTGGCGATATCGAGCGTGACCGAGCGCTTGCCGCGATTGGCGCCGGCGTAATAGGTGGCATCGCGCGAAGCATTGCCTTCGCCGTCGGGCAGCCAGGGCGGGCCCCAGGAGCGGGTGTCGTCGCCCACGCCGGGGCGTTCCACCTTGATGACCTCGGCGCCGAGGTCGGCCAGGTTCTGCGCGCACCACGGGCCGGCCAGGATGCGCGACAGGTCCAGCACGCGGACGCCGTCGAGCGCGCTCTTCATCGTTGTTGTCATGTATGGAACTCCGCTACGCCGTTGCTGAGCACGGTGACATCGCGCGCAGGCACGCGGGCGTCGAACAGCACGCGGCCACCGCCTTCGCGCCACATGCGCACTTCGAGGGTTTCGCCGGGGAATACCGGCCGGGAGAAGCGCACGTCGAGTTCGAGCAAGCGGTCGCCGTCGCCATCGGCATAGGTGTCGACCAGCGCGCGCGCCGCCACGCCGTAGGTGCACAGCCCATGCAGGATGGGCTTGTCGAAGCCGGCCGCGCGCGCCACTTCGGGATCGGCGTGCAGCGGATTGGGATCGGCATTGAGGCGGTACAGCAACGCGGCCTGCGGCAGGATCGCCAGGCTGCGCAGCGCATCCGGTACGCGCGCCGGCGCTGCCGGCAGCGCCTCGGGTGCGATGTCGCCCTGGCCGAAGCCGCCATCGGCACGGCAAAAGGTGGTGTGGTTCACGGTGGCCAGCTCGGCGCCGGTGGCGTCGTCCACCAGCGTGCGCTCCACGATCACCAGCGCGCCCTTGTCCGCTCCCTTGTCGATCACATGGGTCACCCTGGCGCGGGCGCGCACGGTGCCGGCCGCAGGCAGCGGACGGTGCAGGCGCAGGCGCTGCTCGCCATGCACGATGCGCACCCAGTCGATGCCGCTGTCCGGGTCCTGCATCCAGAAGCCCGGGTAAGCCAGCACGACGGCCTGCGTCGGGAATGCCTTGAGCTGCGCCTCGTAGACGTAGCGCAGCTGGCGCGGATCGGTGGGTTGCTCGCCCAGGCCGAGGCCGAGCGCGTAGAGAATGGAATCCTTCTCGCCGTAGGTCTGCCTGACCTCCGGGAATTCCCAGTGCCTGATGCGGTTGTAGTCGAGCGGCATGGCGTCAGATCGGGTCCCAGTTGATCACGTCGGGCGAGCGCTCGAGCTTGAAGAAGCTGTTGCGCATGGCAGGGATGGCGATCTCGGCGATGGATTCCGGCGTCCAGCCTTCGCTCATGTGCACCGAGCGTACCGGACGCGGCTGGCTCATCAGCATGATCTCGTTGGCGCGCACGGCAAAGATCTGCGCGTTGACTTCATGCGCCGCGTCGCTGGCGAGGAAGGCCGCCATCGGTGCCACCTTGTTGGCCTCCATCTTTTGCAGCTTGGCCACGCGTGCCTTTTCTTCCGGCGTCTCGGAGGGAATCGAGCTGGTCATGCGGCTCCAGGCAAACGGCGCGATACAGTTCGAGCGCACATTGAAGCGGGCCATGTCGAGCGCGATCGACTTCGACAGCGCGGCGATGCCGAGCTTGGCGGCCGAGTAATTGGCCTGCCCGAGGTTGCCGATCAGGCCGGAGGTGGAAGTCATGTGCACATAGGCGCCGCTCTCCTGGTCCTTGAAGTGGTTGGCCGCCGCGCGGCTGACGAAGAAGGTGCCATTGAGATGGACGTCGATCACCGCGCGCCATTCTTCCTCGTTCATCTTGAAGAACATGCGGTCGCGCAGGTTGCCGGCGTTGTTGACCACGGCATCGATACGGCCGAAGTGATCGAGCGCGCATTGCACGATGGCGTTGGCGCCCTGCCAGCTCGATACGCTGTCGGTATTGGCTACCGCGATGCCGCCGGCAGCGACGATCTCGTCGACCACGCGCTGTGCGGGACCGGCATCGCCGCCCTCGCCGGTGAGCGACACGCCGATGTCGTTGACGACAACCTTCGCGCCCGCCTTGGCCAGTTCCAGCGCTACGCCACGGCCGATGCCGCCACCCGCGCCCGTTACCAGCGCGACCTTGCCTGCCATCATTCCACTCATGCTCTTGCTCCTGTCTACACGTTTGTTGGTCGGCCTGGCAAGCAGGCCGGATGCTCAAATCCAGAATGCGTGCGGGCTTGCCCGCTCCACCCGCGCACCCGATGCCTTGACGACCTTGCGCCAGCGCGCGAGCTGCCGGCCGGCCGGCGATGGTGCCGCCGGCGCGAACTTCACTGCAATGGAATGCCGGTGTCCTTGACCACCCTGGCCCAGCGCGCGCGCTCGGCGTCGATGAACTTGCCGAATTGCGCCGGCGTGTCGCCGCCCGGCACGCCGCCGAGTTCCGCCAGGCGGGTCTTCACCTCCGGCTCCGCCAGGATGCCGGCCACGGTCTTCTGCAGGCGCGCGACGATGGCGGGCGGCGTGCCCGCCGGCGCCACCAGGCCGAACCACGCGGTCACCTGGAAATCGTCGAGGCCGGCTTCCTTCATGGTGGGCACGTCCGGCAATTCGGCCACGCGCGTGGCGCTGGTCACGGCCAGCGCACGCAGCTTGCCGGACTGGATATGCGCCAGCGAACTGGGCAGGTTGTCCACCATCATGGTCACCTGGCCTGCGACCAGGTCGGCCACGGCCGGCGCGGCGCCTTTGTAGGGCACATGGATGATGTCGATGCCGGTGCGCTTCCTGAACAGCTCGCCGGACAGGTGCACCGATTGCCCGGTGCCGGAAGAAGCAAACGACAGCTTGCCGGGCTGGGCCCTGGCCAGCGCCACCAGCTCGGCCACATTGCGGGCGGGCACCTTGGCGTTCACCACCAGCACATTGGGCACCGAGACCACCATGGTGACCGGCGCGAAGTCCTCGGGACGGTAGGGAAGCTGCTTGTACAGGGCGTAATTGATGGCATTGGGGCCGATATTGCCCATCATCAGCGTATAGCCGTCGGGCGCGGCCTGGCGCAGCGCCTGCACGCCGACGATGCCGGCGGCGCCGGCCCGGTTCTCCACCACCACGGGCTGGCCCAGCAGCTCGCCCAGGCGCTTGCCGACCAGGCGCGAGGCAATGTCGGTGGTACCGCCGGCCGCCGCGGGCACGATGAGGCGCACGGGCTTGTCGGGGTAGGCGGCGGCGCCGAGGCTCAGGGTCGTCATGCCCAGCACGGCGGCCACGGCCGCCAGCATGCGTGCGCTGTAGCGCCGAACTGTCATTGGTCGTCCTCCTGGTTGGCCTGGCGGCGGTCCGGGAATTCCGCGCCGCCCACCGCACCTATCCGGTATTCGCCCGCGCATTACGGGCGATCCGGCCTTTTTGGTTCTATTGCCACGCCGAATACGATAAATTGACGGCGGGGACATTGCTATTCACGATTCACAAAAGAGGCCTTTGGCCCAGCGAAACACATGCATTACGACCTGACCGACCTGCGCCTCTTCCTCAACGTCGGCGAAACCGAAAACCTCACCCGCGCCGCCGAGCGCAGCTTTCTCTCCCTGCCCGCCGCCAGCACCCGCATCAAACAGCTGGAAGAGGCCTTCCAGACCCAGTTGCTGATCCGCCAGGTCAAGGGCGTGCGCCTGACGCCGGCCGGCGACGCGCTGCTGCGCCATGCGCGGGAAGTGTTCCGCGAGCTGGAATGCCTGCATTCGGACCTGCGGCCCTACGCCAAGGGCGTCAAGGGCCGGGTGCGGCTGCTGGCCAACACCACCGCCACCAACTCCTTCCTCGCCACCGCGCTGTCGCGCTTCCTGGCCGAGAACCCGGATGTCGATATCGAACTGGAAGAGCAGCTCTCGCAGGCCATCGTCTCGGCCATCGGCGCCGGCGCGGCCGACCTCGGCATCGTCGCCGGAGAAGTGGCGACCAACGATCTGGAGGTCATGCAGCTGTGCAGCGACGAATTGATCGTGATCGCGCCGGTCAACCACCCGCTGCCGCAGTTCACGCGCCTGCATTTCGCCGACCTGCTGGATACTTGCCGCTTTGTCGGCCTCAACCAGTTCAGCGCCATCCAGTCTTTCCTGGACCGCATCGCCAGCGGCATGGGCAAGCGCATCAGCCTGCGCATCCAGCTCGGCAGCTTCGACGCGGTGTGCCGCATGGTGGAAGCCGGCGCCGGCATCGCCATCGTGCCCAACAGCTGCGCGCGCCGCTATGCCAGCCGCAAGGTGCTGCGCTTCATCCCGCTGGAAGACGAATGGGCCAAGCGCGACCTGCGCCTGGTGCGGCGGCCGGGGCGCGAGCTGCCGCAGTTCGCCGAGACCTTGATCCAGTATTTGACGGAAGCGGCGCGCGAGCCGGTTTGAGGGAAAGCGCAAGCTCGCATGGGCGGCAACACTCCGCAAGGTGGACGCCAGACCGAATTCAGACTATATTCGGTCATCCGGTAACTTCCACTTGGACCCACCGTGAAACTCTCGAACATCAAGCCAATCAGCTTTCTGAAAAGCGATGCGGCCCGTATCGTCACTGAGCTCGGCGAAACGCGCGAGCCCTTGATCATTACCCAGAATGGCGAGGCTAAACTCGTCGTGCAGGACATCGCCAGCTACGAAGCGCAGCGGCAAACCACCGCGCTATTGAAAATCCTGGCGCTTGGCGAGAAGGAGATCGCGGAGGGCAAGGTGACAACGGCTGCAGACGTCTTTGCCGAACTGGATCGGCTGGACCAGGAAGACGGCGCATGAAGGTGGTCTTTCTCGATTCCGCCAGGCAGGATTTGATCGACCTTAGACGCTATCTGGTCAGATACAAAGCGGACGGAACCTGGCAGGCCATCAAGAAGCAGATTCAAGACAAGGTTGCTTACATCGCCGAGTTCCCGTCGTCCGGCGCACGCCCCGACGAGCTGGCAGGCTTCACGGCTGACTTCAGGCAACACCTGACACATCAGCAGCGAATCATTTACAGGGTCGCCGCGGACACCGTCTACATCCACATCATCTGTGGGCAAGTCCAGGACTTCGAAGAGATTCTGAGTCAGCGACTTACCCGGCCATGGTGAGTCAGCCCTTCCACATGCGCGTATGCGGATTGGACAGCGCCGGGGGGGCTAGCCTGCATGGCAGGCTTCACTGCCTCGTAGCCCGACAATGCCAAGCGCCGGACGATCACAGTAAAGCGTCTTCCAGCCGCATAAGGGCACGGCCGCGCTCAAAGCGTCAGCATGAGCCTGCCTGTCAGCGCCCCCGGTAACAAGCTGGAATCGGTCTGCCGCTCGCCATAAGTGCTGCTCGACACCCGCAACTGCCGCTCGCTGGTCAGCGCTTCCAGGTGGTCGCCCAGGAAGCTGTAGATGCTGTCGTCGAAGCGCATGGTGCCGACCGGCGCCTGGATGCGGCCGTCCTCGACCCAGAAGGTGGCGAAGCGGGTCATGCCGGTCATGCGGCCAGCCGGGGCGTCGGACCAGTTCAGGTACCAGAGGTTGCCGATGTAGAGCCCCGTGCCGAGCGCGGCCAGCACATCGTCCTGCGCCAGCGTGCCGGCGCCCATGGCGAGGGCCTGCGGGCCTTCGCCGGCGTCGGCGCAATTGGCGGCCAGGCCGTACTCGCGCGCACTGCGCGGGTAGACCAGCCGGCCCGCGGCGCGGCCCGCGCGCACCAGTGCCGCATCGCTGCGCGGGATGCCTTCGGGGCCGAAGGCCGGGGCCAGCGCGCCGCTCGCCCGCTCATCCAGGTCCAGCAGGGGGCTGAGGCGCGCGCCGCCGTCGTACAGGCGCTGCAGCGGGCTCTCCTTGTGCGCCAGCGCGCGCGCGGAAAAACCGCCCCAGCCCAGCATGCCCAGCACGTCGTCGAGCGCGGCCGGGGCCAGGTAGGCGCGGTAGTCGCCGGGCGCCAGGATGCGCGGCGGCTTGCCCAGGTGCTCCAGTTGCCGGCGTGCCGCCTCGAAGCGGCTGGCAAACCCGGCTGGGTCCCACTGCGAGCCCGCGTAGTCGGCCTTCACGGCCTGGCCATTGGCGTGGAACAGGCTCCAGTCGAAATGGAAAGCCTGCGCGGCATGCCAGCCGAAGGCGCCGAAGCTGTTGGCGAAGCCCCGGTACAGCGGGCCGGCGGCGTAGATGCCGACCAGATCGTGGCCGCGCGCGGCCTCCTCTATCTGCGCCAGGACTTCGGTGCCGTCCGGCGGCGCGGTCCCGTCGGCGAACCTGCGCTGCCAGGGTTCGCGCTCGAGCGTCAGGTAAGGGTCGGGCTGCAACTGCCCGATCGCCTCGCGCAACTGCCGCAGGCCGTCCGCCAGGCGCAGGCGGTCGCTTGCCGGCTCGCCGCACAGCGCGATGCCGATCCGCGCATGGCGGCCGTCGCGAATCAGCGTGAGCCGGCCAAAGGCTTGCCGCACCTGTCCCGCCTGTCGCACCCGAGCGCGGTTGTAGCGAATGAATTCCGACGCCTCGGCGCTATACCACAGGGTGAAGTCTTCGCCCTCGCGCAGCGAGGCGCGCACATCCGCGGCAAGCGCGGCGAACAACGATTCCGCATCCGCCATCACGCGGCCCCTCCAAACACTTCCACTTGCCGGAACACGCAGGCCGGCGACGCATGGCCGACGCGCACTATCTGGTTGGGCTCGCCCTTGCCGCAGTAAGGCGTGCCGTGCACCTCGAAGGTACTGGCATCGCCAACGGCGGCCAGGCTGCGCCAGAAGTTCGCGGACACGCCGCGATAGTTCGGATTCTTGACGACGCCTTTCAGCTCGCCGTTCTCGATCAGGCGGCCCCATTCGCAGCCGAACTGGAACTTGTTGCGCGCATCGTCGATCGACCACGAGCGGTTGGTCGACATCAGGATGCCGCGCTCGATGCCGCCGATCAGTTGCGCCATGGTGCGCTCGCCCGGTTCCAGATTGAGGTTGGCCATGCGATCGATGGGCGCACGGTTCCAGCTGCTGGCGCGGCTGTTGGCCACGCCCGGCAATCCGCTGCGCCACTGCGACAGCGCCGCGCCGAGCGGGCGCAGCAGCAGACCGTCGCGGATCAGGAATTCCTTGCGCGCCGGCTGCCCCTCGTCGTCGCAGCCATAGCTGCCCAGTTCCTCGGGAATGCCCGGGTCGAAGCTGATATTGAGCAGGTCCGAGCCGTACTGGTAGCGGCCGAAGTCCTCCAGGCCGATAAAGCTGGTGCCCGCATAGTTGCGCTCGTCCCCGAGGATGCGATCCAGCTCCAGCGGGTGGCCGATGGATTCGTGGATCTGCAGCATCATCTGGTCGGGCATCAGCAGCAGGTCGGTCGGGCCGCTTGGGGCATTGGGCGCCAGCAGCAACTGCAAGGCCTCGTCCGCCACCCGCGCCGCGGCGCCGGCGAAGCCCAGGCGCCCGATGACTTCAGCGCCGCCCTGCTGGCCGCTGCCGAAGCCGCCGAAACTGCGGGTCTGGCTGTCGCTGCCGTCGAAGGCGGTCACGCTGATGCCGGGGTAGACGAAGCGCAGCGCCTGCCATTGCTCCGCACCGGCACTGTTGAGATAAAGCTGCTCGTGGCGCTGGTGATCCAGGTAGGCGGTCCAGTTCGCCAGGCGGGAATCGGCCGGCACGCTGGCGCAGACCTCCGCCAGCAGCGCGAAGCGCTCGGCGAATCCCGGGAACGGGCCGTTCAGGCCCGGTGATTCGTAGCGGGCATGGCCTTGCGGCGGCGCCAGCCCGCGCATGTCGACCAGGCCGTGCGCGGCGATCCGCCGTGCCAGCGCTTCGGCGCTGTCGAGGGCGCGCTGCAGCCCGGCCACGCCGAGATCGCTGGTGGCGGCATAGGCCTCCACGCCGGCCAGGCGCACGCTGAGCATGGCGCCCATGTCCTGCGTGAGGGACGGCGGCTCGGCGACGCCGCGCCGCATCATGCAATGCTCGCCGGTCTGCCGGACAAGGCGCAGCGAGTGGAACTCGGCGCGGGTGGTAAGCGCGGCAAAATCCTGCCTGACGCGTTCGAACACGAGGTGCTCCTTGGGCAATGGCTGGACAGACCGATCCTGCCCGCAACCGCGGCGAGCCGGCATCGTCGGCAAAGCCTGAGTGGAAAACGACGGGAACTGCATCTTACTGCTCGGCCGGCGCCGCCGCCACATGGAACACAGGGTGCATGCCGGCCCCTCCCGCCGGTTCGTTTTTTGGTACATGTTCGAGGCTGACAGCCAGCATTACGGATATCGAGCTGCCTTGGGAGATTTCCCCCAGCCTCATTGGGAGGCGCTGGAAGGCGCCCGGATGAAGATCGCGGGCAGCGCCCTCGCCGCGCATGGCGAGGGCGCTGCCGCGGTGCTCGCCAATGACAGCGGAGTGGACAGCACGAGCCTCACCGTGACCGGCTCCACACCGCTGGTCACCGGCACCCGCAGCCATCTGCGCAATCAATGCCGCGCGGGTAAGCGCCACCGATGTCTCCGTGCATATCCGGGGCAGCGGCGCCTGCGGCCCCTATGCCGCCATCGATCCGCGCGTGGCGCCGCGGAACGTCACGATGCTGAACTGGTAAGCGGGGTGTCCGCGGTCCGCGGCTCGCCCCATCCTCAATCCGCCTTGATCCCCGCCGCCTTGATGATCGGCGACCATTTCTCGATCTCCGCCTGCAGCCAGGTGCGCAGCCCTTCCGGCGTCTGCTTGTCTTCCGGCACGATCTGCGCGCCCAGATCGGCCAGCCGGGCCGCCACCGCCGGGTCCTTCAGCGCGGTGCGCAGGGCCAGGCTGAGGCGGTCGATGACCACCGGCGGCGTGCCGCGCGGCGCGTAGATGCCGTGCCAGACCTTGACCTCGAAGCCCTTGAGCCCGCTTTCCGCCAGCGTGGGCGTATCCGGCAACGCCTTGATGCGCGCGGTGGTCGTCACGCCGTAGAGCCTGACCCTGTCGGCCTTGATATGCGGCAGCGTCTGGGTGGTCTGGTCGCACAGGATGTCGACCTGGCCGCCCATCAGCGCTGTCAGCGCGGGGGCGGTGCCCTGGTACGGGATGGCGGTGAGGTCCACCCCGATGGCCTTCTGGAACAGCATGCCGCACAGCTGGGAGACCGCGCCCAGCCCGGCATTGGCCAGATTGACCTTGCCCTGGTTCTGGCGGATGTAGGCAATCAGCTCCGGCAGCGTCCTGGCCGGCAGGTCGTGGCGGCCGAGCAGGGTCATGGGCACGTCCGCCACCTGGCCGACGAAGGTGAAGTCCGTTAGCGGTTTGTAGGGCAGCTTGCTGTACAGCGCCGGCGCGGTGGCCATGCCGTTGTGGTGGATCAGGATGGTGTAGCCGTCCGGCGCGGCCTTGGCCACGTACGCGGCGGATACCGTGCCGCCCGCGCCGAGGCGGTTTTCCACCACCACGCTCTGGCCCAGGGTTTTGGACATGGCTGCGGCCAGGGTGCGTGCCACCACATCGGTGGGGCCGCCCGCGGCGAATGGCACCACCATGGCGATCGGCCTGGCCGGGTAAGGGTCGGCGGCACGCGCGGGCAGGGCAAGCGCGAGGGCGGCTGCCACACCCAGCGCGGCCAGCGCCATCCCGCGCCATGGCGCGGGCTTTCCTTCTGTGCCCGCCGCGTTCCCGCTGCCAGCCCGCCGTCCTTGCCGCTGCGCCTTCGTGCCTGTCATGGTTGTCGTCTCCAATATGAGCTCGCCGGCCGGGAACGGCCCGCAGCGTTGTCTTTCGGGCAAGCGTGGCGACAAAGTGGCCTGCATGCAATACGGATTTCCCAAAGGGAGGGCAAGGCGGCCCAAAAGGCTGCCAGGGCGGCGCGGCCCGGCCGCCGGGCCGCTCCCATGCGCTTCCGGGGGCGCTAAGCCGCTCTTTCGCAAATCCGAATTACCGTGCGGCAGGCCCTCGGGAATAATGGCCGTCAGCTAATTCCCATCACTTCCATCACATCCATATCGTCTACCACGGGGCCCCTTTCATGTTCGCAGAACAATCGCACGACCAGCCGTATCCCGATATCCGCGAAGCCGTGCGTGCACTGTGCGCCGGCTTCGATTCCGCCTACTGGCAGCGCGTGGAAGAGCAGAACGCCTTCCCGGAGGAATTCGTGACGGCGCTGACCAAGGCCGGCTGGCTGTCCGCGCTGATCCCCGAGGAGTACGGCGGCTCGGGCCTGCCGCTGACCGCGGCCTCGGTCATCATGGAGGAGATCAACCGCAACGGCGGCAACTCCGGCGCCTGCCACGGCCAGATGTATGTGATGGGCTGCCTGCTGCGCCACGGCTCGACCGAGCAGAAGCAGCGCTGGCTGCCTGGCATCGCCTCGGGCGAGCTGCGCATGCAGTCGATGGCCGTGACCGAGCCCACCACCGGCACCGACACCACCAAACTCAAGACCACTGCCGTGAAGAAGGGCGACCGCTACGTCATCAACGGCCAGAAGGTGTGGATCTCGCGCGTGCAGCACTCGGACCTGATGCTGCTGCTGGCGCGCACCACGCCGCTGGACCAGGTCAAGCGCAAGTCCGAAGGGTTGTCGGTGTTCGTGGTCGACCTGCGCGAAGCCATCGGCAAGGGCCTGACCGTGCGCCCCATCCGCAATATGGTCAACCACGAGACCAACGAGCTGTTCTTCGACAACCTGGAGATTCCCGCCGAGAACCTGATCGGCGAGGAAGGCAAGGGGCTCAAGTACATCCTCGACGGCCTCAACGCCGAGCGCATCCTGATTGCCGCCGAATGCATCGGCGACGGCTACTGGTTCATCGAGCGCGCCAGCACCTACGCCCGCGAGCGCATCGTGTTCGACCGTCCGATCGGCCAGAACCAGGGCATCCAGTTCCCCATCGCGCGCGCCTACGTGAACGTGGAAGCGGCCAGCCTGATGCGCTACAAGGCCGCGGCCCTGTTCGATGCCGGCAAGCCCTGCGGCAAGGAAGCCAATATGTCCAAGCTGCTGGCGGCCGACGCTTCGTGGGAAGCCGCCAACGTTTGCCTGCAGACCCACGGCGGCTTCGGCTTTGCCGCCGAATACGATATCGAGCGCAAGTTCCGCGAGACGCGGCTGTACCAGGTGGCGCCGATCTCCACCAACCTGATCCTGTCGTATGTGGCCGAGCACGTGCTCGAGCTGCCGCGTTCGTTCTGAGGCCCGCGCACATGCTTCCTTCGCACCAGGGCATCCGCCCGCTCGACGGCATTCGCGTCGTTTCCCTCGAACATGCCGTGGCCGCCCCCTTTGCCACCCG
This sequence comes from Cupriavidus sp. 96C5-1, assembly GCF_057798855.1. NCBI lineage: Bacteria > Pseudomonadati > Pseudomonadota > Betaproteobacteria > Burkholderiales > Burkholderiaceae > Cupriavidus > Cupriavidus sp. 96C5-1. The sequence goes on along the minus strand of NZ_JBYOJU010000015.1, from coordinate 36,959 downwards.
CCAGCTGGCCGATCTCGGCGCGCGCGTGGTCAAGGTGGAACGCCCCGGCGCCGGCGACTTCGCGCGCGGCTACGATGAGACCGTCAACGGCCAGGCCTCGCACTTCGTCTGGCTCAACCGCGGCAAGGAGAGCCTGACGCTCGATCTCAAGCAGGACGAAGCGCAGGCCGTGCTGCACCGCCTGCTGGCCGATGCGGACGTGCTGGTGCAGAACCTGGCGCCCGGCGCCGCCGCGCGCATGGGGCTGGATTTCGCCAGCCTGCACCCGCGCTACGGCAAGCTCATCGTGTGCGACATCTCCGGCTACGGCGACGCCGGCCCTTATCGCGACAAGAAGGCCTATGACCTGCTGATCCAGGCCGCCGCCGGCCTGATCGGCATCACGGGCAGCGCGGACGAGCCATCGCGCGCCGGCATCTCCATCGCCGACATCGCGGCCGGCATGTACGCCTACAGCGGCATTCTCTCCGCGCTGCTGCAGCGCGGGCGCACCGGCCAGGGCCTGCGCGTGGAAGTGACCATGCTCGAGGCGCTCACCGAGTGGATGAACTACGCGCTGTACTTCGGCCACTACGGCGGCACGGCGCCGGCGCGCTTTGGCGCTTCGCATCCGGCTATCGCGCCCTATGGCGTGCATCGCACCGGCGACGGCGGCAGCGTGATCTTCGGCCTGCAGAACGAGCGCGAGTGGCAGGCTTTCTGCCAGAAGGTGCTGGGGCAGCCTGCGCTGCTGAAGGACGCGCGCTTTTCCTCCAACTCGGGCCGCGTGAAAAATCGTGCCGAGCTGACCGCGCTGATCGAAGCCCGCTTCGCGCCGATGACAGTGGCGCAGGTGGAAGCGCTGCTGGACGAAGCGCAGATCGCCAATGCGCCGATGAACGATATCGAGGCCGTGTGGAACCACCCGCAACTCGCGGCACGCGGGCGCTGGCGCGAAGTGGCCAGCCCTGGCGGCCCCATTGGCGCGCTGCTGCCGCCGGCCAACCTGTCGGGCGTGGAACCGGTGATGGGCGACGTGCCGGCGCTGGGCGCGCACAGCGCGGCCATCCTGGCGGAGCTGGGATACGGCGCAGAGGAAATCGCCAGAATGGCAGGCAGCAAGACGATTTGAGCCGCAGGACCCAGCCATGGCGCCCGCGTGCATGCTCGCGCGGGCCTGGCTCCCCTCTCCCGCGCAGCGGAGGAGGGCAGGAACAGCAAGATCACAAGACAACCCCGAACACCGTCCGGAGCCGGCATGAGCCAAGCCACTGACCACACCTACCCCACCCGCCAGCTGTGCGACTTCCTGGCCCGCTTCAAGCTGGCCGACGTGCCCGCCGAGGTGGTGGAACGCACCAAGGACCTGTTCCTCGACTGGATCGCTTCGGCCATCGCCGGCAAGGACGCACCGGCCGTTCGCAAGCTGCAGGCGTTCGCCGCCGCGATGGGCCCGCAGCAGGGTCCCGCCGAGGTGCTGGTGGATCGCCGCCGCACTTCGCCGTACTTTGCCGCGCTGATCAACGGCGCGTCCTCGCACGTGGTCGAGCAGGACGACGTGCATAACGGCTCGGTGCTGCACCCGGCCGCCGTGGTGTTTCCTGCCGTCATCGCCGCCGCACAGGCCGAGGGCAAGAGCGGCGCCGACGTACTGCTGGCGTCCATCGCCGGCTACGAGGCCGGCATCCGCATCGGCGAATTCATGGGCCGCTCGCACTACCGCGTATTCCACACCACCGGCACCGTCGGCACGCTGGCGGCAGCAGCGGCTGTCGCCAAGCTTTATGGCATGGACGGCGAGGGCATCAACCAGGCGCTCGGCTCGGCCGGCACCCAGGCCGCCGGCCTGTGGGAATTCCTGCGCGACGCGGCTGACTCCAAGCAGCTGCACACCGCCAAGGCGGCCGCCGACGGACTGATGTCCGCATGGATCGCGCGCGCCGGCTTCACCGGTGCAAAGCGCATCCTGGAAGGCCCGCAGGGCATGGCCGCGGGCATGTCGAGCGACGCCAACCCGGCTGCCCTGACCGATCGCCTGGGCGAGCGCTGGGCCACCGCCGAGACTTCGTTCAAGTTCTTCGCCTCCTGCCGTCACACGCACCCGGCGGCGGACGCGCTCAAGGACCTGATGCTGCGCGAGACAATCCGCGCCGGGCAGATCGCCAGCGTGACCGCGCACGTGCACCAGGGCGCCATCGACGTGCTCGGCCCGGTGACCGATCCCAAGACCATCCACCAGGCCAAGTTCTCGATGGGGACCGTGCTGGGCCTGGTGGCGGTGCATGCGCACGCCGGCCTGGGCGAGTTCGAGGAACATGCACTGCAGGACGCCAAGGTGGCTGCCTTCCGCGACAAGGTGGAGATGGTGCTGGACGACGAGATCAATGCCGCCTATCCGCGCCAGTGGATCGGCCGCGTCACCGTAACGACCACGGACGGCCGCACCCTTGCGGGCCGCGTGGACGTGCCCAAGGGCGATCCCGGCAATACGCTGTCGCGCCCCGAACTCGAAGCCAAGGCGCTGCAGCTGGGGGCCTTCCGCCGCGGCGCCGGCGAGGCGGAGATGCGCGCCATCATCGCCCGCGTATGGGCCCTGGAAAAGCAGACGGACGTCAACGACTGGCTGCCGGTCGGCCAATGAGGGCCAATGACGGCCAACCATAACGGGATCCGCTCCATGTCCACCGCCATCACCTACCTGTTCGTGCCGGGCGACCGGCCCGAACGCTTCGACAAGGCCGCCGCCGCCGCGCCCGACGCGCTGATCCTCGACCTGGAGGACGCCGTGCACCCTGACCGCAAGCCGGCCGCGCGCACGGCCATCGCCGCGTGGCTGCTGGAACGCGGCGCGCAAGCGCAGGCCCATGTGCGCATCAACGACACCGGCTCGCCGGCTTTTGCCGCCGACATGGACTGGCTGCGCGCGCTGCCGCCCGACGCGCCGCTGGCCGGCCTGCTGGTGCCCAAGGCCGAAGACCCCGCCGCGCTCGGCGAGATCGCACAGGCGCTGGCCCAGGTCAATCCGCAGGGCCGCATCGTGGCCATCGTCGAAAGCGCGCGGGGCCTGCACGGCATCGACGCGGTCGCGTCTGCCCCGGGCGTGTCGCGGCTGGCCTTCGGCTCGCTGGATTTTGCCGTGGACCTGGGCTGCGCCCATACCCGCGAAGCGCTGCTGACGGCGCGCTCGCGCATCGTGCTGGCGTCGCGCGTGGCCGGGCTGCCGCCACCGGTGGATGGCGTCACCACCGCACTCAAGGACGAGGCCGTGCTGGCCGGCGACGTGGCGCACGCGCGTGCGCTCGGCTTCGCCGCCAAGCTGTGCATCCACCCAGCCCAGCTCGCCGCGGTACGCGCCGGCTTCCTGCCCACCGCCGAACAACTGGACTGGGCGCAGCGCGTGCTGGCCGCCACCGCCAGCGGCAGCCACGCGGTGCAGGTCGATGGAAAGATGGTCGACCGTCCCGTCATTGAACAGGCCCGGCGCATGCTTGCGCTGGCAAACCATCCCGCAGCCAGCCAGCCATGACCCAGCTCGAAACCCTGCGCACCTGGATCGGCCGCAGCGAAAGCCGCACCGAGACCCTTTCCCCGGAACCCGTGATCGGGCTCGCCGCCACCCTCGACCTGGATGGAGAAGCACTGTTGCGCGGCCCGCTGCCGCCGCTGTGGCACTGGCTCTATTTCCTGCCGCGCGCGCCGCAGCGCGAACTCGGCGATGACGGCCATCCGGCCCTGGGCGGCTTTATGCCGCCGGTGCCGCTGCCGCGCCGCATGTGGGCCGGCGGCGAACTGGATTTCCGCAAGCCGCTGCGGGTGGGCGATACCGTCACGCGCACGTCCACCGTGCGCAATGTCGAGCACAAGAGCGGACGCAGCGGCGAGCTCTGGTTCGTCACCGTGGAGCACGTGCTGACGGTCGGAGACGAAGTGGCGCTGAGCGAGCGCCACGACCTGGTCTACCGCGCCATGCCGGAACCCGGCCAGCCGCTGCCGCCGCGTCCCCGCCTGGCCCATCGGGCGCAATTCCAGCGCCAGCTGCGCGCCGGCCCGGTGATGCTGTTCCGCTTCTCCGCGCTCACCTTCAACGGCCACCGCATCCACTACGATCAGGACTACGTGCGCGACGTTGAAGGCTACCCCGGCCTGGTGGTGCATGGCCCGCTGCAGGCCGTACTGACGCTCGATCTCCTGGCGCGCGAAAAGCCCGGCGCCACGGTACGCCGCTTCGGCTTCCGCGGCCTCGCGCCGCTCTTCGACCACGACACCTTGACGGTAGGCGGTACGCTCGACGCCAGCACGCCAGGCAAAGTCATCCTGTGGACCGGCGACGATGCCGGCGGCCAGTCGATGGAGGCCTGGGCGGTGGTGGAGAACTGAGCGGCGTCTGCCGCGCGCGGGCGAGAGGCATCAAGACAACGACAACATCGCATCGGGATTGAAGGCAAGCACAACCACAATCACAATCACAACAAGAGGAGACTTCCGATGCACGCAATCCGGACCATCCGGCGCCTCGCCCGCGCCGCACTTGTCCTGTGCTGCGCCACCGCCGCGTACGCGCAGACAGGACAGCCCTACCCCACCCGCCCGGTAACGCTGATCGTGCCATACGCCGCCGGCGGCACCACCGACGTGGTGGTGCGCCAGTTCGCCGTGGCCTTGCAGGCAGCGCTGGGCCAGACCGTAGTGGTGGACAACAAGCCCGGCGTAGCCGGCACCATGGGCGCGCTGGCGCTCAGGCAGGCCAGGCCGGACGGCTATACCCTGTCGGTCATGCCGGTGACGGTCTTCCGCCAGCCGTTCATCCAGAAGACCGCCTTCGACCCGGCCCGCGATTTCACCTACCTGTCGCGCATCACCGGCTATACCTTCGGCGTGGTGGTGCGCGCCGATTCCCCATGGAAGCACTGGAAGGACTTCCTGGACGCCGCGCGCGCCCGGCCCGGCACCGTCAGCTACGGCTCGCCGGGGCAGTTCAGCTCGCCGCATATCACCATGATGGAACTGGTGGGCAAGGAAGGGCTGACCGTGAACCACGTCCCCTTCAAGGGCGATGCCGACTGCCTGAATTCGCTGATGGGCAACCATGTGCAGCTCTGCGCGGCGGGCAGTTCCGCCGGCACGCTGGTCGATGCGGGCAAGCTGCGCTGGCTCAACCTGTGGACCGCGCAGCGCTCCGCGCGCTGGCCGGACGCGCCCACGCTGCGCGAGCTTGGCTACGACATCGTCTCCAACTCGCCCTACGGCGTGGCCGGGCCAAAGGGCATGGATCCCCAGGTGGTGCGCATCCTGCAGGACGCGCTGCGCCGCGCCGCCGAGAATCCCCAGCATCTTGCCGCGCTCAAGCAGCAGGACCAGGACCTGATGTACCTGGACAGCGCCGGCTACACCCGCTTTGCCATGCAGCAGATCGCCCAGGAGAAAGCGTTGGTGGAGCGCCTCGGCATCAAGGCTGACTGATCCCCGCGTTGCGTCCGCTTTCCGCGCTTTCCTTTCCACCCTATCCGCTCACGCACCGCCAACCATGACCATCGAGACCTCCCCCGGCAACCCTGGCGCAACCGTCTTCGATCCGCGCAGCCACCGCATGTGCGAACAGCGCTATTTCGAGGATTTCGCGCCCGGCGAGCGCTTCGTGCTGCCCTCGCGCACCATGACCGAAGCGCTGTTCGCCGCCTTCCAGCTTGCCAGCGGCGACAACCATCCCGTGCACTACGATGCCGAGTACTGCCGCGCCCACGGCATGCCGCACATGCTGGCGCACGGCTACCAGGTGCTGATCCAGACCGCCGCCGGCGCCGGCCTGTTCCCGCATATGGTGGAGGAATCGCTGAAGGGTTTCCTCGACCAGAGCAGCCGCTTCCTGCATCCGGTCTACGTAGGCGACACGCTGTACAGCACGCTGGAGGTCAGCGAACTGGCGCCGAATCGCGCCACCGGCGTGTTGACCTTGCGCGCCACGGTGCACAACCAGCACGGCGTGCTGGTGCTCGACGGCGTGCAGCGCTACCTGCTGCGCAAGCGCCTGCCGGCAGCCTGAGCACGTCCCGTCGATGGATTCATCGCAAAGGACAGGCGATTCCCTCGTGAATTGGGAAAGATCCTAGGCGAGCCCGAAGACCCCTGTAAACAAAGGCGAAAACGGCCGACGCCCGGAAAATTCCGAACGCTACGGCAGATGGCAGCGGCGCCAGGCGTCTTCTCTTGGCGGATCAACTCGGCTACACTTGGCCACGCCATCCGCACTGCGCATAGCGCATAGCGCGCCGATGGAGCCGGGTCGGCGCGAATCCCATCGCGCTTCACGCCGCGGACATCCCCGGCTTCTCACCGAAGCCGCGCGGCCGGACCCACCGCCAGCAACCACACCGGACCAGGCCGAAGCCTCGAGCCGGTCCGCGTTGCCCCACCCGACAGCCCGCCCCCAGACTGTGCGACCCTTCGCACATGGCGCATGCCATTGCCGCGCCGGCAGGCTGGAACGAATGGAGGAATAAGCCAGACATGCAGGGATTGCACCTCACCGCTGATTTATACGATTGCCGCTGCGCGGCATCGCTGCTGGTCGATGCCCAGCTTCTCGCCCGCCTGTGCCGCCAGGCCGTGGCCGCCGCGGGCCTGACACTGGTGGCCGAGAAATTCCACACTTTTCCCGATCACCAGGGAGCGCAAGGCGGCGTCACCGGTGCCGCGCTGCTGGCGGAATCGCATCTGGCCGTGCACACCTGGCCGGAGCGCGATGCCGTCACGCTCGACGTCTACGTCTGTAACTTCTCCGCCAACAACTCGGCCAGGGCCGAAGCCCTGCTCGATGCCTTGCTGGTCGCGTTCGCGCCGCGCCAGCAGAACACCAACCGCCTGCTGCGCGGCTCCGACGATCCGCAGGACCATGCCAACGAATTGCTGCTGGAGTGGCTCAGCCCGGACAGCGCCTACGGGTTCCGCGCCACGCGGCGGCTGGAGACGGTGCGCACGCAGCATCAGCTGCTGGAGGTATTCGACACGCCGCAATGGGGCAAGCTGTTGCGGCTGGACGGCACCTACATGACCTCGGAGCGCGACGAATTTTTCTATCACGAGCCCATGGTGCACGCCGCGGCCATCACCCACGCCAACCCGCGCCGGGCGCTGGTGCTCGGGGGCGGCGACGGCGGCGCCTGCGAGGAGCTGCTCAAGTACCCGGCGCTGGAACGCGTGGTGCTGGCGGAACTCGATGCGGAGGTGGTCCGCGCGGCGCGGGAGCACCTGCCGCGGGTGCACGGCGGCGCCTTCGACGACCCGCGCCTGCAACTGCGGATCGGCGACGGCTTCGCCTATATGGAGGCGCAAAGCCGCGACCCGCACGGCGAACGCTTCGACCTGGTGATCCTGGACCTGACCGATCCCGATACGCCGGCGCAACCGCTCTACACGCCAGAAGCGCTGCGCCTGGTCAAGTCGCTGCTGGCGCCCGGCGGCGCGCTGACCATGCATATCGGTTCGCCGGTCTTCGAGCCGCAGCGGGTGCGCGAAGTCGTGCTGCAACTGCGCGCGGTATTCGAGATCGTCAGGCCCTTCGGGCTGTATGTGCCCTTGTACGGCGCCTACTGGGGCATGGCTTTCGCTTCCGACGCGCTGGACCCGCTGTCGCGCCTGCCGTACGAAGTCGACCTGCGCCTGCGCGGCTATGGCATCGGCGAGCTCGACTACTACAACGGCGATGTCCACCGCGCGCTGTTTGCCTTGCCCAACTACTATCGGCGGCTGGTGCAAAGCCACTGAGACTGCCATGGAATGGCATCGGGCCCCGCGTGCGGGGCCCGATGCCAGGGGCGCATGGTGCCATGCCCGCCATGCCTGCCCGCTCGGCGAGACATCAATCCACCTGGATATTCGCGGTCTTGACCACCCCGCCCCACAGCTTCAGTTCGCGCTGGATGCGGTCCGCCAGCGGCTTCGGGCCCGTGATTTCGAGATCGTAGCCGCCTTGCGTCATGCGCTGCCGGAAGGCGGGATCGTCGCCGACGGTCTTTTGCGCCTTGACCAGCTTGTCCGTCACCTCGGCGGGCAGCTTGGGCGGGCCCACCAGCGCGTACCAGCCGGTGATATCGTAGTTCTTCATGCCCGACTCGATCATGGTCGGCACATTCGGCAGCGCCGGGTTGCGCGTCTTCGACGTCACCGCCAGCGCGCGCACCTTGCCGCCCTGGATATGTCCGATCGCCGTACCCGTGATGTCGAACATGAACGTTACCTTGCCGCCGATCACGTCGGCCATCGCGGGCGAGTTGCCCTTGTATGGCACGTGCAGCATCTTGACCCCGCCCATCTGCGCCAGCAGTTCGGCCGACAAGTGATTGGACGCGCCCACGCCAGCCGAGCCGAAGCTGACGCCCTCGGGATGCTTGCGCGCGTAGTCCACCAGTTCGCCTACATCCTTGGCCGGGAAATCCTTGTTGATCAGCAGTACATTGGTGTAGTCCGAGATCAGGCCGATATAGCTGAAATCCTTGGTCGGATTGAAATTCACCGACCTCTGGATCAGGGGCGTCATGGTCATGGTGGGACTGGCCACGAAGTACAGCGTGTAGCCATCCGGCGGCGCCTTGGCGGTCAGGTCGGCGGCAATGGCGCCGCTGGCGCCGGCGCGGTTGTCCACCACCACCGGCTGCTTGAGCACGCGGCCCAGGTAGTCGGCATAGATGCGCGCGGCCGTATCGACCGGGCCGCCGGGGGCATAGCCCACGATCAGCTTCACCGGACGCGCCGGATAGGTGTCCGCCCATGCAGCGCCCTGCGCTACTGCCAGCAGCATGCCGGCCATCATCCATTGCTTCATCTGTCTCCTCCTTATATGAATTTCCGCCAGGCCGCGGCGGGCCGTGGCACTGGACGCGAGAACGCTTCGACCCGCGGCGAAGCGCTGCCGGCGGCGGCATGGGTCCGCTGGATCACGGAACCCGGCCGGTGCCGGCCATCGCCTTCGCCGCAGGTTTCAGTCATCAGCGGGCTTGCCATCGCCGGGTTCATGCCGCGACCGCGCCACCGGCCAGCATGGCGCGCAACGGCTGCTTCAGGAGCTTGCCGCTGGCGGTGGTGGGAATGGTCTCGATCACGCGGATCTGCGCGGGACGCTTGTACGGTGCCAGGCTTTCGCGCAGATAGGCCTCCAGCGCGCCAGCATCCAGCGCCGCGCCCGGCTGCGTTTCGATAAAGGCCACGACTTCTTCATTGCCATCGGCTGCCGTGCGCCCGACCACGGCGGACTGGCGCACGCCGGGAAAGGCATTGATGACCGACTCCACCTCGATCGGGTAGACATTGAAGCCCGAGCGGATGATCAGGTCCTTGGAACGGCCCACGATGAACAGCGCGCCGTCCTCGCCTAGCAGGCCGAGATCTCCGGTATTGAGCCAGCCGCCTGGCAGCAGCGCCTCGGCGGTCTGCTCCGCGTTGCGGAAGTAGCCGCGCATCACGCCGGGGCCGCGCACCCGGATCTGGCCGCGTTCGCCCGCGGGCATCGGTTCGCCCTGCTCGCCGGTGATGGCGATTTCCACGCCTTCGACGATGTAGCCCGCCGAGCAATCGCTGCGCGGCGCGTCCATCCGGGTGATAAACAGCGAGCCGGCATATTCGGTGATGCCGTAGCCGTGGTGCAGCGGCTGGCCGAACCAGGCCTCCGTGTCGCGCTTGAGGGTGGGATCGAGCGGCGCGCCGCCGGTGTAGAGATAGCGCAGGCGGGGAAACGCGGCGGCCCCGCCCGGCAGCGACGACTCGCGCGCCACCGCCATGATGCGCGTGAACATGGTCGGCACGCCTTGCAGCATGGTGACGCCGGGCGACGCCAGCGCCGCGAACACGTCGGCCGCATCGAAGCGGGGCCGCATCACCAGGCTGGCGCCGGCATACAGCGTGGCCATCAACACCGTGGCGATACCGAAGATGTGCGACAGCGGCAGCGCGCCGTAGGCGATGTCGTCGGGACCGAGGTCGCGCGAGGTGGCCGAGATCCGCGCGAAATGCGTCAGGCCGGCATGCGGCACCATCACGCCCTTGGGCGCACCCGTGGTGCCGGAGGTGTAGATCAGCGTAGCGATGTCGCGCGCCTGGGCCGCGTCCACGGGCGCCGGCGGCTGTGCGGCACGCACGGCGGCGAAGCGCGAATCCAGCGCGGCACAGTCGACGGGCTGCGCACCGAGCCGCGCGGCGTGCGCGGCCGCCACGTCGGAGACATGACTGGTAAAGAAGGTCAGCAGCGGTTCGGCATGCGCGCGGATGCCGTCGATCTCGCGCGGCGAAAGCCGCGCGTTGACCTGGATCGGCCATGCGTGCAGCGTGCTGCAGGCAAACAGCATCACCACCATCTCGGCGCAGTTCTCGCCCACCACCATCACGCGGTCGCCCTGCCCTACGCCCTGCGCGGCAAGCCAGTCGCGGGTGGTGGTGATGCGCTGCCACAGCGCACCGTAGCTGACGATGCCGCCGGCCTCGTACAGGCAGGGCGCCTGGGGCGATTGCGCGGCCCAGTGCTGCGGGATGTCATGGATGAATTCAGGGCGAAAGGAAGACATGATGCTAGCGATGGTGAGAGGGGAACCGGACTGCCTGGTCCGCAAGCGGGCTCATGGGACGACTCGCGAGGGGACGCACTGATTACTGATCCAGACTGATATGAGCCGACTTGATCAGGCCGTCCCACTTCTGGTACTGGGTGCGCATATACGCGCCGAACTGCGCCGGCGTGGAAGGAAAGGGCACGGCGCCCTGGCCCGCCAGCCGCGCCGCCAGCTCCGGCTGCGCGAGCGCGGCCACGATCTCGGCGTTGAGGCGGCCGACCACGGCCGCCGGCGTATTGGCCGGCGCCACCACGCCGAACCACGCGGTCAGTTCGTAGCCGGGCACGCCCGCCGAGGCCAGCGTCGGTACGCCGGGCAACTGTTCGGACGGCTTCGCGGTGGTGACCGCCAGCGCCCGCACGCGGCCGTCGCGCACATTGGGCAAGGCGGTGGAAATGCTGTCGAACATCATGGTGAGGCGCCCGCCGATCAGGTCGGTCATGGCCGCGGCGCTGCCCTTGTACGGCACGTGCTCGATGCGCACATCGGCCAGATGGGTGAAGAGCTCGCCCGCGAGATGCGAGGACGAGCCATTGCCGAAGGAACCGTAGCTCAGCTTGCCGGGCTCGCGCCGCGCCAGTGCGAGCAGTTCGGCAATATTGCGCGCCGGCACGGAGGGATGCACCACCAGCACATTGGGCAGGTAGGCGACCGAGGCGACCGGCGCGAAGTCCTTGAGCGGATCGTAGCCGGGCTTGCCGTACAGGCTCTTGTTCACGGCCAGCGGGCCAAAGGTGCCGAACAACAGCGCATAGCCATCGGCCGGCGCGCGCGCCACCGCCACGGCGGCGATATTGCCGCCCGCGCCGGGCCGGTTCTCGATCACCACCGGCTGGCCGAGCCGCACCGCCAGCGCATGGCCGACCTCGCGCGCAAGCAGGTCGGTGGCGCCACCCGGCGGAAAGGGCACCACCAGCCGCACCGGCTTGTCTGGGTATGCCGCCAGCGCGCCAGCGGTGGCGAACAGCCACCCGCACAGCGCCAGCCATCTGGTCCAACGTGACATCGCCTGTCTCCTCGGCGTTATATGTTCTTGCAGTGATGGAACTGCGCCAGTTTGGGCCAGGCGCCACCGGCGTGCCATTTGGATTTGGCTAAGGCCGTGTTCGGGATGGCCGCCGCGGACCGCTTCACCGCCCGGCCGCGAGACCACTGCCCCGCCCGGCAGGCCAGACCCGTTCAAGCATGCCGAAGGACGGCTTTGCCATTGTGGAAGCAGCGAATCCCGCCGCGACCCATAGAATCGCTGCACTGCATCGAGGAGGCGGCCGGCAGCCCGTGGCGCATCGCCAGGGCGCGAAGGCCGGCCTTCCCAACCGAGGGGACAATCAGATGGATTTGCGTTTCAGCGCGGCGGAACAGGCGTTCCGCGAAGAGGTTCGCAGTTTCGTGCAGGCCAGCCTGCCGGCGGATATCCGCGACAAGGTACTGGCCCACCAGCGCGTCGAGAAGGATGACTACGTGCGCTGGCACCGCATTCTTCACGCGCAAGGCTGGGGTGCGCCGACCTGGCCGAAGGAATGGGGCGGCACCGGCTGGAACGCACTGCAGCGCCTGATCTTCGAGATCGAAGCCTTCCGCGCCGGCGCGCCGCGCCTGCTGCCTTTCGGCCTGACCATGATCGGCCCGGTGCTGATGAAGTACGCCAGCCCCGAGCACCAGCAGCGCTTCCTGCCGCGCATCCCCACCGTGGAGGACTTCTGGTGCCAGGGTTATTCCGAACCCGGCTCCGGCTCCGACCTGGCCTCGCTCAAGACCCGCGCCGTGCGCCGGGGCGACCGCTATATCGTCAACGGCCAGAAGACCTGGACCACCATGGCGCATTTCGCCGACTGGATCTTCTGCCTGGTGCGCACCGATAGCGAGGCCAAGCCGCAGGAAGGCATCTCGATGCTGCTGATCGACATGAAGACGCCGGGCGTCACGGTGCGCCCCATCGTCACGCTCGACGGCGGCCACGATGTCAACGAAGTCTGGTTCGAGGACGTGGAAGTGCCCGCGGCCAACCTGCTGGGCGAGGAGAACCGCGGCTGGACCTACGCCAAATACCTGCTCGGCCACGAGCGCACCGGCATTGCCGGCATCGGCCACTGCAACCGCGAACTGCGCCAGCTCAAGCACTACGCCGCGCAAGCCACCGACGGTGCCGGCCGGCCGCTGATCGACGACGTGCGCATGCGCGACAAGATCGCCCGCATCGAGATGGACATCATGGCGCTGGAAATGCTGCTGCTGCGCGTGGCCACGCAGGACGGCGGCCGCGGCCCTGGCCCGGAAGCCTCGATCGTCAAGATCCGCGGCTCCGAGATCCAGCAGGACCTGGCCATGCTGCAGATGGAAGTGGCCGGCCCCAACGCCTGGCCGTATTCGCCGCGCTGGCTCGAAGCCGGCGCGGCGCCGCCGGCCGATACGCCGCTGCACGCCCCGGCCTGGGCCGCGCCCGCCGCCTCGACCTACTTCGACATGCGCAAGACATCGATCTATGGCGGCACCACCGAAGTACAGAAGAACATCATCTCCAAGATGATCCTGGGTTTCTGACGGCGCGTACCGGAAGGACGCACTGAAAGCACGCGCCAGGCGCGAGAGCCCCGAGACACGCAAGGACGGAAGGAATCAACACAGCCATGGACTTCAACTACAGCGAAGAACAGCAGATGCTGGCGGACAGCCTGCGCCGCTTCATCGATACCGAATACACCTTCGACAAGCGCCGCAAGACCGCCCGCGGCGGCGGCGGCATGGACCGCGCGGCCTGGGCGCAGCTTGCCGACATGGGCGTGCTGGGCCTGACCGTGCCGGCCGAATACGGCGGCTTTGGCGAAAGCGCCGCCAGCCAGCTCGTGGTGCAGCGCGAACTCGGGCGCGGCCTGGTGCTGGAACCGGTCACGCCGAGCGCCGTGATGGCCGCTGCCGTGCTGAACGCACATGGCAGCAATGCCCAGAAGGCGCACTGGCTGCCCGCCATCGCCACCGGCCAACGCGTCGTCACCCTCGCCTACCTGGAGCCGACCACCCGCTACCGCCCCGAGACCGCGCGCGCCAGCGCCGAACGCAAGGGCGACGGCTATATCATCAATGGCAACAAGAGCCTGGCCTGGCACGGTGAAGCCGCCGACGCCTTCCTGCTCACCGCGCGCATCGCCGGCACCAACGAACTGGCACTGTTCCTGGTGCCGCGCGATGCCGCCGGCCTGACTGTACGCGGCTATCCCACCATGGACGGCCTGCGCGCCGCCGACCTGGTACTGCAGAACGTCGCGGTAGACACCACCGCCGTGGTTGGCGACGCAGCCGACGGTCTGACCGCCCTGCTCCACGGCATCGACCACGGCATTGCCGCGCTATGCGCGGAAGCCGCCGGCGCGATGGAAAAGCTGATCGAGATCACAGCCGAATACCTGCGCACGCGGCAGCAGTTCGGCAAGCCGCTGGCGGCGTTCCAGGCGCTGCAGCACCGCATGGCGGACATGCTGGTGCAGAAGGAGCTGGCGCTATCGATGGCTTACGTTGCGGCGCAGGCGCTGGATGAAAGCGATCCGGCACAGCGGCGGCGGATGCTGAGTGCGGCGAAGGTGACCGTGGCCAAGGCCGGGCGCCTGGTAGGCCAGCAGGCGGTGCAGCTGCATGGCGGGATGGGCATGACGGATGAGCTGGAGGTGGGGGATTACTTCAAGCGGCTGACGATGGTGGATGTGCTGCTTGGGGATAGTGATTACCATCTGCAGCGGTATGGGGAAGCCATGGCGGCATGAGGATCCGGGCCTGCGGCTTGGGACCAAAGGCGGAGTCTTGAACGCAAGACCGGCTGCGGCGCCACCGTCAACGGAAGGTGAAACCGCAGCCGGCTCATGAATCCGGCTCGGTTCCGGTCAAGTGCCGCATCCCTGCGGCTTGAAAACCCTGGCGCCAGAAGGCGGAAACTTCCCCAGCTTGCCAGCCGGCCGCCGCGGCCTTGCCACCAGTTCCCCGCCGCAGTTCGGGCAAACCCCGCCCAACCTCTCCCCTGCGCAGTCCGCACAGAAAGTGCATTCGAAAGAACAGATCCGCGCCTGGGCCGAATCCGGCGGCAGATCCCTGTCGCAACACTCGCATCCAGGCCTGAGTTGCAGCATGATGCCTCCTTCGGGGTAAATTCAGATCACCAGTTCGATCACGAACGGACCCGGGCGCGCGTTCGCCATGCTGAACAGCTCGGCAAAGCGCGCCATATCGTCCGCCCGCGCCGCTTCCACGCCCATGCCGTTGGCCAGCTGCACCCAGTTGAGGTCAGGGTTGCCGATGTCGAGCATATCCAGCGCGGTCTTGCCCGGGTTGGCGCCGACGCCGGCCAGTTCGCCCAGCAGGATGGCGTATTTGCGGTTGGCCAGCACCACCACGGTCACGTCCAGCTTTTCGCGTGCCATGGTCCAGAGCGATTGCAGCGTGTACATGCCGGAGCCGTCCGCCTGCAGCGCGACCACCCTGCGCCCGGGCGCGGCCACCGCGGCGCCGGTGGCCAGCGGCAGGCCGTCGCCGATCGCGCCGCCGGTGAGCTGCAGCCAGTCGTGCGGCGCGGCATGCACGGTGCCGGGATAGAAGGCGCGCCCGAAGCTGACGCTCTCCTCCACCACGATGGCTTGTTCGGGCAGCAGCGCGGTGAGCGTTTGCGCCACGGCTTCGGAGGTCACCGCGCCCTTGGCGATGTCGTGCGAGACGATCGAGCCGGGCAGCGACACGGCCGGCGCCCCCAGTTCGTCGGCAAGGCGCGCCAGCGCTTCGGCGAGATCCTGCTCGGGGCGAGCCAGCACAAAGACTTCGGCGTCTTCCGGATAGGGACGCGGCGACTTGCCCGGATAGGCGAAGAAGGTCACGGGCGGCGGCGCGCCGACCAGGATCACGTTGCGGATGCCGGCCATCCTGGCGCGGGCGGCGTCGCCGGAGTACGGCACGCGATCCACGTTGAAGCGGCCCCGGCCGCGCGCCACGCGCGCGTTGGACATCGGCGTGATCAGGCGCGCATCGGTGGCAGCGGCGATGCGGTGGGCGTCGGCCAGCGGCGCTTCGCGCAGCGCGGTGCCGGCCAGCACGATCAGGGTGGGCTGGCCCGAGCGCAGCACGCGCGCGGCTTGCTGGACCGCATCGGGAGAGACCTTGGACACGGGAATCGGCGCCAGCGGCGCGGCCACGATGCCACCCGCATCCCAGCAAACGTCGGACGGCAGGATCAGGCTGGCGACGCCGCCGGGCGCGGCGCAGGCGGCCTGTACCGCGGTGGCGGCATCGGCGCCAACCGAGGCGGCATGCGTGGCGGTGCGGGTCCAGACCGAGACCGGGCGCGCCCAGCCTTCGGTATCGGCGGTCAGCGGCGCATCCAGCGGGCGGTGATAGGTCGCCTGGTCGCCGACGATATTGATCACCGGGGTCTGCGCGCGGCGCGCGTTGTGCAGGTTGGCCAGGCCGTTGGCCAGGCCCGGGCCGCAATGCAGCAGCGTGGCCGCGGGCTTGTCCGCCATGCGGGCGTAGCCGTCGGCGGCGCCGGTCACCACGCCTTCAAACAGGCCGAGCACGCAACGCATGCCGGGAATACGGTCAAGCGCCGCCACGAAATGCATCTCGCTGGTGCCGGGGTTGGCAAAACAGGTATCCACGCCGCACGCCAGCAGCGTCTTGACCAGGCTCTCGGCGCCGTTCAGCTCGCCCTGCTCGTTGTCTCCTTGGTTCCCTTGGTTGCGCTCGGTAGTCTGCATTTCGATGATTTCCAGTTGGCAGGTTGTTGATCAGGCATCGGGGCCGCGCGCTGGGCGCGGCGGGGCATAAGCAGGGGCGGCGCCCGCGCCGGGCGCGAGCAGATCGAAATCCAGGCACACGAATTCGCTCGGGAATTCGATGCGCGCGTAGTAGACAATCACACCGTCGACACAGGCGTAGCGCCGCAATTCGGCCACCGGCGCGCCGACCGGCAAGGCCAGCCTGGCTGCCGATTCCGCGCCGGCGGCGATGATCGACAGCCGCTGGCGGGCGGCCGTGACTTGCAGCTGCGGAAAACGGTCGAGCACCGGCACCGACGGGCCGTGCCGGAATGCCTCCGGTTTTCGCGCGAACACACTGGCTTCGATAAAGACTTCGCCCAGGGCGAAGGGACGCTGCTCGATCCGGTGCAGCCGCCGCAGGAAGCGATAACCCGGCGCGCGCGCAGCCGCGCACGGCATGCCCAGCTCATCGGGCAACGGCACCGCGCCGTCGGACTCACCCAGTGCCTCGGTGTCGAGCTGCTCGCCGACCGCCACCACCTGGTCCCAGCTCACGGGCAGCATCAGCGCACGGCGCTCGCGGCAGCCGGCCTTGACGAAGGTGCCGCGCCCGCGCTCGCGGGTCAGCAAGCCCTCCTCGTCCAGCACGGAGAGTGCGTGATGCATGGTCATGCGCGCCACGCCGAACTCGCGGCAAAGCTGTTCGAGCGACGGAATACGCGCGCCCTGACGCCATTCGCCGCTTTCGATATGGCGGCGGAAGATGGTGGCGAGCTGGAGGTAAACAGGCTGGCGGCTGCGGGAAAGAAGGTCGCCTGAGGCGGCGGAAGCTGGGATTGGCATCTTCGGCTGAAAGCGGCGCGCGGGCGCCGGTGGGTAGGGATGGCCGCCAGAGACTGCCGTGGCTTGCCTGCCGCTGCAAGCGAAAGACTTTAATAAGGTCTATAAAACTAGACTACTGGGGTTTACTGCAATGCCGGCGAAAGAAAAAGCGCGGGACAGAGGCCGCGCTTTGGATCGCTGACAGGATCGGCACTGCGCATATTGTCTCCCCCTACCCGGGAACCTCTTCCAAGTCGTTGAATTTATTGGGGACAATTTCAAGGCATTGTTGTAGAAATAGTGGCTAGTGGCCCGAATGGCCCGTGCCGGGCCACATCCACGGCGATGCGAAGCGAGCCGTGGAGGCTCACCTCCCCGCCACCGTCGCCGACGGCAACTCCCCAAAAAACGCCCGGTACTGCGCCGCAAACCGCGGCAGATGATTAAACCCCCACCGCGCCGCCACCGCCCCCACCAGCGCGGGCTCCGAAGCCTGCCGGCTGCGCAGCGCCTGCCGTACGCCATTCATCCGCAGCGCGCGCACGAATTCCAGCGGCGCCAGCCCGGTGACTTCGTTGAAGCTGTATTGCAGGGTCCGGCGCGATACGCCCAGGCGCTCGCACAGGATCAGCACGCTCCACGGCGCGTCCGGCGCCGCGCGCACCATCTCGTAGGCTTGCGCCACCAGCCGCCGCCGCGCCGGTGGCGTGGGCAGCAGCGCATCGCCGCGGTCGTGCGCGAGGAGGGAGACCACCGCCATCAGCAAAGCGTCGCGCATGGCGCTTTCGACGAAGCGCTGGTTGAATACCTCGCTCTGCGCGGCGGTGGCGGCCAGCACCGCGAGCATGGCCGCGCGGAATTCCTCGGAAGCGGCACGGCGCACCTCGGTGGCCGGCGGCAGGCGCGTGATGAGGCCGGCATCGCCTTCGCGCTCCAGTGCGCGTTGCAGCGCGGGCATGGGCAGGGTCACTCCCAGCAGGTCCAGTGCCGGTGGCGTGCGCATGGCCAGCGGCAGGCCGTTGCCGGCCCGCAATACGGTGTCGCCGCTCATCCGGTAGCCGGAAAACCAGCCGCCTTCGCATTCGCGGTGCGGCAGGGCGATCGAGAGATAGCCACGCTTGGCCTCGCCCTCTTCCAGCAACGCCTGGTTGGTCTGCTCGCGAAAGACGTGGACGTCGCCAAAGGTCGCCTGCTGCACCCGGGCCAGAAAATGCCCTGGCGTGAGCTGCTGGTAGCGCTGGTGCCAACCGTCGAGGCCGCCCGCCGCCATGGCCGCCTCGGTGGCGACCATGTGGCGTACCGGGCGCGCGCTGGCGCCCGTGTCGAGGGGCGTGATGTTGCTGGACATCCGTGGCAGCCTGGTGGGGCGGTTAATGCCATCGGCGGCTCGTCATGACCGGCCGCGGAGGACTTTTTGGGGCAGGCACTGCGCAACGATTGTAGCGCCGGCCGGAGCCACCGTCGATGCGCGGCGCGGCACGCGCGCTGCCCGGGCCGGCGATGCCCGGGCACAACAGGCCGCCAGCCCTTGCATTTGTTGACAGTCGCCGCCACGGCAGCCGCATAGAATGCGGCGCTATTCATGGCAGGCATCGATATGGCATCCGAACGGAACAAATTGCTAGGCTACCTTGCGCTGTGCATGGTGGCGTTCGCCTTGATTACCGTGCTGTGCGTCACCCTGCAGGAAAGCAATGAGCGGCGCGAGGCCCGCAAGGTCCGGCAAATGGATACCCGCGCCGGCACGCCCGCCGCCACCGCGGCCAGCCCGGCCGCGCAAGCGTCGCGCTGACACCGGCGCGGCCCGCGCGCGCGGCCTCAGCAGGGCAGGATGATGGTAAAGGTCGCGCCGGCACCCGCCGCGCTGGTCAGCCGGATCTCTCCGCCGTGCCGCTCCACCACGGTCTTGACGAATACCAGTCCCAGCCCGCTGCCGGCGGGCGCGTCGCGCTCGGCGTCGCGCAAGCGCGCGAAAGGCTGGAACAAGCGCCCCTGATCCTCCAGCGCAATGCCCGGCCCCTGGTCGGTCACGTCGATCGCCAACCCCTGCGGCACCCGGTACAGGCGCACCGTCACGGTGGTCTGCGGCGGGCTGAACTTGATGGCATTGCTGACCAGGTTGGCAATCGCGCGTACCAGCAGCACAGGCTCGGCCACCACCTGCGACGGCTCTTCTTCCACCTCGAGTTTCAGCTCGATGCGCGCCGCGCTGGCTAGCGCCCATAGCTCGTCGGTGGCGTCCAGCACCACGCCGGCAAGGTCCACCTCGATGAAGTTCAGGTGCGGCGCCTCGGCGCGGGCCAGCCGGATGAAGTCGTCGGCCAGTTCCAGCGTGCGGCTGGCGTGTTCTGCGATGCGGGCCAGCAAGGCGCCCTCCGGCAGCGCCCGGCCGGGCTCGTTCTGCAGATCGATCAGCGCCAGGATTGAGGCCTGGGGGGAACGCATATCGTGCGAAATAAAGCGCAGGGACTCCTCGCGGCGCCGCTCTGCCACGCGCACCTGGGTGATATCGATGACGCTGACGATCAGGCCCGCCACGCCGCCGGTGTCGCTGCGCAGCGGCGCGCCGCGCAGCAGCATGGGCTGCTGCCCGCGGGCGTCGAGCTCCACGCCGGGCGGGGCCTGTGCCGGCTGTGCCTGGCCGGCGCCGCCATCCGTGAAAGCGCTGCGCAACTGGTCCCAGTACTCGAGCCCCGCCTTGGGCTGGGGAAACACCTCGCGAATCAGCTCGCGGATATCCGGCCTCGGCGCGCTCATGTCGGAAAGCTTCGCGAGCGCGCGCGGCGCGAGCATCAGGCCGCTCCGGTTGGCAAGCAGCACATGCCCGCCCGAATCGCAGATGACGGTGGCCTCGGGCAGGCCTTCCAGCCCGTCCGCCAGGAACTGCCGCAGGTCGCGCAAGCGCGTGGTCATGCGGTAGACGGCACGCATGCGTGTATCGAGGTTGCGGCCGGACTCGCGCTCGCCGGCGGGCATCGCAAGCAGGCCAGGCTCCTGCTCGAGCTGCCCCAGTTCGTCGGTGAGGAACTGCAACGCGGCTTCCTGCCGCCGCCAGCTCCACAGCGGATAGACCAGGCTGCAGCCCACCAGCGCGCTGGCCGGCGCGAACCAGAGATGTCCGAACACCACCAGCAGCAGGCTGGCGCCCAGCGTGCCGGCCAGCAGCACCACGGTGACCAGCAGCGCATT
This sequence comes from Cupriavidus sp. 96C5-1, assembly GCF_057798855.1. Taxonomy (NCBI): domain Bacteria; kingdom Pseudomonadati; phylum Pseudomonadota; class Betaproteobacteria; order Burkholderiales; family Burkholderiaceae; genus Cupriavidus; species Cupriavidus sp. 96C5-1. The sequence continues at coordinate 16,642 of NZ_JBYOJU010000015.1, read as the reverse complement.
GCGCGGCGTCAGCATCAGCGAGGCAAGGCTCGCGAGCAGCACCGGCAGCAAGGTGCAGAGCCAGAACCAAGGCCGCGGCAAGGTCAAGATGGCGCTGTCGCGCTGCAGCGTCTGCATGGCGTTGGCGATGATTTCCACACCGCTCATGCCATGGCCAGTGCGCGATACCGGCGTGGGAAACACGTCGCCCAGCCCGCTCGCCGTGGCACCTACCAGCACGGACTTGCCGCGAAAGAAGTCGCGCGGCAGCCTGCCGCCAAGCACATCGAGCACCGAGACCTGGCGGAACGTGCCCGGCGGGCCGGCAAACGGGACGCGCAACCTGTATCTGCGCGTCCAGCCATCGGCGCCCTGGCTATTCGCCTCATCGTCGTGCCGGTAGGTGGACACCGGCCGCTCCGGCCCGCCAAAGCCGACCATTGCGGCGGAGAAATGCTTCAGTTGCCGGCCTTGCAGCCCTTCCTGGAGGAAGATCTCGCGGGCAATACCGTCGAGATCCACCGCGATATTGATATGTCCCACCTCGCTGCCCAGCCCGGTCAGCGGATAGCGCACCAGCAGCCCGCCCTGCCCTGCCTCGGCCAGCGCGGGCAGCACGACGTTGCCGGCGCTGGCCATGCTGGCAGCCAGCGCGCGGTCGTCCTCGGGATGCAGCTGATCGGGCTCGGAGAGGATCACGTCGACTCCGATCACGCGTGGCGCATCGGCGGCGATGCGCTCGATCAGGTCGGCCAGCACCCAGCGCCGCCAGGGCCAGCGGCCGATCGCGGAAATACTGGGGTCGTCGATGGCGACGATGACGATGTCGTCGCTGGCGGCGTGGTGCTGGGCCGCCACCGACAGGTCGTAGACCGCCTTGTCGGCGCGCTCGCTCCATTGCAGCAAGGCGCAGGCGGTGACCAGCGCCAGCACGGCGGCGCTCAGCATGCCCCACTCGACCAGCGTACGGTGCTGGTAACCACCCAGCAGGCGGGCTGTCAGGCGCGCAAGGCTAGTTGCCACGATTGAGCAGACGTCCGCCGGCACCGATGGCCTGACCTTGCGAATCGCGCACGTACTGCATCACCTCGATACGTTGGGGAGCGGAGAAATGCGGCGGAACACCCGGCTTGCCCTCGCGCGCCACCCGCACGAAATAAATGCCGCTGGCCGGCCGCGGCAGCCTGGCCTCGCTGGTCTCGCTGCGCACTTCGGACACGATATGCGTGAAACCGTCGTCGGAAGCCATCTGCAGCCGGTAGGCCTGCACCGTGCCCGCGGCGGCGGCGGTGGCCGGCCAGGCGATCCGCAAGGTGTCGCCGCCATCGTCCTCCAGGCGGGGCTGCGGCGGCGACGGCTCAACCGCGAACGCCACCGGCTCGCCCCAGGGGCCGGGTTGGCCGGTGGCGTCCAGCGAGCGCACCCGCCACCACCAGCGGCCAGGAGCTAGCGCCTGGCTGGCCATCGGCGCCGCGTCGCGCGCCTGCACCAGGCCTTGCCCGAAGTCCGCATCGGCCGCGACCTCCAGTTCGTATTGCGCCGCGCTGGCGACCTCGGCCCAGGTAAATGTCACCGTCTCGCCATAAGCGGTGCCGTCGCGCTCGGGGACGAGCGTAAAAGGCGCTGGCGGATTGAGCCTCACGGTGAAGGGCATCACCGTGCCGGCGCCGCCCAGTTGCCTGGCGTCGAGCGCGCTGACGCCGACATAGAGATCGCCCTCCGGCAGGTCCTGCAATGTGGCCTGGGCACCACTCACGGTCTGGGAAGACAGCAGTTCGGTCTGGACCGCGTCGCGCGCCACCACCACGCGGTAGCCGACGGCGTGCGCCACCGGCGACCAGCTGACCACGGCGTGGCTGCCCAGCAGGGGCCGGGGCAGCGGCGCCAGCACCGGCGCCGGCAGCAGCGTGACTGGCTGCGCGAGCATGCCCGCGGAGGAGACGCTGATGCCGTAGCCGGCGCGCACGGCAGCCTGCTGCCCGCGCCGCGACCGCGCCTGTACCTTGCCCTCCAGCACCGCGCTCTGGCTGGCGCCGTCCTCGGTGCCCACGCGAAAACGCGTGCCGCGCACCCCCGTCACCAGCGAAGGCGTGTGGATCTCGAAACGGCCCACGCCGGTGCCGCGCGGCGCCACGCGGGAGTCCACCTCGCCCTGGCCGATGCCGATGACGGCGTCGGTCAGGCCCGTGCGGGAGAAAGCACGCAGCCGCCTGACTTCGATGGTGGAGGCCGGCGGCAGCGTAACGCGGGAGCCGTCGCCCAGCTCCATGGTGACGGTGGCGCCAGCGCCGGTCTCGATGCGCGCGCCTTCGCCGAGTTCCATGCCGGCCTGCAACGCGCGGCCATCGGCACGCGCCTGGCCCGTCACGAACACCACGCGGGCGGTGCCGTCGATCACCGGGATGTGCGCCAGCGGAATGCGCAGGCGCATGCCGGGCGGCAGGCGGTAGGGATCCTCCACCTTGTTCAGCACCTGTAGCTCGCGCCACCTGCCCGGCCGATCCATGAAACGCTCGGCCAGGCCGATCAGGGTGTCGCCGGGACGCACCAGGTAGATAAAGTTGCTCCCCTCGGCACCGGCCGCCTGCGCGGCGGCATGGCCGGCCCATCCGGCGCCGGCTATCCCGAGTATGCCCACCACGCCGAAGGTACCCAGTGCGCCGACCGCGCCGGCCATGCGGCACACCAGGGTGCGCGAGGCGATACCGTTTTTCCTGCTTGCTGCCGTGTCGAACCGCTGCATAGACTCCATCTTCCCCGTATCCTGCTTATTTTTCTTGTCCTGCAAGCCTTGCTAGTCCTGCTGGTCCGGCTTGCCCAAAGTGTCCTGCGCAGGCGGCTCCTGCTTGTCGCCATCGGCCGTGGCTTCGAAGCGGTAGCCGTGCGAGTACACGGAAGTGAGCCGCACGCCGTTCTCGGGCCGCAGCGCCAGCTTGATCCGCAAGCGCGAGATGTGCGTGTCGAGGGTGCGCGAGCCGGCACCGATGGCGCGGCCCCATACGGCCTGCTCCACCACTTCGCGCGACACCAGGCGGCCCAGGTTGCGGAACAGGAACAGTGCCAGGTCGAACTCGCGCGGCGACATCTCCGCCTTGTTTTCGCCAACGGCCACCGTGCGCGCGTCCGGATCGACCCGGTAATTGCCCACCCGGATCACCGCGCTGTCCTGCTGCGCCTGCGGGTAGGTGCGGCGCAGCAAGGCGGAGACGCGTGCCACCAGCTCGGCGCGGCGGATCGGCTTGACCATGTAGTCGTCGGCGCCCGCGCCCAGGCCGGCCACGATGTCTTCCTCCATGGCGCGGCTGGTCAGGAAGAGGATGGGGGGGTTGCGCCCGGAGTTCTGGCGCACCCAGGTAACGATTTCATAGCCGCTGGTATCGGGTAGCTGCCAGTCCACCACCAGGAGGTCGAACGCCTGCTCCCGCAAGGCGCGCAGGAAGCTGTTGCCGTTGACGAAACATTCGCACTCGTGGCCAGCCGACACCAGGATCTGCTGGATCAGCTCGGACTGGCTCTTGTCATCTTCCACCGAAGCTATTCTCATACTCACCTCAATCTACCACCGCGCACAGCCAGCACCGCCGCCCGGCCAAGGCGCAATAGCCCGGGCAAAGCCGGGCGCGTGAGGGAGAATGGTACAGAATCAGGCGTCGCAGCGCCAAGACCAGCGTGAGAGGGGTGTCAGGGAACAGGATTCGGGGTGGCGGGATCCACGGCGGTGCCCATGGGCGGAAAAAGCGCGCGGTGCCGGCCTCGCCCGCCCCTCACTGCAGCATATAGGTCTCATATTCCAGGCGATCCAGCTTGCGGTCAAGCAGGTAGATCGCCAGCGCCACCACGACCAGCAGCGAAATCGCGAAGCCATAGCCGTACCAGGCGGGCCCCAATTGCAGCGTCATCAGCGTCAGCAACACGTTGAGGATCACGAACAGCCCGCTGAGCAGCAGCACCTCGCGCCGGCGGTCGAGGTAGAAGTAGATATTGAGCACCCCGAGCAACACCACCTGCAGGCTGGCGCCGATCACATCCACATACAGCAGCGGCAGGTAAAGCTCCGAGATGCCGAGCGCCGCCAGCACCCACTTGCCCACCACGAACAGCAGCAGCGCCGCGATCGCCTGCACCTTGACGATCTCGTACAGGCCCAGGCGGATGGTCTGGACCATGGTGTTGCGCATATCCTCGATATGTTCGAGCGAGCTGCCGCCGCGCACCGCGTTGTAGAAGGCGTCGTAATACTCGACGAAGTCGGTCTCGATGCGTACCAGGAACACCGCCATGCCGGGGATGATCGCCAGGTAGGCCAGGAACACCGGGATATCGTAGATGATCGACGCATGCAGCGGTCCGATCACCTGCTGCCCGGTTGACGGCGAGTACCAGAACATGAACTTGTCGAGCCAGATGCCAAGGTTGTACAGCAAGCCGATCGCCATCAGGCTCGGGTAGGCATAGCGCCGCTGGAACACCTCGAAGGACATGAAGCGCGGGCTGGTGTAGTTGCGGTAGATCAGCACCACCATTGCTGTCAGCAAGCTCAGTTGCCCGGCCACAAAGCCCAGCAGCAGGCCCTCCAGCCCGAAATCGCGCAAGCCCAGCGCCGCCCCCACCGTCAGCGTGTAGCCCAGCAGGAAGGTCCAGACGATGGCCTTGTACTGTTTCATGCCCGACAGGAAGATCACGGCGATCCAGATATTGCTCATCACCACGAAGCCCGCGGTCATCAGCAGCCGGTACAGCACCGATTGCGCCTGGAAGGCAAAGATCCCGCAGCCAATGCCGATGGCGCCCGACAACACCGTCACCAGCAGCGCCACCGCGTGGTAGTTCGACAGCACGAGGTGGTCGCGCTTCTCGAACAGCCGGTCGGAGGTGAAGCGGGTAAAAGCAAGCTGCATCGGTCCGGTCAGGATCAGGCTGACCGCGATCAGGTAGGTCACCGACACCTGGAACTGTGTCACCAGGCTGCCCGGCACCACGAAGGGCAGGCTCAGCAAGCCGATCAGCAGGATGCCGACGATCGACAGGATCCACGGCCCGGAGCTGATGATGCCGGCGTAGGCGTACGCGCCTAGCATGCCCGACAGGCTGTCGCGCCGGAGCATCTTGCGCAGTTCGAAACCAATCCCCGCCATCTCAGCGCCCTCCCTTCATCGGGCAGCCCGCGGCCTGGGCGGAGCTGGCGGGGGACATGCCTGACGGCGCCTGCGCCCGTGGCTGCGCCATCAGGCGCGTGTACAGATCGCGGTAGCTGCCCACCATCATCTCCTGCGTGTAATACCGCTCCACGCGCCGGATGCCGGCCTGCTGGGCGGCATGCCATGCATCCGGGGAGCCCAGCAGGCCGATGGCCTTGCCGGCCAGCGCGGCCGGGTCGGCAATGCGCACCACGTCGCCGGCCGCGCCCAGCGCCGCGTCTTCGCCGGGCAGGCCGAAGATCAACTGCCGGCAGGAGCCGACGTCGGTGGTCACGCAAGGCACGCCGGCGGCAAAGCCTTCCAGCACCACCAGCGGCAAAGCCTCGCTGATGGAGCTGAGCACCAGCACGCCCACCTTGGGCAGCAGGTCGTCGATGCGCTGGAAACCCAGGAACCTGACCTTCTCGCCCAGCCCCAGGCTCTCGGCCAGGCTGCGGCATTCCCGCGCGTATTCCGGATCCTCGTCCTCGGGCCCGGCGATCCAGCCCTCGGCATCGGGGAACTGCCGCACCACGGTAAGCATGGCGCGGATAAAGGTCTTGATGTCCTTGATCGGCACCACGCGGCCGATCAGGCACAGGACCGGCGGCACGCCGGGCGCGCGCCGGGCGCGCAGCGCGGCGAGCCGCGGCAGGTTGATGCCGTTCGGGATATTGCGGGTCCGCGCGGCGACGGCGCCATCGCTGACCTGGCGCTGGCGGTTGCCTTCATAGAGCGCGACGATGGTGTCGCCGGCGTCGTAGCAAACGCGCCCCAGCGTTTCGAAGAAACGCACCCACAGTTCGCGGAAATAGCTGATCTGCGAGATGTCGCGCTCGAACACATTACGGTTGTCGCGGATCCACTGGCTCTGGAACAGGTCGATCTTGCGTTCCTTGGTATAGATGCCATGCTCGGACACCAGCAGGGGACGCCCCGTGCGGTAATGCAGCATGGCGCCAAGAAATCCCGCGTATCCGGTGGAAACCGTGTGGTAGACCTTGGCCGGGAGCAGCCGCCCGGCGATGCGCGCGAGCTGCCACAAGGGCTTGTGCATGATGCGCACGGTCCAGAAATAATCGGTGAAGGACGGGTCCGTGCAGTACTGGCGGTATTGCTCGGTGATGGTCCGCCAGGCATTGCGGCTGTAAAGGAAGGCATCCTCCGACAGGCGGCCGTCATCGCCGAGCTCCGGCAACAGTTCGCGGATCAGCGCGCCGGCTTCCTGCTCCCGGCCGGGCTCGCGCAGCACCTCGTGCAGCCGCGCCGAGGCGTCGAAGGCGGTGGCGTCGCCATCGCTGCCGTGCACCAGCGGCGGCGGCGCGAAGTCGTAGAGAAAATGGGTTTCCAGGTGCACGACGTTGTCGGGCAGCGCGTAGGCCATATCGCCGTAGTCCTCGCGGCGGCTGCCGATGAAGACGATGGCGAAGCGGATCTCCGGGAACGCCCGGATCATCTGGTTGACCCAGCTCGACACCCCGCCGCTCACATACGGAAAGGTGCCCTCCAGCAGCAGGGCCACATCGGCCGAGTCGGCGCGGGGCAAAGGGGTATCGCTCATGATTGCCAGTAACGCAGCAGGGGCCGTACCAGTGGCAGCGGCGATGGGCTGTCGAACGACAGCAGGATGGCGCGCACGGCGGCGTAGTCGCGCTCGAGATAGGCGGCTTCGGCCATCAGCGGCAGCGTGCGCTCGCGTGCAAAACCCAGTGCCTCGGCCCGCGCCAGCCATTCGCGCGCCTGCGCGGGCTCATTGCGGGTCAGGGCCAGGCGGCCACGCATATACCACAGCCCGGCCTGGCCGCCGTCCACTTCCAGCGCGGCGCCGGCATGGTGCTCGACCTGGTCCGCGGTGTAGCGGTAGACATCGCCTTGCACCAGGTTCTGGTAGATCAGTTCCCAGTACAGGTCGGCCAGGCGCTTGTGGATCTCGCCGCGCTGGCGGTCGTCCCGGGCTTCGCCCAGGCGCGGCAGTTCGGCCAGGATCTGCTGGGTCAGCTGCTTTTCAGCGCCGTCCAGCATGCCATAGGCCAGCAGGCGCACGTCGTCCGCGCTATCGGCCAGCAGGTCGCGCAGCACCGGGCTGGAGGTCCGCGCCGGCATCGACTGCATGGCCACCAGCGCGGTCATGCGCTCGGGCAACGGCGCGCGCGTATTGCCAAGCTGCGCGCGCAGGCGTGCGCCGCCGCCGTGGGTGACGCGCGAGACCAGGTGGGTGACGAACACCGGCAGCCCGACCGAGCCGATGCCGGCCGTGGGACGCTTGCCGGGGAACAGGCGCGCGATCATCAGGCTGCCCAGGCAGACGATCACGCCAGCCGCCGGCACCAGGAAGCTGAAGGCAAACAGGTAGCCGTAGCTCCACGCGAATGGCACGCGGAAGCGCCGCGGCAACATGCGCCACAGCACCATCGCGATCATCGCCGCGGCCAGCGCCTGCATGCCCAGGAAGGTGAGCAGCAGCGCGGTGCTGGTGCCGGCGCGCGCCAGTAGCGCCAGGGCGGCAAGCTGCGCGGCGATGCCGCCGATGCCTAGCTTACCCACGGCGGGCCTCGCCTAGCGCCACGGGCACCGGTACCGGCGCGGGTTGTACATCCACGTGGCAACGGTGCAGCAGCCGGGCCAGCGGCTCGACCGGCGCGCCGGGAGGCACCGCGAGGGTATGCACGCCGATGCGCGCGGCTTCGAAATCGGTGCCGAACTGGGCCCGCAGCATGTCCTCGATCCGCACCAGGTAGGCCGAAGCCGCCTCGTTGCCCGACAACGGCATCAGGGTGAGCAGCGCGCGCTGGTGCGCGCTGGTCAGGGGCCACGCCACGTCGAGCGCGCGGCGGCTGCGGATGACCTGGTCGAACAGCGCATCGCGCGATTCGTCGAGATCGAACACCAGCGCCACGATCGTGCTTTCGATGCCGCTGTCGCGGCGCAGGCGGGACAGGCGGGCATAGTCCAGCGCGAACTCGTAGGGGCAGCCGGCAACCCCGGCCGCGATGGCGCGCGTGGATGCGGCATGCTCGATGCCGTCGGCGTAGTAGCCCATCAACACCATCAGCAGCTGCAGGTTCTCGTAGCTGAGCGACAGGAACGGCATGCGCTCCACCACCAGCAGGCCAACCAGCTTGTCGGCGCCCGACAACACGGGCGCCACCGCCACATAGCGGGTGCTGGGATGATCCTGCGACTGGTGCGACAGCCCGCCCGCCTGCAGATGCGCCAGCTCGCGCGTCTCCAGGCAATGCCGCACGAGTACGTCGTTCACGTCGAATGCGAACGCCGGGCCGACCTGCGCCGACGCTTCGGCCGACACCTTGTCGCCGTCGACCGCATATAGCGCGGCGGCTTCGAGCTGGCATGCCTGCGCCACCACCTGCAACATCGGACGCGCACCGACCAGCGCGCCGCTGCCGGGCGCGGCGTCTTCGAGCGTCACTGCCCGCATCTGCGACAGCGTGTCGCGCAAGGTGGTGGGCTTGGCCAGCAGGTCGTTCTCCAGCCGCGCATGCGAAACGCGCAGCAGATAGTGGTTCTTGGTCAGCGCGGCAAGCCGCTCTTCCAGGTAGCGGTTGACGGCGCGCGCGCGCGCCAGCCGCGTGCCCCAGACATCGCCGAACTGCCCGGCAACCAGCACCATCAGCAAGCCGCCCAGGAAGAACGGGCGCGGGAATTCTCCCGCTTGCGCGCCCATCTGGTGGAAGAAGAACCAGCCGCCCAGCATCATCAGCACGCTGCCCACGCCGATCAGCGTGCCGTAGCGCAACGCCAGGATGACCGGCAGCAGCCATGCCCAAGGGAAGCCCAGCCCGAGCATCAGGGGGTTCTGGGGCAGGACCAGGTACCCCAGTCCCATCGCCAGGGTCATCGCCGCCACCAGCTCGGCCAGCGAGACCGGTCCGCTCGTGGCGGGCGCCAGCAACCGCAGATAGCGGCCGCCCGCGCCAATGCCCTGTCCTTCCCGTATCTTGTCGGCTGTCTTGGCCACGATCACGCTCTCCCGCACCTCAACCCTGGCGCAGCGGCGCCAGCAGGCGGCGCAGCAGCTTTTGCGCGGTGCCGGACAGCGACTCGCGGCTCCAGCCGCTGTTGCTGCCGGTGGCGGTCCACACCACTTCGCCGGTGCTCACGTCCAGCAGCTGCAGCGAGATGCCCACGGCCGGCTCGCCATCCACGCCGACCTTGTAGCGCCACTCCTGCACCGCGCCGGTAAGGGCGTAGCGCACCTTCTGGCTGCGCGCCCATTCGAGCGCCTTGCCCACCGACTCGCGCTCGGCCGGCTCGAACAGCGTTTCCGGGTTCAGGCTGGCCGGATAGCGCTTGACGCTGGCGATGCCGCCGGTCTTCAGCAGACTCTCGGCGATCGCCTCGGCACGCAGGCCAGCCTGCGGCGTCTCGGTGTAGTTGACGATCGGCAGGACTGCCAGCGACTCGCCCGTCGGCAGCGCGGGGGCGCGGCCGACATCGGTCACCGCGCATCCGGCCAGCCACAGGGCCGCGCCCAGCGCACCGCACCAGCCCAGCAGCCGTGCGGCGCGGTTGCGCTTCGTGCTAGTTGTTTCCATGACTATCTCCCCTTCTCTATTGCATACAGTGAACCGGCACAACCGCGTGCCCGCCCGGATTAGTAAAGCCATTTGTAGCGCAGGCCGACCGCGGTCAGCGGCGTGCCGCCGTTGCGCGCTGCGGTTTCGTGCTGCACATACATGGACAGGTGATCGCTGCCGAAGACCTTGCCGGCCACGCCCAGCTGCGCGCGGAAGTTCTGCCCGGCGCGGGTATCGTGCAGCAGGCCGATCTCGGCAAACGGGCGCCACTTGCCCGTGTAGTCGTCGAGCAGCTGGGTGCCGAAACCAAAGGTCGCACCCACCTGCGTGAAACCCTGGGGCATGTAGAAGCCGGGCGTGGCGCCGTCGCCTGCGGGCACCAGCGATGCCAGCTTGCTGCTGAGCGTGCCGCCGCGCGCATCGTAGGAGGCGTGCGTGCCGACCAGTCGCACCGTGTAGTCCGGGTAGGCGGTACGGATGCGATAGCCCGCCTCCAGGTCGTACACCAGGCCGTGACCCAGCGCGGAACCGTCCTGGCCACGGAAGCGGCTGTACTCGATGCGGCCGCCGACAAATTCGCGCAGGCTCAGGTTGTAGTTCGCGCCCAGTCCGAGCACGTCCTTGGCGCCGCCGACCCGCAGCGGCGCCGATTCGTCGGCTTGCTGGTTGATGCCAGCCAGCGTGGTGAAACTCAGCCGGTTACCCGCCAGCCACTCGCCGGTGAAGCGCGCGGTGGTCATGCTCGCCAGGCCATCGCGGCGGCCGACGCCGAGACGCCAGCGCACGTGCTGGCCGCGGTAGCCAAGCGACAGCTCGCCGCGCTGGTCGGCCGCGGGCACGCCGCTCAGCTGGGCCTGGTCGAGGCTGCGCTGGGTGCGCCAGGCGCCGCGCAGGTTGAGGTCATAGCCATCCCACAGGCGCACGCCGCCGCCCAGGCTGTAATCGAAATAGCTCAGCGGATTCTGGCGCTGGTAGGTCACGCGCGGCTCGATGGCTTGCGCATTGAAGAGCAGCGCGTCCTGCAGGGTCTCCTGCAGGTTGTCGTCCGTGCGGGCCGCATCCTGCGTCTCGAAGGCCAGCGTCTGCGCGGCGCCGAGCCGGCCGAGCTGGACATTGGCCTCGATCTGGCTGTCCACCGGAACGCGGCCGGCCTGGCGCTCCAGCACGCGGTCGAGCGTGGCCAGGTCCTGGTTGGCCAGCGCCAGCGTGACTTCGGCATAGGCCGGGCGCAGCAGCTGGCGCGCATATTGGCGGGCCAGCCAGGCACGCGCCAGTTCGCTGGATTCGCTGGACAGCGCCCAGGCCAGCGCCACTTCCTTGGCGGCAACCGACACCACGGCCTGCTGGCGTGCCTCGCGCTGCGCCATCCCCTGCGGCAGCCTGGACGCCAGCGGCGGCAGGCCGGGAATCTCGCCGAGCCGCGAAGCCGGCTTGGCGGGCCCGGTCCAGTCAGCAGCGTCGCCGCCCGCCATCACGGTGCGGTCGCCGCGCAGCAATTCCGTCACCAGGCGCCGCGATACATCGCCCGACGCGAAGATCCGGCCGAGCGCCACGGTCTGGCGCTGCAGCTCCGCGGGGGCGGGGGCGCCCTGCGCATCCTCTTCCTCGGCGGCCGGATCCGCGCCGCGAGGATCCGAGGCACGGCGTGCCCCCACGGCATGGCCGCCGTGCAGGTCGATCCAGGCCTGGCGGCGCAGGCGCCACCCGGTGCCGGTCTGCCCGATGGCATCGTAGGCATCCGCGGCCAGTCCCAGCCAGAGCGGGTCCGCGCTCTTGCCGTCGGCCATCTTGCGCAGGTAGTGCAGCGAGGCGCGGCCATCCTGGAAGCGCATATTGCCGGCAGCGAAGGCGCCCCACAGGTCCGGGTTGTCCTCGGCCTCGCTCTTCAGGCGCCGCATCATGGCCCGCACTTCGGTATCCGAGCCGAGATCGACCAGCGACCACATCAGCGCGGCCAGCGTCTCGCTGTCGGCATCGGGGAGGCTGGCGGCGCGGCGCAGGTCCGCCAGGGCCTGCTCGCGTTCGCCGCGGGCACGCAGGTACTCGGCGCGTGTCGCCAGGAAGCGGCCGGACTGTTCCGCCTGCTTCACCTGCTCTGCGCTCATGCCCTGCAGCAGGGCGGCGATGCGGCCATAGGCGCGCGCGCGCGTGTAGTAATTGACGGCGAGCTCAAGCGAGGCGAGCTTGCCGTTCTTGCGCCAGCCGGCCTCCGCGATGCGCCCGGCATCGATGGGCGAGCTGTCGTAGAAATCGATCAGGTTCGAGAAATCCGACTCCTCGGTATCGCGCACTTCGGCCAGGCAATCGTTGCGGCCGGCGCCCGCGGGCATGGCCATGCAATGATCGTCATGCGTCTCGGCCATGGCCAGCATCAGCTGGCGGTAGCCCTGCTCGAGCAGGTCGCCGCGCTGGTTCAGCCGCGCCAGTTGGGTGAAGGTGCGCCAGAAATCGATGTCGGCGGAGCGCGCGGTGCGCATCGACGGCACCATGGCCTGCAGTGCTTCGTCCAGCTTGCCGTGCACATAGAGCAGGTTGGCCTGCTTGAGCGCGTACTGCGGGCGCGGGCCAAAGCGTTGCTGCAAGGCGGTGTACAGATCGAAGGCGCGGGCGTCCTTGCCGGCGCGCTCGGCCAGCTCGGCATGCCGCTCCATGATCTGGCGCGCGTTCGGGCCGTGGCTCAGGCTTTGCAGGAAAGCCATGCCCTCTTCGGGCTCGCCCAGCCGCTCGTAGGCGGCGACCACCTGGTCGACCGTGGGGAGATCGCCGGTGCCGGCGCGATGGCGCAGCGCGGCCAGGTAGGCGCGATCGTCGTTCAGGCTGGGAGCCAGGCGCAGCACGGCTTTCCAGGCCGAGTCGTCGTTGCTGGCCTGCGCGTATTCGAGCCAGCTCTTGAGCGCTACCGCGGGCTGGCGGTTCCATTCTGCGACCTGCGCCAGGCGCTCGCGCCAGCGGGCCGCGCCGGGCATGCGCTGCACCGCGCTCTGGGCGACGCGCTGGGCGTCGTCCAGCTTGCCGGCAGCCAGGAACACCTGGAAAGCGAGTTCGTAGTCGTCGGCATTGACGGCGCGGTCAGCCGAAGCGGGGTTGCCGGCTGCCGACGCGGGCGTGCCGGCGCCCGCCGTGCTCGCCACGCGCTGCAAGCGCGGCATCGCGGCATCGCCCATCGCGCGGCGCAGGGCCAGCCCGTGCGGGCCGTCGAGAAAGACCACGCCTTGCGCGGCCCAGGGCTGGGCGGCGGCGATACGGCGCGCCTCGGCATGCTGCGCTGCCGCGCTGTCCGGCAAGCCCTGCACGCTCGGCGGCAGGCGCAGCAGCCGCTGCACGTAGCGCGCAGCCTGTTCGGGACGGTTGGCGGCCATGGCCAGCCTGGTCAGGTAGCGCAGGACCTCCGGATTGTCGAGCAGCTTGCCGCCGCGCTGTTCGGCCTGGGCCAGCGCCTGGTCGAGCTCGTTGCCGGACTGCAGGGTCTTGAGCGCGGCAAGAAAGAGGCGGCGCTGCTCGGCCGGCTCGGTGGCGCGAGCCTGCGCGGCGAACAGCGCCTCGGCCGCCTGCCGGTAATCGCCGCCGGCCAGGGCCGCCGAAGCGGCCTGTGCATTCCATAGCCCGGCGCGGGCGGGATCGCTCTTGGCCAGCGCGCGGTAGAACTGCTGCGCCGGCTTGAGCGCATTGATCGAGCGCGCGGTGGTGGCGAGCTCCTCCAGGTCGCCGCGCCCCCATTGCATCGGCACGGCCTGGTCGAGCAGGCCGCTCAGCAGCTCGATGTAATGCTTGCGTTCCGGGGTCTCCGGCTGCGCGGCGAACGCACGCTGCTGGGCGATCTCGATACGGGTGAGCAGGATCTGGCCGGGCAGGTCGGCATCGGCCGACTTGCGCGCCGGTCCACTGCGGCTGGCCGCATAGCGCGCCTCGAGCTGGCCCAGCAAGGCCTCGGCCTCTTCCAGGCGGCCGGTCCGGGCGTATTGCTCCGCCAGCACTGCCATGAAGCCGCTGTCTTCGGGCGTGGCGCGCAGCCACGCTTCCAGGTAGGCCACGCTGAGACCGTCAACGGCGCGGCCTTCGCCCAGCAGTCGCTCGCGCAAGGTTTCGCGCGGGAACATCAGCGCCAGGCCGATCCCCACCATGGCGGTGAAGGTCAGCACGAACGCCGGCGGCAGCAGCCGCTCGCGCTCAGGCGGCGCAGGTGATTTCGACGCTTTGCTTGGCATTGTCGGGATTGGGAACGGGAGTGGTATCGAAACGCAGCGCGCCGCGATCCCGCACGCCCTGTACCGCTTTGCCACCGATGGCAACCCGGCAGTGGTCCGCACCGGAGAGGCGGAAGAAGGGCTTGGTGTAGCCACTGAAATCAAAACGGATATGCTGCGCGCTGCCCTGGCCGGTACGCTGCCAGTCCCGCACGAAGCCATTGGCTTCGACGATCCCGGGGGCCACGGGCGCCACGGCATTGGCCGCACGCATCGCGATGCGCGAGGCGCCATCGGCGAGGTGCACGTAAACGCCACCGCCGGGCGCCGGCGAGGTGCCGCTCACGCCTTGCGAGTCCGCCACGTCGGGCACGTCCGCGCCGGTCCAGCGCACATTGCGCAGGTTGCCGTCGCCGCGCACGATCCAGGCAGCCGGCTCTTTGCCGTCGCCGCCCAGCTCGCGCGCCACCGCCATGCCTTGCCAGTCGATCACCTTGCGCACGTAGTCGGAGGCATGCACCGGGAACAACGGCTGACTCTGCACATAGTCATAGACCTTGCGCAGCGCCTTGAGCGAAGCGACCTTGGTACCCGAGTAGCTGTGGTAGTAAATGTTGACCGGCTTGAAACGCAGCGGACTGTCGGTCAGCTCATAGGTCTCGATCACGCGCTCGAAGCCGTAGAAGGGTCCGTGCCAGAGATTGGTGTAGACGTTCTCGTTCTGGTTGGGCGCGAAGACCTGGAAGGTGCCGTCGGGCTTGTTGATGCCGAGCGGCGAGATCGCCGTCCAGGTCGGGTTGCTGCGCGTGATCAGCGTATCGCCACCGTTCATATTGAGCACGCCCGCCTGATCGGCCAACTTGATGGCCTCGGCGGGCGGCTGGCAGTCGCCCGACCACAGCAGCATGCTGACCGGCTTGCCGGCAGGCGCCAGGGTGCGGTTGATATAGTCAATGGAACCGCCGATCTCGCGGCGCAGATCCAGCTGGTAGCCGGGAATCGCAAGGTGGAAGTCGTCGTCGCCTTCGGTAGCGTTTTCCGAATGGGTGCCGCCGGGCACGGTGCGGCCCCATTCGAAGGGGTGCGAGAAGGTGTGGCTTGCCACTTCGACATAGGGCTGCGCGAAGATCTTGCGCGCGATCGGCTCCAGCTGCGCGGTCAGGTTCGGATACATGCCGTCGCTGGCCACCTCGCCCTCGATGACCGACATCGTCATCGGCAGGCGATAGTGGTCCCAGATCTCGCGGAACAGCACTTCGCCGGAAAAACCGCCGCCGGGAATCTCCGCGCGCGAAGCAAAGCCGTCGCCGTCCACGTGGATGGTCAGCAGGCGCCGCCCGTTCTCGGTGGTGACGTCTGGCACCGGCATGACCGGCAGGCGCAGGGCTTCGCGCAGGAACGACAGCGGCTGCACCACCCAGCGGTCCTGGTCCTTGGCGCTTTGCCGCACCGCGTAGGGACCGAGCACGTAGCCGCCCCAGGGGGTGATCGCGGCGGCATCGTAGTTCAGCGTGCCCGAATGCAAGCGCAGCAACGAGCGGAAGCCCGCCGCGTCGCCGACCTGCACCGGCACGGCCTGGGCGCGGTCCGGCGCCACCGGCATCTCGAAGCCCATCATCGGATCCTTCGACACGACTTGCGCCGTGCGGCCCACCTTGCCCTTGACGGTCTTGAGCTGCAGGGCCGCGGCCAGCGCCCCGTTCATGCGCGCGCCGAAGTCGTTCAGGAACACCACCGGCACACCCTGGTCGATATTGCGCTGCACCCAGCCGAAGAAGCGGCCGGGCTCATTGCGCACATTGCCGCCCATCCAGATCACCACGCCGGCGTAACGGTCCGGGCCGATCTCCGGCAGCGGCTGGCTGGCTTCGGCGAAGTCCACGCGATAGCCGAGATAGTTCAGCGGCATGGCGACGAAACGCACGCCGGCGGAATCGTCGATGGAGACGCCCGCCTCGCGGTCCTGCACGACCAGCACGCGGCGCGGCATCACCTCGATGCTGCCGATGCCGACCGTCTGCAGGCCGGGGTCGGCCACATAGGGGATGATGCCCTGCGCGCGGATCCGCGCCGCGGTATCGCGCGCGCACTGGCGGTCGGCGGGCGGGCAGTAGTCGATCGAGATCACCGGCAGGCGGTATTGCTCGCGGATCGTGCGCACCTGGCCAAGCAGCCAGTTGCGATCCGCCTCGCTCACCTCGGTAAAGCGCTTGCCGGCCTGGTCCCAGCCCCGGTAGAGCGACTCGAAGGCCACCGCATAGGCCAGCTGGTTGACCTGCGGCAGGATCTCGAAGCCGCGGTTGAAGATCAGCCTGGCCTCGGGATAGCGCGCCTTGATGGCGCGGATCACCGCCACCATGCCGGCTTCCTGGCTGGCGCGCGCGGCATCGGTCCTGGCCACGAGCTGGTAGGAATCGAGCGTATCGAGGAAGAAGCCGCGATAACCGCGCTCCCACAACGGCGCGATGACCTTGTCCACGTAGAAAGCCGGCCAGCCCTCGGCGGCCTGGTCGACCACACGGGCCCCCCAGGCATCGTTATTGCCAGTCAGCCACGCTTTGGGAATGTCCTTCAGGTAAGCGCGCGACGGCGCGACTTCGCCAATGCTGACATAGGCGAACCACTGCGTATCGGGGGTGGCCACGCGCCGCGGGTCGAAGCCGCTGTCCGGCTCGACCACCGCGATATCGAAGGCCTGGAGAGCGTCCACCGGCGGCTTGCTGCCGTAGTGGAAGGCAATATTGGGAGCCCGGGCTGCAGCCGG